>NZ_JAAHHC010000015.1:0-403430 GCF_010672265.1 Moorena sp. SIO3A2
TTTTTCTCTGTTCTCGACTCAGAATCACCTTGTCTCGTTTTCCTCTTCCCATACTTTCCGCCTCAGTTATCCTATTTCTATTGCACTATTTTAGCTGTGCCACGCCAGTAGGGTGCGTTAGGGGCGGACTTGCCCTTATTTTTCACCTCGTAGCCAGCGTTGGGATAGTCCGCCCCGTAACGCACAACCCTTGGGCGAGCCCTCATTTTCTCGGTCGCCAGTGTTAGGTTGCTGCCTGGGAAATGAAACGGGCAAGATGCCCGTTCCACGCCTGATGCCCGTTCCACGCCTGATGCCTGTGCCACGCCTGATGCCCGTTCCACGCCTGATGCCCGTTCCACGCCTGATGCCTGTGCCACGCCTGATGCCCGTTCCACGCCCGGAAAATCTTGATAACGGGCAAGATGCCCATTCCACAAAACTCTTAAAATCATTCCATTATTAAGCAACGCCCCCTCTCTTTCCCAGATCCGCTGCTCCCATCAATTCTAGTTTCACATCTGATTTTAAAACGCTATATATTTGCTGACTAATTAATAGTAATTGTGACAAAACTCAAAAAACTTATTCCTAATTTCCGATCGCCAGCCTATGTTCTGGTCGGGGAGACAGCCCGGAGAAACTGGTGGCTGATTGGGATGAACCTGATTACTAATCTCGTCAGTGCTGTCCTAGAGGGCAGCACCCTAGGTGTTATTTATCTGGCCGTGGGTTATCTAACCGGGACTGATGACCCTGGAACAGATACACCAACTAATCCCACAATAGCTCAAATCCTTGCTAAGATTCTGCCTTTGCCACCAGAGCAAATGTTTTTAATATTAATCTTTGGGGCAGTGGTGCTGCAAATCGGCTTAAGTCTGAGTAACTATCTCAATAAGGTATCCACAGCTTACCTATCGGCCAAAGCACAGCCCTATGTGACGGGCAAAGTGTTTGAACGGATTATGACCTTTAGCTATGGCTGTGTCAGCCGCTATAAGGTCGGTGACCTAGTACTTTTTACCAATGATGCGGCTTTCGCAGTCGATCAAAATATCACACAATTCAACAATCTGGTGGTGAGTGTGTCATTCTCCTTGGTGTACCTGGTTATTATCGTGGGTCTATCCCCAATCTTGGCAGGGGCGGCAACGGTGCTGATCCTGGCGGTGGCTTATGTGCAGTACAAGCTGATTCCCCGATTACGACGAGTGGTAAAGCGGGTGACCGCAAGCCAGGTGGAGTCGGCTAAGTATATTACTCAGAGCATCCAGGCATTGAGGTTGTTGCATACCTTTGGTACCCAGCCACAGACACTAACGGGGGCAAATCAGATATTAGGTAAAATCGAGAAACAACTAAAAAAGCGGGCATTGGTCTTTTACCTGCCGGAGCCAATTTTAGAGACTTTGCCCATGGTAGCCCTGGGAATTTTGGCGGCTTCCGCAGTACTATTTGAAGGGGGTAAGGCGACAATCCTACCCCTGTTGTTGACCTTTTTGCTGGCCTTGCAAAGGTTATCGGGGCGCTTGAGAGCAACTTCAAACACAATTACAGCTTTTGTGGATAACAGCGCCCGGATGGCACGGTTGGAGACGATTTTAGACCAGCGGGATAAGGTATTTGAGCACTCGGGCACGGAGCCGTTTACACGGCTAAGGGAAGATATTGAGTTTAAGTCTGTAAGCCTTTCTTATACTAACGATGATAACCTTGCCTTGAACAATCTCACCTTTACTCTGCCCCGACATCAAGTAACTGCCTTAGTCGGGGAGTCGGGGGCAGGTAAGTCTTCGATTATAGATTTGTTCATCGGACTGTATCAACCGACGGCAGGACATATTCTAGTCAATGGTCGTCCTCTAGCAGACTATTGCTTGGAAGACTGGCGGCAACAGATCGGGGTGGTCAGTCAAGATACGTTTATTTTTAATGACAGTATTTTAGAAAATTTGCGTTACGGTCGTCCCTCAGCAAGCTTGGATGAGGTGGTGGAAGCAGCGAAAGCAGCCCAAGCCCACAAGTTTATTTTAGCGTTGCCTGATCGGTACGAAACGGTGGTGGGTGAGCGGGGCTATAAACTCTCCGGTGGACAGCGGCAACGATTGGCTCTGGCACGGGCATTAATTAAGCAGCCAGAGATTTTAATCTTGGATGAAGCCACCAGTGCCTTAGATAGTGAATCAGAGAAGTTGATTCAGCAGGCATTGGAACAGTTCCAGAAGGAACGAACAGTGATTGTGGTGGCACACCGACTTTCGACCATTGCTGAGGCTGATCAAATTCTAGTGCTAGAGCGGGGACAGCTTGTAGAGCACGGTACCCATAACTCGCTTTTGCATCAAGGTGAGCGCTATGCACGCTATTGGCAGTTGCAGAGTAGCCAGGTGGCAGCTTAAAACAGTAGCTTGAGGCAGGGCTGTTTCATTCTTGACCCTAAAATTGATCAGGGAGTGGGGAGTGGCTCACAGGGGTAGGTTTTTTACATTTGGGTCGGGAATCGGGAATCGGGAATCGGGAGTCGCTCATCAGGGTAGGTTTTTAACTTTCACCTCAGGTGTGGGGTGTGGGGTATAAGAAAATGTACCATTATTGTCGTTAAAAATCATCAAGACAATAAAAGTACGTACTCGCCCCTTTGTAAAAAACCTACCCTTGTAAGGGGCATCCTGCCCGCCCGAAAATATCCGGTGCCCTTGACCCATTAAGAATTTAATTCGCTAACGGAAAGCGCACCTAAAAACTATTAAAATCATTCCATTATTAAGCAACGCCTCAGCTCCTGTATTTTTATAATCATTTTTATAATCACCCGTTCTCCCACACCCTACCAAGTTCACCAGGTTGCTTATCACCCAGTCAGGTATCTAAATGTAGGTACAGACGTGAAATAGATTCAACATTTCTGGTGTATTGTTATGTCTTGGAACACTCTCAATATTACTTCCACTGCTGAAATTGTCAGCTCTATTAGGGAAAAGGGCTATTACTTCGCAGAAAGTGCATTAGATAAGATAGAGGCTGACCGGCTCTTAGAAGAAATCGACTTTGATGAGATTCTGATCAATAAAAATGACCTAGGTGTGGTTTGTTCAGGAAATCAGAAGTTTTTGAGCCATTGCCTGGCAAAGTCGAAGCGAGCCTACGATTTGATTACGTCTCAACAGGTTTTAGATGTTTGTAATGCCTATTTAAAAGTAGGATATCAGCTGATAAATCACAGGTTCTGTCAGACCCGTCGAGGGTTTCATATGCCCTGGCACACAGACAATAATCTGCTGTACGGTAGTCAGTTTTTGGGTAAGCACCAGATGCAAGGTCTGGTATTTATTATATATCTTTCCGAGCCAAATTTAAGCCCGTTTCAGTATATTGAGGGTTCCCACCTTTGGTCATCAAAGTATGACGATGAGATTTATATCAGCGATCGCTGGGTTCAGACGCACTATCAGCAGGATATCAGAACCTTTGAAATAAAGAAGGGCGACCTCATCATCTTTGATTTGCATGGTATTCATCGAGCACGCCCGTTTAAAGACAGACATCATGTTCGAAATATTTTTCAGTTCCAGGTCGAGCAAATTAAAGATGAATATCTTGGCCATGGAGAGCAAAATCTGGTCAATGCTGGGTTTATCGATAACCCTAGTCCAGACCTTTTCAACTACTTAGGATTTGGGATTCAGCGAAACTATCCAGTCTTTCCAAATAGTTCAATCGCAACTATGGCTATGCCAGAGCTAATGAAGTTATATAAGCAGCTTTTGCTCCTGACGCTTAAGGCAATCACTAGGAACCTAGCCAAAGGGCTGCTAACTGGAGAATGGCAAGTGAGTTTAAAACGTAAACTATGGCATCCTAAATTGCCAAGTTCAAACAGCAGAAAGAGTTGATTCAGCAGGCATTGGAACAGTTCCAGAAAGAACGAACAGTGATTTTTGTGGCACACCGACTTTCGACCATTGCTGAGGCTGATCAAATTTTGGTGCTAGAGCGGGGAGAGGTTGTGGAGCAGGGTACCCATAAGTCGCTTCTGCATCAAGGTGAGCGCTATAGCAATCCTAAATCATTTGTAAAATCACTAGACTTATTAAAAACTAGCTCCAACTCCTGTCCCTTCTGCCTTCTGCCTTCTGCCTTAAAGCAGCCTATTTCTTTCACGAATCAGATAGGATTGCTATATGCCCGCTATTGGAAGTTGCAGAGTAGTCAGGTGGCAGCTTAACGGTTTAAGGGATTTTATGAAACTTTTTATTACAGGAATTTGTGGCTTTGTGGGTAGTACCCTGACTAAAGCGTTACTTGACCATAAAGCAGATTTAGCCATTACGGGTATTGATAACCTATCTCGGTCAGGCTCTTGGCTTAATCGTGAGATTTTGACTAAACAAGGGGTGAAGGTGGTTCATGGTGATATTCGTAATGCCAGCGACCTGGAAGCTAATGGTCCCTTTGACTGGGTGATTGATTGTGCGGCGAACCCTAGTGTATTGGCCGGGGTCGATGGTCAATCGAGTAGTCGTCAACTGATTGAGCATAACTTGGGTGGTACAATTAACTTGCTGGAGGTGTGCAAACGTTGGAATGCAGGTTTCATACTGCTCTCAACCAGCCGGGTATATTCGATTCCACCATTGGCACAATTAAAGGTAGAGGTGCATGACCGGGCTTTTCGACCTTGTTTAACTGACTCGTCTAGTTGGCCAGTGGGATTGAGTGAGCAGGGTATTAGTGAAGTGTTTTCAACGGCTCCGCCGGTCTCGCTGTATGGTTCGACAAAGCTAGCATCAGAAACACTGGCTCTGGAATATGGGTTAACTTTTAATTTTCCGGTGTGGATTAATCGCTGTGGAGTAATGGCTGGTGCTGGACAATTCGGTCATCCAGGACAGGGGATTTTTGCTTTTTGGATTCATAGTTTCCGCGAAAAACGAGCGCTCAAATATATTGGTTTTGGAGGTAATGGCTATCAGGTACGGGATTGTTTGCATCCTCAAGATTTAGTGTCTTTGTTAGAAAAGCAGTTTACTGAGCCGTTGGTGACGAATAAACCCCGAACTGTGAATTTAAGTGGTGGGGTGAGCAATAGTATGTCACTGCGACAATTAACTGATTGGTGTGAAGATCGGTTTGGGGCTAATACGGTGGTTCAAACTGATACGGAACGGCCTTTTGACATTGCTTGGATGGTGTTGGATTCGACAAAGGCTGCAAATGTTTGGGGTTGGAAGCCTCAGACTAGTATTTATGACGTGTTGAGAGAGATTGCTGAGTTTGCAGAAGGGCAAAAAGATTGGTGTCAAATCTCAGCTTCATGAGTATATAGAATGACATCTATCTTATTTATGAAATGAAGATGTACATACTGTTTATGTGGATTTAATGAATCATGCTAATAATTGATAGACTAAACAAAATTTTACTTCGTAGGTTATTTATTTGTGAAAGTCCACAAGTAAACCTTACTGAATTTCAATACGATTCTATTGGTAAGTTTCAGACAAAAGTGAATAAGGGAGTATATACCTTTGAGAGCATTTCTTGTCTATGTGGTGATTCAGAAGGTATTTGTTTAACTGAGCGTGATCGCTATTGTTTGTCAGTGTCAACATACTTATGTAAATCCTGTGGGATAATGCGGACAAGCCCAAGATTAGATGAGTCTAGTTTATCAAAATTTTACGATCAAGACTACCGTTCTATTTATGTTGGCCATTCTCAAGCACCAGATGATTTTTTTGAGGAACAAGAAAGTCATGGCAGATTAATTATGGATTTCCTAAAGCCAAATTTCAAGTTTCATGAAAATTTAACAGTATTTGATGTGGGTTGTGGAGCAGGGGGAGTACTGATCCCTTTCAAAAATTTAGGATGTAAGGTATTTGGTTGTGATTTAGGAAGTCAATATTTGAATCGTGGCAAAAGCATAGGACTCATTCTAGAACATGGAGATATAAAATCTTTAGACAAATACGGAAAAGCTGACCTTGTAATTCTTTGCCATGTTCTTGAACATTTTCCAAATCCTCTTGAAGAACTTGAGAAGATATATAATTCAATCACTGATAGAGGATATTTATATATTGAGCTTCCTGGTATATTTAAGATTCATAGAAATTATGTCAATCCATTAAGGTTTTTTCAAAATGCACATCTTTATCACTTTTCCTTATCAACTTTAAATTTCATTTTAGGAAAAGCTGGTTTTGAATTAGTTAAAGGAGATGAGAATATTAGAGCATTATATAGAAAAACAGACAAAAGGCATCTATCTAATTTAAACAAAAAATTGTACTTAATAATATTAATATATTTCTATTTTTCTGAAATTAACTATTCACTAGGATTGTTTCGTTTTAACATTGGTTCTATACGCTCTATTATCTCAAAAATCATTCATAAAATAATGAAGCAAGAAACTATTTACTTAATTAAAAAAAGTTTACTAATAAAGAAAACCTAACATTTTTTGATGAGTAAAACAATATAATTTTTTAGTTCAAGAAAAATTATTGTGAACATAATAGCAATCATTCCCGCTCGTGGTGGTTCTAAAGGCGTTCCCTTCAAGAATGTACGCCCATTAGGAGACAAACCATTAATCGCTCATTCTATTTTAGATGCCAAAGAATCCAATTTAATTGACAAAATTTACGTTTCCACAGACGACGCAGAAATTGCAGAAATTTCTAAAGAATATGGAGCCGAAATCATTGAGCGTCCTGAGGAATTAGCTAGCGATAAAGCTTCATCTGAATCTGCTCTTATTCACGCAACTTATGAGATTGAAAAAATTGGCATTTATCCTGAATTAATTGTATTTTTACAATGTACTTCTCCTATTAGAGCAGGTACAGATATTGACAATGCTATCAAGAAAATTCAGAGTACAAATGCTGATTCTTTATTGTCAGTTTCTCCTTCCCACAGATTTCTTTGGGAAGAAGTTAACGGTGTAGTCAAGTCCATTAATTATGATTATTGTAATCGAAAGCGCCGTCAGGACATGAATCCACAGTATGTTGAAAATGGTTCTATTTATATTTTCAAACCTTGGGTTCTCAAAGAATTTAGTAATCGTCTCGGCGGTAAAATTTCTATGTTTGTCATGAATGAAGCTGCTAGTTGGGAAATCGATTCCTTGACTGACTTTGAAATAGCAGAGTCTCTTTTGAAGAAGTATAGTTCTATTTAATTGGAGAATATAGATGATTGAATTACCTGATTTAAACCGTGCTTTTGAATACGAAAATAACTTTTATTTATCCTGCGACCCAACAAGGATAGGTAAACTACTAGCTCACTATGAATTGTATAAGATGGTTCGAGACGTACCTGGTGCAATAGTGGAATGTGGAGTTTTTAAAGGTACTTCTTTAGTTAAATTTGCAAGCTTTAGAGATTTGTTTGGAAATCCATACTCTAAAAAAATAATTGGCTTTGATACTTTTGGTAAATTTCCTGAAACTCAATTTACTCAAGATAAAGCTCCCAGAGATAAATTTATCAACAACGCTGGAGAAGAATCTATTTCAAAAGAACAATTATTAAGTATTTTAGATAATAAAGGACTTGGAAAAAATATAGAACTTATAGAAGGAGATATTCTACAGACTGTACCTCATTACTTAGAACAGCATCCAGAATTAAAAATCTCCTTATTAAATCTAGATACAGATATATATGAACCAGCGGTTGTAATATTAGAACGTCTTTTCCCAAGAATTGTCAAAGGAGGAGTTCTAATTTTAGATGACTATGGAGTTTTTCCTGGTGAAACTAAGGCTGTTGATGAGTATTTTGCTAACCAAAATATAAAAATTCAAAAATTCCCCTTCTGTATGACCCCTTGTTATGTAGTTAAAGAATAAATCTAGTAGTTATTTAAAATAGATGCTAATTGACAAAAATATTGCTCAATATATTGTCTTTACTGAAGACAGTATCATCAACGCGCTGAAAAAAATTAGCGACAACAAAAGTCGGGTTATTTTCTCGGTTACGGAATCGGGTATTGTTGAAGGTATATTAACTGATGGCGACTTTCGGCGGTGGTTGGTAAATCAAAACACTATTGAATTAAACCAGCCTGTTTCTAATATTACTAATAAAAACTTCAAATTTGCTTATTTTGAAGACGAACCAGAAAAGATTAAGTCCTACTTTTCTGAAAAAATCGAATTTCTTCCTCTGATAGATAAAAATCACCACTTAGTTGCTATTGCAAGAAAGCGACCTGGTGTTATTCAAATTGGGAACTTTACTATTGATGCAGAATCACCAGCATTCATAATTGCAGAAATTGGTAATAACCACAATGGCAGTTTGGAATTAGCCAAGAAACTGATTGACTTAGCAATAGAAGCAGAGGCTGATTGTGCTAAATTCCAGATGCGTAGTATGAAAGCTCTCTACCGTAATGCTGGTAATGCTAATGATGCGAGTGAAGATTTAGGTTCCCAATACACTTTGGATTTACTTTCTCGCTTTCAACTCACTCCAGAGGAAATGTTTGCTGCTTTTGACTACTGCAAACAACGTAGTATCTTACCACTATGTACTCCCTGGGATTTGGAAAGTCTGGCATTCTTAGAAGAATATGGAATGCAAGCCTATAAAGTAGCTTCAGCTGACTTGACAAATCATGACTTACTCGCAGCACTGGCTAAAACTGGGAAACCGTTAATTTGTTCCACTGGTATGTCAACGGAAGCTGAAATTAGTGAAGCTGCAAATTTACTAGAGCGATTGGGTGCTATGTACGTCCTGCTGCACTGTAATTCTACCTATCCTGCTCCCTTCAAGGATGTAAATCTCAACTATTTAGAACGTCTCAAAGAAATTAGCGATCGCCCTGTTGGTTATTCTGGTCACGAACGTGATATTTACATAGCTATTGCAGCGGTTGCTAAAGGTGCAAAGGTCATTGAGAAACACTTTAGCGTTGATAAATCGATGGAAGGTAACGACCACAAAGTAAGTTTGTTACCACAAGAGTTTAAAGCAATGGTGCGGGGTATTCGTCAGGTAGAAGAGGCTTTGGGTAACGCAAAAAAACGTAGACTCAGCCAAGGAGAACTAATCAACCGCGAGACTTTAGCTAAAAGTTTAGTAATAAACTGCAACCTGGAACCAGGACAAGTTATTACATCAGAAATGATTGAAGTCAAAAGTCCTGGTAAAGGTTTGCAACCAAACCGCAAAACCGAACTAATTGGACAATTAGCCAGAAGACGATTTAAAGCGGGTGACTTTTTCTTTCCCAGTGATTTAGAACGAGAGCAAATTCAAGCCCGTAATTACAAGTTTCAGCGTCCTTGGGGTATACCCGTTCGTTACCATGATTTCAAGAATATCTTGGCAAAAACAAATCCAGATTTACTAGAGTTTCACCTCAGCTACAAGGATTTGGAGCAAGATATTTACCAATACTTTGAGCAACCACTAGATTTGGATTTAGTAGTTCACAGTCCAGAATTATTTGCTGGAGATCATTTACTGGATTTATGCTCCCAGAATGAGGAGTACCGTCAGCATTCTATCCGAGAACTGCAACGAGTCATTGATATCACCCGCCTACTCAAGCCCTTCTTTAAACGCGCAACTCAACCTTGTATCGTCACCAATGTTGGTGGTTTTACCATAGACGCACCGTTGCATCAATCTCAACGGAGTGAATTATACGAATTGCTGGTTAAAAGTTTATCTGAACTTGATACAGAAGGTGTAGAAATCATTCCTCAAACCATGCCTCCCTTCCCCTGGCATTTTGGCGGTCAACGTTATCATAATTTATTTGTAGACCCAAAAGATACCGCTGAGTTTTGCAATAAATATGGCTATCGAGTTTGTTTAGATGTTTCTCACTCCAAACTTGCTTGTAATCATCATAAATGGTCTTTCAAAGAGTTTATTGAGCAAATTGGACCGTTAACAGCTCATTTACATATTGCTGATGCAGAAGGGATAGATGGTGAAGGATTGCAAATTGGCGAAGGTGAGATTGATTTTCCGGCTTTAGCGGAGGATTTGCAAAAGACTACGCCTAATGCTTCCTTTATTCCAGAAATTTGGCAAGGACATAAGAATGATGGAGAGGGATTCTGGTTCGGCTTAGAGAAATTAGAACCATATTTTGGATTGAATACAGCTATTTTATAAATATAGAACTACGGGGAAAAATTAGGATATTTATCTATTCCCTATTAACCGTTAACTATTCCCTTGTAACTGATACACTTTGTCCTAACCTAGAAGCGTACTGCTATATATTATTAAGTCATTTTTTTTCATAGTCTTGAAATACATGAAAGGAATTATTAGATCAAGCTTGAGGTCTATTGTTCAAAGATTACTTTGGTCAGAAATATGTCAAATATCTGATTTGAAAAGTAATTTTTCAACACTTGAAGATGAGTTAAATCTTCTAAAAATTAAATCGAGTGCATTATCACCTTCTATAGATGAATCATTAGTTTTTAGGAAAAATACAGATGATTTTATCTATGACGAAATATTTGTTATTGGCTCTGGTCCTAGTTTGCTGGATTTAACTCAAGAAGAAAAAAATTATATTTCTAGTAAAACATCAGTTGCCATGAATCGATATATCCTTTACTGGGATCTGATAGGTATTTGGCCACAGTTCATCTTTATGGCTGATGCAATTGGTATTGGCAAAAAGGCATTTAAACAAGTTGAATTGAAGTTGTTAAATACAGAAAAAAAACTGCCAATTTTTATTTTAGAAAACTATTTTAAATCATTTGTTCATCCTAATTTATTATCCATATTTTTTATTCGAGATACTAGCAAAGGAGAAAACTTAAAATGGGCTAACTCTTTAAATGAAAATATTTTCTACCGTCGGGGAAGTCTTACCTGTTTATTGAATGTGCTTGCTATTCTCAGGATTGCTCCAGTTATCAAATTGATTGGGATAGATCTCAATAGAGGTGGTACATTCTTTGACTCAGAATTAAATCGATATCCAGAACTGATTAATCCTTGGGATCAAGAGGCTAAGGCAAAAAATGTTCATGCTACCGTAGGAGAAGTTTATGGATGGAAAGGTTCGATGTTAGACCACTGGCCTGACTTAAATAAAAACTTGGTTAATGCAGGAATTAAGGTCTATTGTTGCAATCGGGATAGTCTATTGGTTCAATCTGACCTTTCTGAGTATCGTCCCATTATCACCTAACTTCTATAGGCGTTAACTATTCACAGATATATGAGATTTCCATACTATATATTTAATCCCAACAATTCAGCGAATCTAAAATGGCGTATCAGTGAGTGGCGTCGATATCGCATAGCTTTTCGTAATATTCCATTGATCCCAGAAAAACCCAAGGCAAACTTCAGCTATGTTACTTTAACTTGCCGTAAGGACCTGATGATGAGTCAAGTAAGCCTCGAAACACTTGCTCGACATACCCGTGCTTTACCAGATCTAGTCATCGCATATGATGAGTCACTGACTGAGTCTGAAGTAAAAGAGTTTTTTAGTTTTTGGCCAGGAAAAATATATTGTCTGGATCGCGCCAGTACAGCAGCGTTCCATGATGAACGGGGATGGCCATTGTTAGCAGATTTTTGTCGTAAACATATCTTTGGTTTTAAATTTGCAGCATGTCTCAGAATTGCTCATAAGAATCGAGTCCTCTACGCAGATAGTGATATTTTATGGTTTCGTGATGTTGTCCAGCTAATGAATTGTTACTCAAAAAAAGCAATTTATGCAGCTCAAGATTATACAAATTCTTACAATTTAAGGTTATTATCTAAGCTTCCCAATGCTCTTCAGGAAGAAATGTCGTATCCTCCCTTTATAAATGCTGGTTTTGCTATTTTTAATCGTTTTATATCTGAAATAGATAATTATCAAGAATTGCTTCTATATGCACTAACTGAAGATAAAATTCACCTTTTTAGTGAACAAACTTTGGTAGCAATTCTTGCAAAAACTGTTGGAGACACGATTCAAAAACAAGATGTGTACGTTGATAAAGACCGTCTCACTTATTGGATAGAGTCTTTTCATAATCAACCTTGGTCAGCCCGGCATTATGTTGGACCTATACGTCATCAGTTATGGATTGATGCAAACGCTGCACTTAATTGTTGATTGTCAATAAAATTTTTGATTGCCTGTATGTACTCAACTATCAAAAGTTGGCTAAAAAAAACTTACCTTATTCGTCAGGTGGAAATTACAACTAATTTACCAATTCATTACTTAATAATGGCAAGACAATTAGGACATAAATTTAGCAGGTTTAAAGCTATTATTGTTTCTGAAAAGACATTACATCCAACTGATATGCCTGTTGATATTAAGGCTTTTAGCAAATTGCTTAACTCAGTAGTTAAAAATTAATTTGATATTATATAAAATCGCCAACTGGATCGAATTTTAATGTGAATATACCTGCCTTATAAATTTGATCTATGGCAATACCTAATGAACGGTTGCAAACAAGTCCTGGGTAATTCTCGTTCAAAAGCCTACTGTAGCCTGATGAAAAATTAAATCACTATCATCTTTTTTAATGCTGATTTTGAATAAAAAACAAAAACCACGTATTCTCATTGTCAGTAACTTTTATCCGCCTGTCTTTTATGGTGGTTATGAGCTTGGCTGTGCTGAAGTTACTCAAGGATTGCGGGAGCGAGGTTTTGAAGTCGTTGTTTTGACTTCTTCCCATCGGCAGGAAGAATGTAAAGAGGAGGATAGTATTCTCCGAATTTTACCTTCCCTGTTTGGACGAAACTTGTCCCAATTTGGAGCGATTGATCGATTCAGGCAACTACTGATTCATGAATATGTGACAAAGCGTTCTTTCCTCGCTACACTGCGGGAAGTTCAGCCTCACCTCGTTTACTTTTGGAATCTCAGTGGATTATCCCGGTCTTTAGTAGAGTTCGCGCAGCTCAATCACTACTCTTGGGGCTTATTTATTTTTGACCATTTTTGGCGAGACCTCAATGTAGATGCCTGGTCGCGACATGTAACCACCCCTGCTAATAATCTGGTGCGACAGTTTAGCCGTCAATGTGTGCTTCAATTGGGAAAACTGATGGGTATACCGCCAGCACAAGCAATGATTTCTCCAGATTTTATACATTACCCGACTATTTATCTGCGCCAATACCATGAAGGCAAATCTTTGAATACTTCGGTCTGGCTCAAAACAGATTGGGGCATTAATACAGATTTATTTAAGCCACCCTCAACTCCTGCTGCCAATCCCAATCGCATACTCTATGTAGGTCAGGTCGCTGAGCATAAAGGCGTTCATGTTTTAATTCAAGCTTTGGGACAATTGCGAAAGCAGTATAACTTACAGAATCTGAAGTTGACCCTTGCAGGTCCTTGTCTTTCACCAACCTATCGAGCAAGGCTAGAAGAGCTTATTGCTAAATGTAGCTTAGGGGATGCAGTAGTTTGGTTAGGTTCGATGGAACGGTCAGCTTTGCCAGAAGTGTATGCCCAAAATTCCATCTTGGTATTTCCCAGCGTCTGGGAGGAACCCATGGGCATTGTGATTTTAGAGGCAATGACCGCTGGTTTAGCAGTTGTTGCATCCCGCACGGGAGGAGTGGCAGAACTCATTGATGATGGTACAAGTGGGTTACTATTTCAGCCTGGGGATGTGAAGGATTGTGCTGAGAAGGTGGGTCGATTGTTTGATCATCCTGGGCTACTTGCGAATCTCAGTCAGAATGCTCGTCGAACGGCCAAAACCCGGTTTCAATTTTCGCAGGTGCTTGATCGAATTAGTTCAGATCTTCTCAAACGATGCTCTATGTAGCAACCAAGATTGATATTTGAAAATTTCTCAGACTTGATGCCCTGCCTAGTGGTGGCTTCAGTCTCAGTATACTTAGAAGCGATCAAGTCGGATTGCTATCTTTTTTAATAATCTTAAGTTATTGTATATTTCTACTGGTTATGAAAATTGGTCTAACTATTAGAACGTTTTACCCAAAGTCCGGTGGACTACAAGCCCACGCAGAGAAATTAGCCCATAGATTGCGTGCTCGGGGACACGAGGTCACAATAGTGACGCGAGCCATTTCGCGCACCCCTTCTTACTGGGATACCTTTTTTTTTCTGAGTCCGTCTCTGAGCTTAAAGTGAGCGGTCTACAAGTTAACGTCCTCAGACATCCCAGAGTTGCGAATGTCATCATGTGGGTGGTTTCAAAATGCATTGGCCGTCCGAGTTTTCGCTCCCTAGGCATCGTCTTATTTGAGGCTTTATTTGCCCGACAGGCGATCGCTGCCCTAAGAGGAGTTGACGTCATCCACCACATTGGTCAGGCTCATGAGTTGATTGGGTTTGCAGCGGCGGCAGCCGCTCGCAAGTTAGGTGTGCCCTTTGTAATCCAGCCTACAGTACATCCAGGTCAATGGGGAGATTCACCCTTTGACTTCTATCTCTATCAACAGGCACAAGGTCTGTTTGCTATTACTAACTTTGAGCGTAACTTTCTAGAGTCTTGTGGTCTATCTGGTCCTTTTTTTATCGTTGGTAACGGTATCGATAATCGAACGGACGGCAATGCCAATCGGTTCCGGCAGAGCTACTCTCTTGAAGGACCCATTGTTCTATTTCTGGGCAGAAAAACACCAGATAAAGGCTATACTTTGCTCAAGCAGGCTTTTTCTCTCGTGCAGGCTCAGCGTCCGGACGCCAAGTTGGTTTGCATGGGCCCAACACCAGGGGAGCAACCGTCTCAAGTGTGTCTTGAAGTAAAGGATGGAGTTCTCGAACTGGGCTTTGGCTCGGAGCAGGATAAGCATGATGCTCTGGCAGCTTGCACAATGCTGTGTGTTCCCTCTGAAGGGGAGGCATTTGGCTTAGTTTATATGGAAGCTGGTCGTTATGCCAAACCTGTTATTGGCCGTCGGTTACCAGTTCTCGAGGAACTACTGGGGCGACAGGGTGCGGGTTTGTTAGTAGGCAGAGCCTACGGTGAGGGCAATCAGGTAGGTCTTGATGTAATAGAGCTGAAGGATGCCATACTTCAATTACTAAATGATCCTCAACTGGCTGAGCAGTTGGGTAAAAATGCTGATCAGGTTTCAGAAGCGTTTATCTGGTCTCGGGTGGTGACCCGGTTTGAAACCGCCTATCGTAATGCTGTTGCCAACAAGACAGTTAGCTTGGAGTGTCTTTCTCAGACAAATTAAGGATTTCGTGAAAATCAGTTATGCCTGATGTCAGTATTATTGTCCCTCTTTATAATAAAGCACTTTATATAGGTGCAGCAATCAATTCTGTCCTTGCACAAACCATTACTGATTGGGAACTGTGGGTCGTAGATAATAACTCTACAGATAACGGCTTAGAAATCGTCCAAAAATATTGTGACCCAAGAATCCATCTTATTTCATGTCCTAAACGTACAGGTGGGCCTGGAGCACCTCGCAACGTGGGGTTAAGGCATGCAACAGGAACCTGGGTCTTATTTCTAGATGCTGACGACACTATAGAATCGACTCATTTAGAAAATTTATTGTCGCCTGTTGAGGATCATCCTCACGCAGCTATCATTGCCGGACATTGGCAAGAATATGCTAATTCAAATCCACAACAGCGCACCTTGAAAGCACCTGCTGGCTATGATTCAACAGCTTTTGGCTTTCCTGATGGAGCAATTGCCTTTGCTTCCTGGGCAGTGCATTCAGCAATAGTTAGGCGAGATATTTTGCATACACCATTTATTTGGGTTGAAGCGCTTGACCGTTATATGAGTGAAGACACAGCCTTTTGGTTTCGCCTTACTTCTACATTCTCGGTAGCATATACTGCTAGCGCTGGTGCACTCTATCGCCAAGAAATTGAAGACAACCGAAATCAGCCAGATGTTCTGGCTTTATGGTTTCAATCTATGAAGGCAATTACTACCGCTAACATAGATTTTCTTAGTCAACAACAGCGATCGCTAACCGCAAAACATTGTGAAAGTCTCATGCGTCTCTACTCAGATATTTATCTGAAGGCACGACTACAAAATGACGCCACAACTGCTCATGAAGCAATGGAAATCGCTAAGGAATGGCTCAAAGAATGCTCAAAGCGAAAAGGTTGTAAGTCTTTGTCACTCAGGGTAAGGGAAGTACTAGGATTGCATCGATTCCTTTCTATCATGTATTGGCAACAAAATTTAGTCACAACAGTTAATCAGATTGCTATCAGCAAGGTTGGCTAACTCTCAAGCAGAAGCTACTGATTGAAGAATTAGGATTTAGCTTGGACGAAGCAAAAACACTTAACTTTAGGTAGCATCGCGGTTAAAAGATGACAAAATCATTACTAGTTGTTGAAGAAGCCCTCAGGGATCTCAAAGCCCACTGGTTTGAGTATATTAAAACCATTACTCAAGCTGCGGAAGCCCAGGGATGGCAAGTACAAGTTGCTGCTCACCACGATGTCGTTCCAGAAATTTGCCAAGAATTAAAAGTTTTTCCCCTGTTTCGTTACGCTCGATATCTAGACAACCATAAAAAAAAGTTACCGGGTGAGAGATATTATGGCTTTTTGCTTCATAGTTGGCGATGTTTAGTTGTGCTCGTGCCTCTACTAGGGAAACAGCCCCGTTATGAGCATATTTTTGTGCCTACGGTTTTGATACATCATCTGCTAGCTTGGTGGATGATTATGACATTTCATCCTCAAAGACCTCAGCATTTAACCCTATTCTTTGTGGCCAATCCAGGGATTTGGGATCGTAATACTCAGAAGTCAATCTTACCATCATCTCCTCTCCTGGGAATTCAAGGCTTCCTACTCCGCCGTTTTCAGAAGCTAGTGGCACAAGGAACAGTTACCTTGGCTGTGGAAACTAAGGGAGCAAAACGAGAGTTTGAGGAACTAACTAATTTACCGTTCCAGCTTTTTCCCCATCCTGTACCTCAGTTAATAGAATCTAGCCCACCATCACTTAGATTATCATCAAGCCAAGAGTTATCTAGTGCCCCCACCTTTGCTTGCTACGGTTTTGCGAGATATGAGAAGGGTTCTGATATGTTCAAAACAGCCCTTGAGCAACTCTTGACTAAACAGCAAGACATTCCGGTTCAATTCTGTATTCAATGGGTTGAACCTTTTAGCTTACCTGATGGCAGTATCTGTGAGCCTGGTTCCCTACTGCGCCAACATCCCCAGGTGACAATAATTGATCGCCCTCTCCAATCCCATGACTATCAGACTTTACTGAGCAAGACCGACTGCATGATTTTACCCTACCGCAATAGTTCTTACCATGGTCGTGTTTCCCGGGTAGCCATTGAGGCGGTATGTTTAGGAATTCCCCTGATTTACACTAAAGGGGGCTGGTTAGAAGAGGTGATCGGGGAATTTGGTGTAGGGATTGGTATTCAAGATGAGAGCACAGAAGAATTAACTCAAGCAGTTATAACTATGTGGAAAAACTTTAATGAGTATGCTCAACTTGCTTTCAGGAAAAGGGCAAAAGCTCAACAATACTTCTCACCAGAAAATTTCTGTCAGCAACTTTTGTCGCCAAAATATAGACCTAAAGAATGAAGTTACTTTACTATTCTCCTGCTAGCTATGGAGGACTAGCTGACTATGCCCACTATCAAGCTAATGCCCTTGTATCTGCTGGCGCACAGGTAACGTTACTGACTACGCCCAACTATCCCGTCGGTAGAGGAGAAGCCTATGAGGTTGTACCTATTTTGGATGATACCACGGCAAGTCCTGGGGTGCATAAACGAATGCCCAAGATTATTAAAGCAGGCTATCTTTCCTATAATCTGCTCAGCAATATTGCTAGATTAACCCGTTTTATTGAAGAACATCGGTTTTGTCACGTCTTAATGGGTTCTTACCTGGAATACCTTGCGCCCTTGTGGGCCCATCGCCTAAGGCAATTAGCCAATCGGGGAGTGGTATTCGGTGCAGTAGTCCATGATCCCGTGCGAGATTTTGTCCTGGGACCTCAATGGTGGCATCGTTGCTCTATTGCAGCAGGCTATTCGTTTCTGCGGGAGGCATTTGTTCATGAAGCCATTGATCTAGATACAGTTAGCCCTATGCCTCAATTGCGCACAACTGTAATTCCCCACGGTATTTATGAATTATCCAAAGCAACTCAATCCAGGGAAAAAATGCGCAACTCCCTCAACTTACCTCCAGAAGCTAAGGTGATGTTGTCCTTTGGGCATATTCGTCCGAACAAAAACCTTGACCTGGTAATTGAGGCAATGGCTCGTGTCCCTGATGTATATTTAGTAGTCGCGGGAAAAGAACAGTCTTCTAGTCAGCAACTTGCTCGTCGTTATCAAGAATTAGCTAAGGAATTAGGTGTAGCAGATCGCTGTCGGTGGCAGATTGGCTTTATTCCCCCAGGGGAAATTCCCAATTTGTTTGACATGAGTGATTTAGTTTTATTGACTTATGATCAGACATTCCACTCTGCTAGCGGTGTTTTAAGCGTTGCCACACACCATCGTAAACTTTGCTTAGCTTCCAGTGGAGAAGGACCTTTGAAAGAGATGGTGCAAAAATATCAACTGGGATTGTGGGTTGATCCTGATAGTGTAACTGCGATTGTCGAGGGCTTAAATTCATGGTTGGGAACAACAATCAAACCTTGCTGGGAAGAGTATTTTAGGGATAATTCTTGGCAGGAAAATGCCAAAATTGTTCTTAGTGTTTTAAAAACTTCAACAAATCTGCGTATAAGTCCTAATCAGTGAATCCTAAAATTATTGCAGGTAGTCTTCTCAACTATCACTACAACCATTGGCTGAGTAACTGTCCTTCCCGTAAAATCCGCATTGCTTACCTAAAGGCATATTTAGCCAGGCTAGGAAAGGAAACATCGGTTCAAATGGGCTGTCGCTTTCTTAACGGACGTAAAGTCTATTTGGGCGATCGCAACGTAATTAACTTTGGCTGTTTATTGGATGGTCGCCATTATCAAATTCACATTGGTAACGATGTTTCTATTGGTCCAGAGGCAACCATTTTAACCTTAGGGCATGACCCCCAATCCCCTAGTTTTGGGGATCGAGGTGGAGATGTCATTATTGGCGATCGCGTTTGGATTGCTTATCGAGCTATTATTTTACCTTCAGTAAAAATAGGAGAAGGTGCGGTAATTGGTGCAGGATCAGTAGTTACTAAAGATGTGGAACCATACACGATTGTGGCAGGTAATCCCGCCCGATTGATTAAGAAGCGAAATCCATACTTAGACTATCACTTATACTACCAACCATGGCTCCTGTAAAAAATACCAAAAAATCTTTCGGCTATGGTCTTGTTTTATTTCCTTGGCTCGTAATTATTTTATTTTCACCAATTTTAGGTACTTTAGCAATTAACAAATATCCACGCAATGCCATCCTAGAAACATGGTCACATTGGGTCTCTGAACAACGCAATGCTACTGCTGTATTTTGTGGTGACTCACTAGCAGCTGGAGGGGGACATTGGGGTCCAAAAATTGGCATTGGGTATTTTACAACCCGGAATCTGGCTGGGAATGGATACACCATTCGACAAACTATTTCACAAGTTAAAAAAGCCAATATATACCAACCCAAATATATTATTGTTTCAGCAGGTACAAATGATGCATTTTCTATACTCGATGAACGTCAAACTATTGAAGATTCAATATTAGATCTTAGCAAACTAATCAATTCAACTCAATCTTCTCTAATTTTGACTCTTCCACCTCCCACAAGAAGACCTGAAGTAAACGATATTCTTATGAAACTGCGTGGAAAAATGATTCGTGTTGCTCAAGAATCTAATATTAAAATTATTGATTCTTGGTCAGAATTTATTGATGATGAAGGTTTACTAAAAAAAGAACTGACAACAGATGGTACACATCTAACTGATCAAGCCTACGAGATTTGGTCACAAAAAATCCAGAATCAGATGCTCTAGAAAGATTCAAATTACTATCAAAAAAAATGGAATTATCATATTTAGAATTTTGCCCAAGTCTCAATAACATTATCGCAACGGGGAAAAGTATTGATGAAAATAACAACACTATCCCTGTGTCAGGTTTATCAAGTATTAACAATATCAAGGTGCTGCGAGAAATTATTCTCGCTAAACGTCCCCATAAAACGCTAGAAATCGGCTTAGCTTATGGAGGAAGTGCACTAGCTATTCTGGCAAGTCTTCAAGAAATTCACAAAGATAACAACTTTCTGCATACAGCCATAGACCCTTTTCAGAAAAAATCTTGGAAAAATAGTGCCCTGACTGTGTTAAAAGCAGAAAATCTAAGTCAACAATTTAGGTTTATTGAAGATTTTTCTTATTTAAGCTTGCCTCAACTAGTAAAATCAAAAGAAAAATTTTATCTGATTTATGTTGACGGATCCCATTTGTTTGAAGACGTATTTATAGATTTTTATTATTCCACACTTTTACTTGAAAAGGACGGAATTATTCTGTTTGATGATTGTGCTGATAGCCATGTCAGAAAGCTAATTAAATTTATCAAAACTAACTATTCTGATTTACTAGGGAGCTTTTCTTTAGAAAAATATACTCAGAAAAGTTTTCTGAAGAAAATAGTGAATAGATTGGGATACAGACAAATGGAGGCTTTTAAACGGATTGGGACTCCTCCAAGAGGTGCTGAAGCTTGGAATTCAAAATTGAAATCATTCTAGTCTAATTATCAATAATTTATCACAATAAACTTTGCAGGTACAAATCTTTTTCCCTCAATAATTGTGTTTAAACAATCTCATCAGTGGATCTGCTGTCAAATCGGAGCAAGAGAACATTACGCAATCCCCAGATCCCTACATCAACAGGGTAACCTATCTCACCTAATCACAGACGCCTGGATTACTCCCCAATCTCCCCTCAACTATCTACCCAAAAACCTGCTCACCAGTTTACGCGATCGCTTCCACCCAGATCTTGCTCAAGCATCCACTCACGCCTTTACCAATTCCTTAATTCAGCTAGAAATCCAGCAACGTCTGCAAAAAGTGCGTGGCTGGGAACAAATTATTGCCCGTAATCACTGGTTTCAACAAAACGCTGTCAACTATCTGGCAAAAATTGCTCCAAAATTTAATCAACCTCCCATCCTCTTTACTTACAGCTACGCAGCCTTAGATCTATTACAATTTGCCAAAGCTCAAGGGTGGCGCACTGTCCTCGGACAAATAGATCCAGGAATTGTGGAAGAAAAAATTGTTGCCCAAGCCCACCGCCAATATCCCCATTATCAATCAACCTGGCAACCAGCACCGCCGGACTATTGGACTAACTGGCAAAAAGAATGTCACTTGGCAGACCGGATTGTAGTTAACTCCACCTGGTCTAGCCAAGCCCTACAACAAGTTGGGGTACCCTCACAGAAAATTGCCGTAGTTCCCTTAGCTTACCAAGCACCTACCGCATCTCAAGGCTTTGTGCGCACCTATCCGGAACACTTTTCCCCTCAGCGTCCCCTGCGAGTGCTGTTCCTCGGACAAGTTATCCTACGTAAAGGTATCTTTCCCCTGCTGGAAGCAGCGAGATTATTACAACAGGAACCCATTGAATTTCAGATTGTAGGATCCCTAGGGATTACCCTCACCCCAGCCCAACAAAACTTGCCAAATGTGCGCTGGATTGGTTCCGTTCCCCGCAGTAGCACCAGCCAGTATTATCAACAAGCGGATGTATTTCTCTTCCCTACCCTTTCCGATGGCTTTGGTTTAACTCAACTGGAAGCTCAAGCTTGGAAATTACCCCTGATAGTGTCCCGATTTTGTGGAGAAGTGGTGAAAGATCAAGAGAATGGCTTGATCTTACCAGAGGTTTCAGGAGAAGCGATTTCTCAAACCTTGCAATGGTGTCTTAGTCACCCCCAACAATTGCAGCGCTTTTCCCACCATCAAATAAATTTCTCTCAATTTAGTTTGCTTCAACTCCAACAAAAACTGCAACATATAGGGTTTGTATCTGGGTTGTGAACATAGGATTGATGGCAAAAGGGAGCAGGGAGCAGTGAGCAGGGAGCACTATGAAAGAGCTTAGAGGATTTTTTGGTGTTATGAGAAAGCGATGCAGCGCGGTCTTGGGGGTTCCCCCCATGAGCGACTGCATCAAGACACAGCAAGATTCTTCATAACCTATTTATATAGCGTTTCTCATAGCTATGAGGTACACATTCTTTTTTCCCTCTTGCTAGCATGCCTATTGCTAGCATGCCTATTGCCTCTTACCTCTTACCTCTTACCTCTTACCTCTTGCCTCTTACCTCTTGCTAGCATGCCTATTGCTAGCATGCCTATTGCCTCTTGCCTACTCCCTACTCCCTACTCCCTACTCCCTACTCCCTACTCCCTATTCCCTACTCCCTATTCCCTGTTCCCTTTGCTAGAGTTTTGATTAATGACTGATTCTGTCGGGTTTCCCGAAGACCTTGTCCCTATTTATGTCATGGCTTCAAGCATACTTTTTATCTTAGTCATTGAAGCGTTTTTAGTCAGAGACAAACGAGCTTGGAGTATTCCCGCCCTGGGTGTGTATGCCACTATTGGAGCCTGGTATTTTGTAGAACTATTTTACACGCCTGAGAACTTTCTTCAGTTTGATTCATTAATCCTCGAAAAATGTTATTGGCAAATTATTATTTTTTTAATAAGTTTTCGCCTATTCATCCCTTCCCTTTCTCGCCGATTTATCAATAAATATCATACTGTTTTTAAATTTACTACTTTTAATCCTGAACAACTTTTAATAGTTTTAGCCTTCGTTTGGCTAGTTTTATTAGCATATGGAGTTAGCCGTGTCAACGGAAACATTGCCGCTGCTTTATTTCCGGTATTAGGTCGTCGAGGAATACAAATGTGGGGCAGGAGTGCTACTGGTGGTGGTGGTGGATTTATTGTTTCCTCTGCTGGTTATGTTTATACCCTAGTTTGTGCCTTCTTTGGTGTACTTTTGCCCCTCCCAATGAGTAAAATATTTAAATTTTTAAATATTTTACTTATCGTGATTGTACTGCCCTATTTTATTTTTCTTGGAACCCGTAACCTGCTTCTAGCAGTGATTATGCCAGGCTATTTTAGCTATGCGTTATTTTCCCGAGATTCACTTTGGAAAAAGGCATTAATTAGCATGGCTACTTTTTGGGCTATTAATGAATTGATGACGTTAATTATTACTTATCGTAACATTGGTTTTATAGGATTATTTAATCCAGATTTTGCCCCGCAATTCCAAGAAGAAGTAGAGGAAGAAGGGCACTTGGGATTAAATATGCTAGAAGAACTATGTTATATCAATCAATTTTACCAAGAAGGAAGCCTAAAATTAACTTACGGAGGTCGCTATTTCGCAGAAGCAGCTAATATAATTCCTAGAGCAATCTGGCCTAATAAACCTCTAATTGGAATTGACTATGCTATCTTACGGGGATTTGGTGGTGCTGATAATGACATTGGGGTATTTGCTACGGTTTCAACTGGATTAATTGGACAAGGTTTTTTTAATTTTGGTCCTATTTTGGGACCAATGGGTGCAGCGGTTTTAATGGCTAGCTGGGTGAGTTTTATGAGTAGGCTTTGGAAGCAGCAATATTCCACCTTGCGGTTAGGATTATTTCTGATTTGTTTAGGGCTAACGTTTAACTTAGGTCGAGAATTTACTCTACTGGTATTATGGCCTGCTTTGTTTGGATATGTTTTTGTGCTTATGGTAGAACGCTACGGATCCAAAAAAGCTAAGGGAAGATTTATGTCTACGTCGTAAGCTTTAAAAACTAAATTTAATTATCAACCAAATTCATATAAATAGATTTTTTTTTGCCAAAATGAAGCAACGATTTATTACATTAGATGCAGTTAAGGTATTTGCTGCTATTTCCATCGTCTGGCTTCACACAGTTAGTTCGCCTCAACTTGGCTTTACCTCTGTGCTAGGAAGGTTTGCTGTACCTTTTTTTACATCTACAGCTGTTTTTATTATTTTTACTAAAGTAATCCAAAAACCAACAGTTAGTTTTACTGACTACACCATTAGCCGATTCAAGAGAATTTATATTCCTTTCTTAATCTGGTCGATTTTATATTTGTTAATTAGATATTTAAATTGCTGGATTACAAATTTGTGTACAAGTATTAATATTAAGTTAGAGTTTTTATGGACAGGAACTACTCATCATCTTTGGTTTCTACCTTTTATATTAGTAGTATCTTTGGTAACATTTTTATTGGCAAAGTTCGCTTATAAGCATCCTAAAAGTAAATCTTGGTTAGCAATAATAGCATTAATTACTGGAATAGTAGTCTTAATCAAACCTAACTATAACTTAATCAATCAACTTGGCTATACAGTTTCTTTATCCTATCAGGCACTACCAGCAGCACTATGGGGTATTACAGTTGCCGTTGTGGATAATTTATTTAATCTAAGAGAAAAAAAGGATTTTAAAGTTTTGCCCCTGTAATGTATAGTTATAGCGATTGTTTTAACTATATTAATGTTACTCCAAGGTCGTCACTTTTTATGGTAAAATTTAGCAGGAATATGTCTGTTAATATTTGCTATTACTTTTAAAAATGAGCAGTTTATAGTTCTAGATAAAATTGCTGCTTTTGGTAAATACTCTTATGGAATTTATCTGATCCATATTCTGTTTGTTGAGGGTCTTCAGGATATAGCAAATTTCTTTAACATCTCAGGAACTATAGTTCTAGATCTAGGCGTATTTTTGCTATCCCTAATGCTCACCATGCAGACGATTTTCATACTGAGAAAATTAAATCTACAAGAATGGCTTGGTACCTAAGACAAAAAGTAACAGCCAATTATGCTTTAATCCATAACTAATTTAGCTTAACTCAAGTGCTCAAAATCGCAGTATTGTTTACTAACTATGGCCCCTACCATATTTCCCGTGTCAGTGCTTTACACGAGCATTGTCATAAAATAGGCTGGAATGTAGTTGGTATAGAATTGGCAAGAGCCGAAGCTGACTATGCCTGGAAAGCTAATTTACAAAATCTTCCATTTCCGCTTATTTCTGTTGTCAGCGATCGACAGCGAGAGCAGGTAAAGTTTCATCAATTACTCCCAAAACTTTACTCTACCCTAAGGAAGGTTCAGCCTGATGTGGTGGTGATTGCTGGCTATTTTGAATCAGCCATGATTGCCACTTTAGTATGGAGTTTATGGCACAGTAAACTACCAATTTTGCTTTCTGAGACTACAGAAACAGATTTTACTAGAGCCTGGTGGCGTGAAACTATAAAGCGCTGGCTACTTAACCGGTATAAATCGGCTTTAGTGGGCGGGCAACCACAAAAACGTTACTTGATCAAATTAGGACTACCTAAGGAAGCCATTTTTTGCGGCTATGATGTCGTAGGTAATGATGCTTTCCATCCCGACAAAATTAAATCTCTGGCACCTCCTTTAAACAAGCCCTACTTCCTGGCTATCAATCGCTTTATCCCTAAGAAAAATCTTCCTTTTGTAATTTCAGCCTACGCTACCTATCGCCAACTAGCCAAAGACAGGGCTTGGGAGTTAGTCCTGTGTGGGGATGGTTCAATGCGCTCTCAAATTGAGCAACAGATTAAAGACTTAGGGTTGACTAAGTTTATTCATCTAACTGGTTTTTTACAACAACAAGAACTTCTGCCTTATTTTGCTCACGCTGGCTGCTTTATCCATGCTAGTACTCACGAACAATGGGGATTAGTTGTCAACGAAGCTATGGCTGCTGGCTTGCCAGTGCTAGTGTCTAATCGCTGTGGCTGTTTTGAAGACTTAGTAGTTGAAGGGATCAATGGATTTGGTTTTAATCCCTATGATAGGGAACAGCTAACTAAGTTAATGGTTAAGGTAAGTTCAGGGGAAATTGACCTAGAAACGATGAGTCAAGCCGCCCTGGAACACATCCATAAATTCTCTCCGGACTATTTTGCTCAAGGTTTGATAAAAGCTGTTGAATACGCCTTAGCTAATCACTAAGTAAGCATTCAGCTATCAGCTATCAGCTATCAGCTATCAGCTATCAGCTAATGCGCTACTTTAGGTGCTTTTGAATAAAATAAGCACCTCAAGCAGCGTGAGTCTTGGCCTTGGCCTATGGCCACGCTGCGCGAACGCGAATAGCTGACGGCTGACAGCTGACGGCTGAATGCTTACCAGCTATCAGCTATCAACTAATGCGCTACGGCTGACAGCTGAAGGCTGAATGCTTACATCACTAAAGCGGTTTCTCGCCTAATGAGGTATAGCAGTCGAAGCAAAGCTTAGGACATATTTCTTTTCCCTGCTCCCTACTCCCTGCTCCATACTCCCTGCTCCCTGCTCCCTAAAACCTTAGGTGCGCTTTCCGTTGGCGAATTAAATTCGCCACGGGTCGCACCTCAAAAATTTGTACCTCATTTAATTTAAAACCGCTATAATTACTGATGAAACTTCTGATTGTTATTCCTGCTTTAGGGGCTGTTTATGGGGGTACATCTAAATGCGTAGTGGAACTAGCTCAAGCATTGGGTAACTTAGGCATTACTGTTGACCTAGTAGCCACTAATGCTAATGGTTCTGAGGTTATAGAAGCCCCTGTAAAAACCTGGTTGGCTAAAACTAATTATCGCCTACAGTTTTTTCCTTACAAAGGGATTGGAGACTACAAATTTAGTTTTTCTCTGAGTAAGTGGCTATTCCAACACATCGGCGATTATGACTTAGTACAAACTAATGCGATTTTTTCAGTTCCTAACCTGGCTGCTTACTGGGCTTGTCAATGGTATAATATCCCTTATGTTATTATACCACACGGGATGCTTGACCCTTGGGCACTTTCCTATAAAGCCTTAAAAAAGCGCATCTACTACACTCTGTTAGAAAAGCCTGCTCTCCAAAACGCTAGCGCACTGCAAATGCTAGCCTCTACGGAAGCGGAACAAATTAAACCCCTCAACCTCAAAACTCCTATTACTATTGCCCCTAACGGCATCCACCGTCAAGACTTTGAACAACTCCCTAATCCTGAACTTTTTTATCAACAGTTTCCAGCTACTCGTAACAAAACTCTGATTATTTTCTTAGGACGTATCGACCCCAAAAAAGGATTAGACTTGCTAGCAACAGCCTTTGGTAAAATACACTCTAAATTTTCCGACACTCACCTAATTCTTGCTGGTCCTGATAACATTGGCTTTCTACCTACAGCTAAAGACTACTTTGCCAATGCAGGTTGTCTGGATGCTGTTACCTTTACAGGGATGCTAACAGGCTCTCTCAAATATGCTGCCCTTGCTGCTGCTAGTATTTATGTTGCCCCTTCCTATTCTGAAGGGTTTAGTATGTCTGTGCTGGAAGGTATGGCTTCAGGTTTACCTTGTGTTATTACCACAGGCTGTAATTTTCCAGAAGCTGCTGCTGCAAACGTTGCCCATGTAGTTGATATTGATGCTGAGGCTATTGCCAATGCTTTAACCCAGTGTTTGCAATTTCCCCAACAAGCCAAAGAAATGGGAACTCGCGCTCGTCAACTCATCTTTGAACAATACACCTGGGACTCCATAGCCAAAAAATTGATTCAAGTTTATACAGCTATCATCCATAATCAACCTATATAGCGTTTCTCGCAGTTATGAGGTACGCTTCTCAACCTCAAAGTCCCCCTTATTAAGGGGGATTTAGGGGGATCAATTTGTACCTTATGGGATATATAATTGCTATATCTAATTTCAAATAACTACAATAATTAGTGATTGATCCAATGAAATTAAAAACAAAAAAATAAGAATATTTTTATAAAAATAGTAACCATTTACATCATCATGCTTATTTAATAAAATCTCTGATGGAGATGATAAATGAAACCGTCCCCCCCCACATAATCAACAAAAAACTCGTATTTTAGACATTGGTTGTGGTAACGGAAGTCTCACTAATTTTATTGCACAACAAGGCTATGAAGTAGTTGGTGTAGAAGAATCAGAATCAGGAATTAAATTAGCTAGCGATAATTTCACTGATTGCCAATTTATTCAAGGAAGTATCTACAATCTCCCTTATGCAGAATTATCAGATAAGTTTGATATTGTTATTTCCTTGGAAGTAATTGAACATTTATTTTATCCCAAAGAATTGGTGCGAGCAGCAAAAAAAGTCCTCAAACCACACGGACGTTTAATTATTACCACGCCTTATCATGGCTATCTCAAAAATCTCATGCTCGCCGTCACAGGAAAAATGGATAAACACTTCACCGCTCTATGGGATTGCGGACATATAAAATTCTTTTATGTAAAAACCTTAACCACTTTACTCGAATCAGAAAACTATACAGATATCAATTTTAAATTTGCAGGTAGATATCCCTATCTCTGGAAATCAATGTTGTGTTCTAGCAGATTAAGTCAGCTAGAATCAACTTAATTAAGTTACAGCATTTTTCATAGCTATCAGGTACACAGTATTTTTTACCTCTTATCTCTTACCTGCTCCCTGCTCCCTGCTCCCTAAAACCCAATAATTTGTACCTCAACCAACTGAGAACTGCTGTATATAAAATGCTAGAAAAAACTACCCCACTCATTCTCACCTACAACGAAGCGCCCAATATCCAACGTACCCTTCAACAGCTTACCTGGGCAAAGACAATTGTTGTAATTGATAGTTACAGCACAGATGAAACATTAGAAATTCTTAAATTATATCCTCAAGTTCAAGTATTTCAGCGAAAATTTGACACCCACGCAACACAATGGAATTACGGTTTAGAACAAGTAACCTCTGAATGGGTACTGTCATTAGATGCTGATTACAGTGTCACCAATGAGTTAATAGCTGAAATCAAAGCTTTACAAACGGATACAGAAATAAATGGCTATTTTGCCAAATTCAAATATTGTGTTTTTGGCAAACCCCTTAGAGGAACGATACTTCCCCCTCGTCAAGTTTTATTTCGCAAAGACAAATCAACATATATTGATGATGGTCACACCCAGCTTTTGCAAGTTAATGGCAAATCAGCAATACTCTCTGCCTATATCCATCACGATGACCGCAAACCCTTAACTCGTTGGTTGTGGGCCCAAGACCGATACATGATAATTGAAGTCAAAAAACTAACCCAGACCCCAGATAATGAAATTAGTATAGGTGACATAATTCGCAAACAAAAAATTATTGCTCCCTTTATTATCCTATTTTACTGTCTGATTCTTAAGGGCGGAATTTTCGATGGTTGGCATGGTTGGTATTATGCATTTCAACGGATGCTGGCGGAAACTCTGTTATCGATTAGGCTGATTGAATTTGAAAAATTACAGAAGCAGTAAATATAAACTTTAAGAATTGTCAAATAGGGAATCGGGAATCGGAACCCACCCCTAACCCCTCCCAGGAGGGGAACGGGAATCGGGAATCGGGAGTCGGGAGTCGGGAATCGGGAATCGGGAATCGGGAATCGGGAGTGTGGGAAGTGTGGGGAGATGGGGGGAACCCTCAAGACGGGACTGGATCCCTAAGACTGTGCTGCTCCCTACTCCCTACTCCCTACTCCCTACAACTAACCCTACGGGAAAATCCTTGTATTGACCCATGAAACGAAACTTATCGTCACGCGGACGTTTCACCAATAAACCTGGTTTTGGCTACCCTCGCAAAACCCTACGGAAAATGCGGGTGGTATTTACCGTTACCATCCTATTGATTGCTCTTAGTTTTATTCCCATTCGCTTAGGGCTCGCCCATCTCCAATCCCCCACTCCTGAGGTGATTCTGACCCTCGGTGGAGATATTACACGGGAAAAATTTACAGCTGAGTTTGCTCAGCAACATCCTAACCTTGATATTTGGGTCTCTTCTGGACAGCCCACCCCACAAGCCCAAAAGGTCTTTCGGGAAGCAGGTATTCCTGATCAGCAAGTACATATTGATCGGCGTGCTATCGATACGGTCACCAACTTTACCTCCCTAGTTCAAGATTTCCAAACCCATGACATCCACCATGTCTATCTAATCACCTCAGACTTTCACATGCGTCGGTCGATTGCGATCGCCTTCTTTGTTTTCGGCAGTCACGGTATTGCCTTCACCCCTGTGGCCATTCCTTCCCAGCGGCCTGAGGAATCCTGGCTGCGAGTGGCACGGGATGTAGGGCGCTCAGTGGTTTGGATTATCACTGGTCATACTGGAGCGAGTCTTCATTATTATTTGAGAGCATGATACTTGGGGGGAATAGGGAATCGGGAATCGGGAATCGGGAGTCGGGAATCGGGAATCGGGAATCGGGAATCGGGAATCGGGAATCGGGAGTCGGGAATCGGGAATCGGGAGTCGGGAATCGGGAGTCGGGTGCAGGTTGGCCGGTTGACGCTTAAAACCTTCAACATTCAACCTACCCTACGGGAACGCCAAAGGCGAACAAGCTACCCTTCACCGAACCCCAAAGGCGAACAACCTTCAACCTTAAACCACCCAACCTTCAACCTTCAACCACCCAACCTTCAACCACCCAACCTTCAACCACCCAACCTTCAACCTTCAACCAAATCAATAGATGACTACTGACTTAAGTAAACTACCAGCTTTAGATTTAGCCCCCTTAGTTGATTTACGCAAATACGACTCATCTCGATTTGACCGAGGGCGTCCCAGCTGGTTAATCTTAATCTGGTGGTTGGTGCAAGCGATCGCTTTTCCCTTAAGTCTTCATAACTTCAACGGCTTCCGCCGATGGCTGCTCCAATTATTTGGAGCCAAGATTGGTACTAATGTCGTCATTCGACCCACTGCTCGTTTTACTTACCCGTGGAAAGTAGAAATTGGTGACTACAGTTGGATTGGCGATGATGTGGTTTTCTACAGCGTCGATCGGATTCGCATTGGTAGTCACTGCATTATTTCGCAAAAATGTTACCTCTGTACCGGTAGTCACGATATCAAAGACCCAGCCTTTGGTTTAATCACATCTGAGATAAATGTTGGTAACGGAGCCTGGATTGCCACCGATTGCTTCGTTGCTCCCGGTGTCCAAATTGGAGCGAATGCCGTCATTGGTGCTCGCAGCAGTGTGTTTAGTAATATCCCAGAGCAGCAAGTATGCTGGGGAACACCAGCACGTGCTCGGTATCGACGGGAGGTAGGGAATGTAGAATGTAGAATTTAGAATTTAGAATTGGGAGTCGGGAGTCGGGAGTCGGGAGTCGGGAGTCGGGAGTCGGGAGTCGGGAGTCGGGAAGGCTAATCTGACTCCTCATCTCCCCATGGCATAATGACTATAGAAAATAATGATGTGATTAACATGAGCCAGGTTGTGTTTTTGGTTGAGGAAGATCCGGACGAGGGCTATACCGCCAGGGCTTTGGGAGAATCTATCTTTACTCAAGCAGACACCTTGGATCAGCTGACAGCGATGGTTCGAGATGCTGTTCAGTGTCATTTTGAAGAAGCGAACCGTCCTAACGTTATTCTGCTCCGAACGCGCCCCGCGTGGCCTACGGCCTCAGCTCCCTATTCCCTGCTCCCTTTGCCAAAGTGTTTATTTAGCATAAGAAGTACGGAAGAGCCAAAGATACTGAAAAACCCTAAATTCTTAATTCTTAATTCTTAATTCTTAATTCTTAATTCTACATTCTACATTCTACATTCTACATTCTACATTCTAAATTCTGAGTTCCCTATTCCCCACAACTCAACCCACCGCAAAATCACTATACTGACGCATAAACGGAGTGTGAAAGGCTAATACAATATCATACTTAGGAATTCCCAAATCAGTAAGCTCATTCGCTACACCATATTCCGTCCCATCATATTGAATCCAAATCTTGTCATTGATAATATCAATGTGAATCAAGCAACCATAGACACGACGATGCTCTTCCCAACCCACACTGAATATTTGATAGTGGTCGTTTTCTAGATCAAAGGAAGTATAGCGGTCTATATCACCAAACGAAGGTTTTATTTTACTGTAATCGGTTAATATTTTCTTAATCGCTTCACGATACTGGTTTAATTTATCCATTGCACAATTACCTCCTGGTTAGGATCGAATACTAACAGGTTAACTTGATACTCTTTAATACTAAGTTGAGGGAGTTCTTCACCAAAAAAATCGTCGTAAATCGATAAAGGAACAGCCAAATAAAGTACTCGTTGTGGTTGTTTGAGGCGTAGTACAATCCGGTAATTCAAAAACTGCCCTAACGCTAAATGAAATTGAAAGACACTAGAAGATGAAATAAAGCTTTTAATTTCAACGGCAATTTGCTGATTCTCCTTCTGTGCAGCAATTAGCCTTTCGGCACCTAAGTCGATATGCAATTGGCGATCGCGTAAATCTAACGTTAACGGGTCGTGAGTAATTACCCAATTATCTTGGACAAGCGCTTTTTTGACAACATCATGAAATATATCCTGAGCAGGCATTGCTACATTTGCTTTTTATAATGATTCAAAAATCAATAGATCTACTATAGCGGTTTTCAATTTGGTGAGGTACAGATTTAATGGTTTTAGGGAACAGGGAACAGGGAACAGGGAATAGGGAATAGGGAAGAGAGAAGAGGGAAGGAAGAGAGAATAGGAAACAGGGCAAAAATTCTGTGTACCTCATTAGGCGAAAAACCGCTATATTCCATAAAATATTATAACGGTTAGTCAAAATCATCTGAAATTTTGACTAGCCCCTTAGCGCTGCCAAACTTAGGGGTTGCTTGTACTGCAATCATTGGCACAATTCTAAAAGATTTCCCATCACTACCGAGGATGACAACCTCTTCCCCTGCTGCTGCTTCAAGTAGTTCCGCCAGTTTAGTCTCTGCTTCCTTCAAGTGAATTTGGTGCATGATGATGGTTCCAGAGGCAACGCTTTGAGTATAGCAATTAGAAGGGAGCAGGGAATAGGGAATCGGGAGCAGGGAATAGGGAATCGGGAATAGGCATGCTAGCAATAGGCAACAGTGTCGGAACTGTGCGGCCAGTGCAATGGTTTTCTGAAGTGTGCGCTCAGTGCAAAGGTTTTCTGAAGTGTGCGTTCAGTGCAACGGTTTTCTGATCACTATTGATAGGAAAAGGAACTTCCAAGCAAGGGGAGTGTCCCAAGTGTCGGAAGTGTGCGGCCAGTGCAACGGTTTTTTCAAGTGTGCGCTCAGTGCAACGGTTTTTTGATCAAAATTGATCTAAAAAGGGACTTCGGGGGGGAGTGTCGGAACTATGTGCTCAGTGCAACGGTTTTCTCAACTGTCGAAAGTGTGGGGAGATCGGGAGTCAGCTCAGCGTTCCCTCTTGCCTCTTGCCTCTTGCCTTTTGCCTCTTGCCTGTTCCCTACTCCCTACTCCCTACTCCCTACTCCCAGCTAGAATAAAGTGGACTATAGTTTAAGGTAATAAATCATGGATGCTCCTACTGCAACTAGGGAAGAGCTGTTTGTTAAATGGCAAGCGCTACCACCTGTATTCCAGCAGCAGGTATTAGACTTCATTGATTTTCTGTTGGGCAAGTATGGACAGCAGCAGTCTGAAACTACTCCTCAAAAGCAGTTACGTCCATTTGGACTCTGTCTCGGCCAGTTTAAAGTCCCTGATGATTTTGATGCCCCGTTGCCAGATGAGATTCTAGACGGGTTTGAGCAATAGTGAAAATTCTGTTAGATACGCATATTTTCCTATGGTTCATCAGTGGCGACACTCGGCTATCAACAGATGTTCGAGACATCATCCGCGACCCAGATAACGAAGTCTACTTGAGTGTTGTTTCAGTTTGGGAGGCAATAGTCAAGTATCAACTGGGTAAGCTACCATTGCCAGAGCCACCAGAGAAGTTTTTGCCAAAGCAGCGTGAACTTCACCAAATTGCTAGTCTCGATCTTGATGAAGGTAGTGTTACTCAGTTATCAAAATTGCCCCTGCTCCATCGCGATCCCTTTGATAGGATGCTGATCAGCCAGGCTTTGGAGAAAGGTTTGACAGTGGCAACTGTGGATCGAGAAATCCGCGCCTACCAAAAAAACTTGCAGTTGAAAGTCCTCGACGTTAAGTAGAGGGATGATAATAAATGACCGGATTGATCCGGTTGTCTTTTTGATTGCTAACTTTTCTAAAGTATCTGATCAACCCTAGCATTTTCAGTTGAGATGTGAAACAATGAAAATGCTAGAGAGGTATCTGTGTAATTAAAGCATACACAAAGCGAGCAGTATATTGGATATTTGTGTCAATTTTTCCTGGGCGAATGATTAATCAGGAGGGAACAGGGAATCGGGAATTTAGAATTTAGAATTTAGAATTTAGAATTTAGAATTTAGAATTTAGAATCGGGAATCGGGAATCGGGAATCGGGAATCGGGAATACAGAATAGGCAAGAAGCAAGAGGCAAAAGGGAAAACTGATCTGACTCCCCTACTCCCTACTCCCTACTCCCTACTCCCTACTCCCTACTCCCTACTCCCTATGCCCTAGTAACGACGCCGGGAGACACTAGCTTCACCCAACTTACGCCAGGTATGCCAGCCAACTACTCCATCCACTTTCAAACGGTTGTTGCGTTGGAATTGAGTCACACCTAGGTAGGTATATCGGTCAAAATTGGCGTTAAATTTAACAATGGTGTAGCCCAAGCTGATTAGGATCTGCTGCAAAAATCGTACGGCGTCACCATTGTTACCAGGAGTCAGCACTGGCATAGTCACAGTAGTAATTGTGTCAAGGGTTAGGGATGGTGGGTTATAGGGAGGATAGGGAGGATAGGAATGTTGGGCGTCAACGTTGATCACTTCTTTTGGGCTTTCCATGGATGGGGCGGTTGCCATCCCTAGGTCTTGATTGTCCATAGTTTCTGGTGAATTGGTCATGGATTGGTCATCCGCCATCATGGTTTGGGCGGGATTTGGGATTGGTATTTCTGAGTTTTTCATGATTTGTGCTGAAGTTGTGAATAGGTTTTGGTTAACAAGCGACTATTCAAGGTTTTCAATTGGGTAGGAATTAGGGAGTAGGGAGCAGGGAGTAGGGAGTAGGGAGGTAAGCATTCAGCTATCAGCCCTCAGCCGTCAGCTAATCAACGGTCGGTAGTAACCCATCACCGAGTCAAACTTTAATGAGATGCACGCGATTGACCTTTGGTCACGCTACGCGAACGCGTTTTTGATAGCGATCCTGTGGTTATAGGGTTTTTCAGATCGTAAGTATTCAGCTAAAGGCCTTTGGCCACGCTACCGAAACAGTTTATGCCCATAGCGCACGCTACACCGAACAACTTGTGAATAAAATAAGCTGACGGCTGACGGCTGACGGCTGAATGCTTACCTCATACCTATGAAGTACACAGGATTTTTTCCCTGTTCCCTCTTGCCTTTTGCCTAAACTCCAAAATCTACCTCAACCAATTGAGAACTGCGATAGATCTAGTCCAGACCGATTGAGCAACCGAAAAAAGATGGAACAATTATTGGTTTGTTTTTCCGTTATACTCAATTAAGCTGTCTGATCTTCAATTTATAACCGCTATTGTATGCTTCAGGAATTGCAGGTGGTATTTCGGCAAAAGCTTCCTTTGTTTTTCTGTTGAATAACCCGTGATCATAACAATTTTCAATCCTAAGCGAAAAATACCTCTCTAGACAGTGGATACTACAGGAAATTGAGAATTGAGAATTGAGAATTGAGAATTGAGAATTGGGAATCGGGAATCGGGAGGTGGGAATCGGGAATCGGGAATCGGTTGTGGTGGGAAAATGCGATCGCAGATGGCTGTGGTGGGAAAATGCGATCGCAGATGGCTGTGGTGGGAAAATGCGATCGCAGATGGCTGTGGTGGGAAAATGCGATCGCAGATGGCTGTGGTAGGAAAATGCGATCGCAGATGGCTGTGGTGGGAAAATGCGATCGCAGATGGCTGTGGTGGGAAAATGCGATCACAGATGGCTGTGGTAGGAAAATGCGATCGCAGATGGCTGTGGTAGGAAAATGCGATCGACATCGACGAAGAAGAATCTTAGAGGTGGCCGGGAGTAGGGGTTGGAAAAGTTGTTCGCCTTTGGCGTTCGGTGAAGGGTAGGTTGAAAGTTGTCAAGTTGTTCGCGTAGCGTGGCCGAAAGGCCAAGGTTGTTCGCCCTTGGCGTCCCTTGTAGGCTAGGTTAGTTGGTTGTTCGCCCTTGCCGTCCCTTGTAGGGTAGGTTGGCAGGTTGAATGTTGAATGTTGCCTCTTGCCGATTCCCACCTCCCGATTCCCACCTCCCGATTCCCACCTCCCGATTCCCTAAAACCCAAGATGCTAAGCTCAAACTATCAGGCTCAACAGAGGATCATGTACCAAACTGACCCACCCCGTCCTCCCAGGGAAACCATGCCCACTATGTATGACCTACCTAGTGAAGACCCAGACGAAGAGGAATTAGATCCAACTGTTCATCCCCGTCCAGTGTGGGAAACCATGCCCACTATGTATGACCTACCTAGTGAAGACCCGGAGGAGCCTGGTTTGCCTGACGAATTTCATGACTTCCAACCCCAGCTATTGCGGGAAACCTGCCAACCTCCCAACTATCCCAGGGAGGAAATGTTTATTGGTACAGACCTCAATTTATATTACGATAGTCATCATTTGTTGTGGCACAAACGACCAGATTGGTTTCTGGTACTGGGTGTGACTCCCGCTCAACAACAAAAAGACCTTCGCTGGAGTTATGTGGTTTGGCAGGAAGGAAGAGCGCCATTTTTGGTAGTGGAACTCCTATCACCAGGTACGGAAGCTGAAGATTTAGGACAAACCCTAAGGTCTGCCAACAAGCCACCCACCAAATGGCAAGCATATGAACAATATATGCGGATTCCTTACTATGTGGTCTTTGACCGTTATCAAAACCAGTTGCGGGTGTTTCAATTAATGCCCGCCCAGTATCAGGAAGTAGAGCTTTCTGAACCCAAATTTTGGATTCGAGAACTGGAATTAGGGTTAGGAGTCTGGCTTGGGAAATATCAAGAAACAGAAGGGTTGTGGCTGCGTTGGTATGATGAAGCTGGTAATTGGATTGAGACTTTAAAAGAACACGCTCAACAGGAATCCCAACGGGCAGAACAGGAATCCCAACGGGCAGAACAGGAATCCCAACGGGCAGAACAGGAATCCCAACGGGCAGAACAGGAACGCCAACGGGCAGAACGATTGGCAGAAAAATTGCGTACCCTTGGCATCAATCCCGATGATTTGTAAGGGGGGTCTAAGCTGTTGTGCATTTAAATTGCAAAACAGCAAGGCAGAAGGCAGAAGGCAGAAGGCAGAAGGGAAAAGAGTTTCAGGGTTTTTTTCCTGATTTCATAAAGCGATGCAGCAAGGGAACAGGGGGTTTCCCCCACTCGCTATTGCATCAAGACAAGGGAGTTTAAATGGGTAACAGCTTATGGCAACATCAACATCACAACCGATGCTAATTCCCATTCTGGAAAACGGCGATCGCTTAACTCGGGTGGAATTTGAACGACGATACCAGGCAATGCCTGATACCAAGAAAGCAGAATTGATTGAAGGAGTCGTTTACGTGGCATCTCCCGTCAGGATCACTAAACATGCCAATCCCCATGGAAAAATCATTACCTGGCTAGGGGTCTATGAAGCCGCTACCCCTGGTGTCATGTTGGGAGACAATCCTACGGTGCGGTTAGATTTTGATAATGAGCCCCAACCGGATGCAATTCTGCGCATTGATCAACAAAAGGGTGGACAGTCCCGCATTACTGACGATGACTATATAGAAGGAGCACCGGAGTTGATTGTCGGGATTGCAGCCAGTAGTGCTTCCTACGACCTCCATGACAAGCTACGGGCTTACCGGCGCAATGGAGTAAAGGAGTATCTAGTTTGGCTGGTGCAAGAGCAACAGTTTCGCTGGTATGAATTGGATGCAGGGGAGTATCTCCAGCAGCAGCCAGATCAGTTGGGGGTGCTGAGCAGTAACGTGTTTCCAGGATTGCAGTTGGCAGTAGAGCCGTTACTAGCTGGGGAAATGCAACGGGTATTGGCAGTGCTTCAGGAGGGGATAGACTCAAAGGCACATAAAGACTTTGTGGCTCGATTGGCTCAGTAGCTGATACTGGGGAGATGGCTATTGCGATTGACCTTCGGTCACGCTTCGCGAACGCAAACAGCAACAAACCCACTGCTGGGACCCTAGGTGACTTACCCAAGTGCTACCCTCAAACTATCAGGTTCAACAGAAGATCATGTACCAAACTGACCCACCGCTTTCTCCCAGCGAAACTATGCCGACTATGTATGACTTACCTAGTGAAGACCCAGAGGAGCCTGGTTTGCCTGACGAATTTCACGACTTCCAACCCCAGCTATTGCGGGAAACCTGCCAACCTCCTAACTATCCCAGGGAGGAGATGTTCATTGGTACAGACCTAAATTTATATTACGATAGCCATCATTTATTGTGGCACAAACGACCGGATTGGTTCCTGGTATTGGGTATCACTCCTGCTCAACAACAACAAGACCTGCGCTGGAGTTATGTGGTTTGGCAGGAAGGAAGAGCGCCATTTTTGGTAGTGGAACTCTTATCACCAGGTACCGAAGCGGAAGATTTAGGACAAACCCTAAGGTCTGCCAACAAGCCACCCACTAAATGGCAAGCCTATGAACAATATATGCGCATTCCTTACTATGTTGTCTTTGACCGTGTCTTGATGCAGTCGCTCATGGGGGAAACCCCAAGACCGCGCTGCATCGCTTATGAAAACCAGTTGCGGGTGTTTCAATTAATTGTCACCCAGTATCAGGAAGTAGAGCTTTCTGAGCCCAAATTTTGGATTCCAGAACTGGAATTAGGGTTAGGAGTATGGCAAGGTAAATATCAAGACACAGAAGGGTTGTGGCTGCGTTGGTATGATGGAGCTGGTAATTGGATTGAGACTTCAGCAGAACGGGCAGAACGGCAAAAGCAACGGGCAGAACAGGAATCCCAACGGGCAGAAAGATTGGCAGAAAAATTGCGTACCCTTGGCATCAATCCCGATGATTTGTAAGGGGGGTGATCCAACTTCCCGACTCCCGACTCCCGATTCCCGACTCCCGATTACCGATTCCCTACTCCCATCAACCCATGACATGGAAGAATTAACCTTATTACGTCAACTAATTGAAGAAAAAAAGTATCATAAAGCCTTAGAAATTGTTGATGAACTAGAAGAAATGTCAAGGGAGGATAAACTAAATAAAATTTATAGCTATGCAGTCATATTACTATTACATTTAATCAAGCAAGAAGTAGAAAAACGCACGACCCGCTCTTGGGAATTTTCTATTTATAATGCCAGCAAAAATATTAAACGAGTTAACAAACGGCGAAAATCAGGAGGATATTATGCAAATCAAGACGAATTATTAGAAATTTTAACCGATGCCTTTGAGACAGCCCTAAAAAAAGCAGCATTAGAAGCCTTAGAAGGCAGATATACAGATAGTGAACTGAAAGAAAAGATTGACGAAGAGCAAATTAAAGAGAAAGCTTTAGGTTTAATTTGTTAACAAGAGGGAGTAGGGAGCAGGGAGTAGGGAGTAGGGAGTAGGGAGTAGGGTGTGGGCTAAGGGGGTGACAAGCATCATTAATTAGCCTTTGGTTTTATGATCTTCCCTCTCCCCACACTTACCACACTTACCACATTTACAACACTCTTAACCCTCTTGCCTCTTGCCTCTTGCCTCTTGCCTCTTGCCTACTCCCTACTCCCGATTCCCGATTCCCTCTTCCCTACTCCCTATTCCCTCTCACCACTACCATCAAAAACTCTGCCAAGGTCCCCCCATCGACCCCCAACTCACTCCGCTCCTGAGCCGCTAAAATGCCAGCTTGGGCATGCCACCAGGCTGCCGTTGCCACTATTGCCTCCAAAGGATGCTCAGACAGAACTGGCTGAGCCATCAAACCTCCCACTAGTCCAGTGAGCACATCGCCACTCCCCCCTCGGGCTAGAGCTGGTGTACTTTCAGGAATCAGCCACACCGAGCCCCTGGGATTTGCGATCGCACTCCTGGCTCCTTTTAACAACACCACAGAGCGACTCAATTGGGATGCCTTCTGCACAGCCTTGACTCGATCCGGTAACAGTTCTGCAGAATCGGGAAATAAACGTCGGAACTCTCCAACATGAGGGGTTAACACTGTCTGGCCTCGACGCTTCAACAAAGTGGGAATAGTGATCAGTTCCGCCAGGATATTTAAACCATCCGCATCCAAAACAATTGGGCATTGGGCAGCTAAAACCCCTTGCACTATATCCTTAGCATCCTTTGTTAAACCAGGACCACATGCGATCGCATTATAAGTATGATAGCTACCAGAATCACTACCAGAGGGTTGGTTTAACTTCTCTAACACTAACTCAGGCAAAAATCCGTTGGCGTAGCGTGACCTTAGGTCAATCGCACCCGCCGTCGTTTCTGGGCAACCAATTACCACAGCTTCTGGCAAGTGACTGACCACTAGCAGTTTGATAGACTCCGGCACTGCCATTGAAAGCATCCCCACCCCACTAGCACGAGCCCCTAATCCCGCCAAAATTGCTGCCCCTGAATACTGTTTAGAGCCACAAATCAGCAACAGATGGCCCTGTTGGTACTTATGCGTTACCTTAGGGCGAGGTAAAGGCAAAAACTGTTTCGCAACAGTTTCGGTAACTCGGAGCAAATCTGGTGGCTCACCTAAAATGGACCAAATATCCTTGAGGGGAATACCAAAATCAATTAACTGAGCTTCACCAATATAATCCAACCCTTGGTCTTGCAGAAACCCCAACTTCCACAACCCTAAGCATAATGTCCGGGTAGCCCGAACCGCGATGCCCAACACTTCCCCAGTATCAGTGTGTAATCCCGAAGGCAAATCAATACTCACCACCGGTTGTGACCATTGATTCAACAGCTCAACCGCCTCAGCGATACTACCAGAAAGCGATCGCGTCAGTCCAAATCCGAACAAACCATCAATAATCAGGTCACACTCATACAGCGCTTCAATCTCGTCATAAAAAGGAATCCCCAAGCTAACCGCATACCGAGCATGGTAGTCAGTCAATTCCTTCAGTTTCGACAAAGGACGGTAAATGTGGATCTCATACCCCTGTAAATAAAGTTCACGAGCAACAACTAACCCATCGCCCCCATTATGACCAGGACCAACTAACACACCCACTCGCCTATTCTCAGCACAGGGATAAAGACCTTGAATAGAGCGAGTAATCAATCCTGCCACCTTTTCCATCAAAGCTGCTACAGGCATCCCCGCCTCAAAGATGCGCCCTTCAATCTCACGCATCTGCTCAGCAGTTACCACCACTTGTTCAATTAGTTCTCGCCGATTCTGAGACTGCATCAATTCTTAATTCTGCCTTCTTAATTCTTAATTCTTAATTCTGCATTCTACATTCTGCCCCTACCGACCAAAATACACCCGTGCATCCCAACCAGCAGAGCGCAAACGATTACTCCAACGTTCTGCCTCCCCCCGCTTTTTAAACGGACCAACAGCAACATGTTTACCTCTTGGAGCATCTCGTTGGCTGACTAAATCCTGGGCAATCCCAATTTTAACCAATTCCGTTACCATCTCTGGTAACCTCTGAGCATTTCCAGGAATAGCAACAAAATAGCTCCTACCCCTGGATTCTCCTGAATCCCCTGGATTAGAACCAGAACTCACAGAACGACGGTTCGCCAAATTTAATCCTGTTTCTGGATACACCAAACGGGAGCCATAGGTGATCGAGCCATCGGATGAAAAAGTTGGTATGTTGCTCAGGTTTGTAGCACCACCATCAAATGCTTGTTGTGCAATGGTTGTGATTCGGGCTGGAATTCCCAAAGCTTCCAAAGCCCGGAGACGGGACTGAGCATTGTAGCGATCCATAAATGTACCTACTTGAATCACACCCTCTCCCTCGCGCACAAACGCTTGTGGTTCAATTTCTTGTACTTGGGATAACAACAAATAACTATCACCCACCACATCAACCCGATAGAGATTAGCGATGGGTATTGATCTATTCGTTATGGATCGATTAGTGTCGTTGACCTTTAACTCAGGTGGATTAAGAGTATTGCTTGACCGGTTGGGTGAGGCGGTCGGCAAAAATAAAGGGGGAGTGTTAACCGATGGTAGAGAAGATGGGGTCATAGTTGGTAGAGGCTCCCCAAAAAATCTCGGTTCTGATGAAGTTTGGGCAGTAGCTGGCCTCAGATCCACCATCACTGTTTGCCCAGTCAGTAGCAACAGTAGCCAACCAGTTACCTTAATCAGTGTTTTAGGATTTTTGAATTGGTCAGACAGTCTGCTCATAATCGGTATTGCACTCTAGTAGAATTAGTAGGTTATATCAATTTAAATTTACCCGTCAACCCTAAACAAATGACTAAAATCCTGTCAAAATGGGTAATCTTACCGCTGATAATTCTCTGCATTATAGCCTGTGGCAGCAGTAACCTAGATGGAGTAACCACCGTCACTCTCGGTGGTTGGCAAAGCAGCCCTACTGAAAAACAATTACTAGAGCAAGTACTAAAAGAATTTGAAGCTAAACATCCCAAGGTAAAGGTTAAGCTTGAAGTCATCACTGGTCAATACATGGATGTGATCAAAACCCGATTAATTGGTGATGCAGCTCCAGATATCTTTTATTTAGATGCCTATGAAGCCCCATTACTAATGATTCATGATGTTTTGGAGCCTTTGGATGACTACATTAAGCGCACTGATAATTTTGATGTAGCTGACTTTGAACCCTCTCTGTTTAAAGCATTCCAATATAATGGAATAATCTACGGATTGCCTAAAGATTTTTCCACCCTTGCCCTTTTTTACAATAAGCAATTATTCAAACAAGCTAATTTAACTCAACCACCCCAAACTTGGGAAGAATTACGGGATTATTCCCAAAAACTCACCGTTGATAAGAATCGCGATGGCAGAAATGAACGCTATGGTTTGGGAATTAATCAGGAGCTGGCTCGTCTCTATTTTTTCATTAAAGCTTTTGGAGCTAACTTAGTTGACAAAAACGGCTACGCTACCTTTGCCACTCCTGAAAGTTTTAAAAGTCTTAAAACTGTCATTGACCTATACCGAAACTACCAGTCTGCTGCCTTACCTTCAGACGTTGGGGCTAGTTCTGGTAGCGAAATGTTTGGTCAGGGTAAAACCGCAATGGTCATCGAAGGTAGCTGGGCGATTCCTTATCTCAAAGACACATTTCCTAAAATTAAATTCGCCACCGCTGAAGTTCCCTCCTTAGGTAGTAAAAAAGGAACAATGGCTTATACCGTTGCTTATGTGATGAACAAGCAAGCTCAACATAAAGAAGCAGCTTGGCAACTAATTTCCTATCTAACCGGCAAAGAAGGAATGAAAGCTTGGGGAAAAGCCGGACTAGTACTACCTTCTCGGCTATCTGTGTTATCGGAACTAGGCTATCAAAAAAATCCCCTCTATGCTCCTTTTATTAAAGGAGCCGCCTATGCAACCATTTGGCAGGCTGGGGAAACCTTGCCAACCATTCAAACCCATTTCGATAATCAATTTCTGAGTGCCTTACTGGGTGAGCAATCCTTAGAAAGTGCTATGAAGAAAGCCCAAGAATCAGCTAATGAAGAGATTCGAGCAGGTGATTACTAACTAAGTTTTAGGGGTGGGTTCCGATTCCCGATTCCCGATTCCCAATTTCCTAACTTAAAATAAATCCTCAGTTCCCCATCCTGGTCCTTTCTGTGCAGCTCTGATCACAAATGCCGCTAACTTCTCGATTTTTTCCTGTGATAGCCAACTCTCTGGAACTTCACGGCACCAGAAGCTTTCGTCTTCACCATCATAGGTCATCGGTTGCCTCATAAAAGCAACTAAACCATTGAGATTATCCCGAGGTGGTTTTGCCCCAGCTAGCTTCTCCAGAGATAGAGAAACAGTGGGATCAATGAGATTAGCTCCTCCCACATGACATCTCTGGCAATTTTGGGAAAACAATTTTATACCAACGGACAAGTCTTCGCCGTCAAACAGCTTAGTCTCTCCCTTGCCATCTACAGCAATCGGTACAGGTTCTGCCACATCTAGGTAGTGCCTGACGTAGTCGTTAACCGCAGCGTGGGCTGGTGAACTAACCGTCCATGTCCCTAGGCAGAACACCAGAACCACTAGCAAATAACGGATTGATACTAATAGACCTCTTGCGAAAGTAGTGTTTTGATACTGTTCCCCTGAATTGTTCTCCAGTGTTCCCGTCTTGATGCAATAGCGAGTGGGGGAAACCCACGGCAGTCGCTCATGGGGGGAACCCCCAAGACCGCGCTGCCTCCCCAAGACCGCGCTGCATCGCTGTTCCCTGTTCCCTGTTCCCGACTTCTCACAGAAGTCTAATAATCTACGGAGCATTGAGTATTATTGAGTATTTAACGTGATATGTACTGATTGAGCAACAGGACAGACGCTTCTTCTATTAGCGAATCAGGTCTAGTTAAAGAAGCTAGGGTTATTGATTTTGGTTAACCCCTAACCCCTAACCCCTAACCCCTAACTGCCAACAGAAGAAGCCTCTGCCCTTGCTGCTTAAATTAAGCATAAAGCGTTTCGCTTCGTGCTTCTTAACCTCTCTACAAACAAACGTAATTAGTTACAGACCTTACCACAACCCCACGTTTCGCTTTTAGTGTTGACCTCATAGAGAATATAACCAGCAATATCAACGAGTTCATCTGTGGTGACATTCCTCATATACCGAAAAATATCAGCACTATCAGTGCTTGGATGAAATATAGAAATATCAATTTCCCCGTCGTAGGAGGTAGGATGCTTGAGGTAGTCTACTAAAGCCTCCAGGTTATCACGGGGTGGCGTTGCGTACTTTAAGTCTTCAGCAGCAAGAGTAACGTTAGGGTCAGTTTTACTGTAACCTCCTTTGTGACATTGAGAACACTTATCGTTAAACAAGCGTAAGCCCTCAGTGACCTCTTCGTTACTCAGAACCACCATGTCACCTGCTTCATTTAAAGGTACGGTGCGGTCCTTTTCAAGCAGATCGAGGGCTGCTGAACTGCCCACTGCAATATGAAAGGCAAAGAATAGGGTTGCCGTGATCAGCAAGATAAATCGCTTCATTGTTGATTCTCCTCTAAAAATGTGGCTCATATGGGATTAGTTTTTCAAAACAGCATTAACTGATTCCCTGCACATTCTCTCGCTGAGGGGGATCCGAGTCAACCAATCACGGCTATCTAACTCAGGTATTAATGATTACCCTTTGTTTCAGACAAAATCTTTAGTATAACAGCCTTGGCATCTTCTAGAGGCAGATGGGTGTCTTGATTTTTGTAAGCAATGCCCAACTGCTGGCATAGATCGAATACCTCTTCTACTCGAAGGTCATACTCGGCGGCAATTTCCACAATTGACAAGTCTGCAAAGCCCATGATAATTAAACGCGATCATAACTAAGGAACAGTTTGGGAAGTGTGGGGGTTGTGGGGGCAAGGGGCAAAAGGCAAAAGGCAAGAGGCAAGAGGCAAGAGGCAAGAGGCAAGAGGCAAGAGGCAAGAGGCAAGAGGCAAGAGGCAAGAGGCAAGAGGCAAGAGGCAAGAGGGAATATTATGAAACCATCTGAGTCCCCATCTCCCCATCTCCCCACACTACCCGACTCCCGACTCCCGACTCCCGACTCCCGACTCCCGATTCCCTACGGTGCGCTCTTACCATTAAGAATTAAATTCGCCACGGGTCGCACCGCTCCCGACTCCCGATTCCCTACTCCCGACTCCCGACTCCCGACTCCCTACTGCCTACTCCCAGCTCCGAAGTCCCTACTGCTTCTGGGAAGGAAACCGCTACCGGTATAGTAGCCTGGGGTTGATGCAGGCGAATCAGCTGGGCTAGGGTTTTTTTCAACTGGGTGCGAGGTACAATGGCATCAACGAAGCCGTGGTCTAGCAGATATTCAGAGGTCTGGAAATTATCGGGGAGCTTTTCTCTTAGGGTCTGCTCAATCACTCGTCGTCCAGCAAATCCAATTAATGCTTTCGGTTCCGCTATGATAATATCTCCTAACATCGCAAAACTGGCGGTCACCCCACCAGTGGTAGGATGAGTAAGAACTGGAATGTAGAGTAGTCTGGCTTGACGATGGCGTTCCAAGGCACCAGAGATTTTGGCCATTTGCATCAGGCTTAACATCCCTTCCTGCATTCTGGCTCCACCAGATGCACAAACAATTACAACCGGTAGCTGTCGCTTGGTTGCTTCTTCTATCAAACGAGTCAGTTTTTCCCCAACTACCGAACCCATACTACCGCCCATGAACCGGAAGTCCATCACTCCCAAAGCAATAGGCAAATTCTCTAGCTTACCGGTGCCAGTTTGTACCGCATCTGTGAGCTTGGTTTTTTCTTGGCTGTCTCGCAAACGATCACTATAGGCTTTGCGATCGCAAAACTTCAGGGGATCCGTCGGATGTAGGTGTTCATCCAGTGAGATCCAGGTCTGAGGGTCAATCAGCTGGCGGATCCGCTCGTCACTAGGGACTCGCATATGATGCTCACATTCAGTGCAAACCATTTGATTAGCTTGCAGGTCTCTGGCGTAGGATAGCACTCCGCAAGCTTCACACTTTTTCCATAGCCCATCAGCAATCTCCCGTTCTTGAGGTTGTTTAGGGCTTGGTTTAGGTTTTCTATTTGCAAACCAATCCAATAGAGACATAAAAATTTATTATCCTGTTAACGTATTATCTAAATTTTTTTAGCTATAATTTTATCTTTATGATTGTCCTGCCTGCTCTTCCTCTGGGGAACTCAACAACAGTAAGGCTGTCCATTGATCTGGTGAGCGAACTTGTAAAGCCGCAGGACTACCTGCACCTAAATAAGACATGATCCCAATATCAAGAATCCGACTTGGGATATCATGAGCAGCTAGCACCTGCTGCATCAGCTCGGCTTCCCAGCGAAGATTGGTAGTTCTGATTGTTATCCAAGACACAGGCCAATACCAATAGCACCAATAGTATAGTTTTCAGAGCCGTTGAATTTGTTATTGCTATTTCATCTATAGTAGTTTTATTTATAGGTTATACTTAGTTATACTTATTGTGATTAGTAGACAATTAGCTAAAATTTTAGACTAGGTTAATTTTTATAGGTTTCCTATTATATACTAAGTCTGAGTTTATCGGTTTCAACCTCTAAATTTAGAGAGTGAGGGAACATTATTCAACAGGTGCGACCCGAACGCGCCCCGCGTCTGCTTTGCCGAAAGGTGCCACCCAAGGGCGATTTACTCGCCCTTGGAGGCGCGACAATCGCGCGAATTTAATTCTTAATGGGTCAAGGAAACCTAATATAACTTTTAGCTCAATGGGAAAAATAGTTCTAGGTAAGTGGACACTATTAATTTACCCCACAGTAGAGTCAATCCTGCTCCCAACCCTAGAAAAGGACCAAAGGGCATGGGCTGTTTGCGATTGATCCAACCGAGGGCAATGGCTGCGCCACCAGCAAAAGCACCTACACCACAAGCGATGAAACTAGCCAAGAGCAAATACTTCCAGCCTAACCAAGCTCCCATCATCGCCGCTAGTTTAGCATCTCCTCCCCCCATAGCAGATTGACCAAAGGCAATCGAACCCCCAAAGGCAATCAGGTCAAACAACCAAATCCCTAGCACTGCACCTACCACCCCAGTCATTAATTGAGGAATTATTGCTATGGGTTGAGACCCCTGCAAAAAACCAGTAGTTCCTTGAAATACTAAACCAGCCACTAATCCAGACTGAGTTAGGGAATTCGGTAGGGTCATAGTATCGATATCAATCAGAGCCAGAGTCAACAGCCAGCTCAAAAACGCCCAATATCCTAGGGTTTGCCAACCCCAACCATACATCCAGAAAACTAGTAAAAACAGTAAACCTGTTATGGCCTCTACTAGGGGATAGCGGCTGGAAATCTTGGTACTACAGTGACGGCAACGTCCTTTTAACCACAGCCAGCCCATTACCGGAACATTTTCTCGCTTTCCCAGCTTATGCAGACAATTGGGACAGCGCGAAGGGGGCCAAAGGATGGATAAACCAGCAGGTAGTCGATAAACGACTACATTGAGGAAACTGCCAATAGATACACCACTAGCGAAAACTATTGCGCAAACTATCAACGTTGTCAAGGCAGCGGATACTCCAACCATATCCTGTATCACTACTTGCTAATTTCTATCGGTTACTACCATAAAACTAAGTCCAATGACCGATTTACTTAATATTTATTAATAAAAGTCCCCTTCTAGTTGACTCAAAGGCACAAAGCATTCAGTTGGTAGAAGGATAGGTTTATCACTAAAGATTAACTTTCCTCTGAGGGTATATCTGTCAATGGCTACACCAGATGGCTGTTCATCTTGGTATGGATGAACTTCGTAGTAAACCCGGTAGATGTGCTTAGCTGCTCTCAAAACCGTAGGATCTATCAGCTTCGGTAGCTCAAGCCGAGTTTGGTAGTTTTCTTGTCTTTGTTGTGATGTATACACCACACTTTTTACCCTATTATTTCAGTTTGACTGTAATCCAATCACGCCCTAACAGCAAGGGGGTATTTCCGCAAAAGGGCACTGATTAACCAGGGGAAACCAACAGATTTTCCTGAGTTATTATAAGTAACAGCAGGTTTACCCGATCAAATCAAGGGATAATATCAAGGGATAAGATCAAGATTGTTCTAGGCACTGAATTAGAGAATCTCCCATAGCACGACAACCTAAGAGATTCATGCCTTCTGAGATGATATCTCCTGTGCGATCGCCTTTATCTAAAACCTTTACAACTGCTTGTTCAATGGAATCTGCTGCTTGGGGCTGGTTCAAGCCGTAACGTAACATCATCGCAGCACTGAGTACCATCGCTAAGGGATTAGCTTTATCTTGACCGGCAATATCTGGAGCCGAGCCATGAACAGGTTCAAAGACTCCAGGGCTAGATTCACTTAAACTGGCAGAGGGTAACATGCCGATACTACCGGTAAGCATAGCAGCAGCATCCGATAAAATATCCCCGAACATATTACCGGTAACAATGGTATCAAATTGTTTGGGAGCTCTGACCAATTGCATAGCAGCATTATCCACGTATAGGTGAGACAGTTCCACATCGGGATATTCTGCTGCTAGGGTTGTAATGCGATCGCGCCACAACTGGGACACATCCAACACATTAGCTTTATCCACCGAACAAAGTTTACCACCACGTTTTTTAGCCGTTTCAAACCCTACTCTAGCAATGCGGTCAATTTCGGCTTCGGTGTAAGCCATAGTATTGACTCCCCGTTTTTCCCCAGTTTCCTGAGAAAAAATTCCTTTAGGTTGTCCAAAGTAGATCCCACCAGTCAGTTCTCTAACCACCATAATATCTACCCCTTCAACCACATTTCGTTTCAAGGTCGAGGCATCAATCAGTTGGGGGAATATTGTCGCTGGTCGGAGATTAGCAAACAATCCTAACCCTGCTCTTAATCCCAACAATCCGGTTTCTGGTCGTTGGTGGCGGGGGAGATTATCCCACTTGTAACCCCCAATGGCAGCGAGTAAAACCGCATCACTATTGCGACATAGTTCTAGTGTATCAGTAGGTAGGGGTTCATTAGTAGCATCAATAGCTACGCCACCGATTAGGGCCTCGGTAAATTTAAAATTAATATCGAATCGCTTGCCAACGAGGTTCAATACATCTACAGCTACTGCCATGATTTCTGGGCCAATCCCGTCACCAGGTAGCAGGGTAATGCGGTAGGAGTAAGTCATAGTATTTTGGTCGATGCTTAAGTATGAGGTGTCGTGGGTATAAGTTATAGCGTTGTCTTGATGCAGTCGCTCATGGGGGAAACCCCCAAGACCGCGCTGCATCGCTCGATACTATAGCATCTGGCCGGTGTATGAGGGTAATTTTTTGATCAGCAGAGTTGGCAAGGGATAGGTTAAGGGATGTCACCGATGTAACTGATAGACTCAGACTTCGCCACAAAAGAAAAGTCCGGAAGGAATCCCTAAGCTAGGGATAACTGATACAAATCAATAACTCAAATAATTGATCAATAATTCCAATAAATCTAGGCAAGCTCAAGCGCCCTAGGTCAACTGATAGATCGAAACCGATAGATCTAAACCGATAGATCAAGAATAAAGCGCTAGGCTGGAAAAAAAACCAACATCTGAATTTACCCTTGCGGTGCGACCCCGCGCTTTTTCACAGGGCTAGGGAACGCCCACCAATAGAAGGCTTTGGTATTGTCCTTTATTGGCCCAGACAGACCTTAGTCTTAGGTAATTGAAATAACTAAAACCAGACTCTGATGGTAAAAGAACTGGCTATTGATACCCGTGGACTAACCAAGCAATTCGACCGGCATGTGGCTGTGCATGAGGTGGATTTGCAAGTGGAAAGCGGTGAAGTTTACGGCTTAATTGGACCGAATGGTGCTGGAAAAACCACCCTGATCCGGATGTTAGCTGCAGCGGAAGAACCTACCACTGGTGAGATTTACATCAATGGTCAGCGTTTGCTAAGAGATCAAAGCAATCCTAGGCTAAAACAGCGTTTAGGCTATCTACCTGATGATTTTCCCCTCTATGAAGATTTGACGGTTTGGGACTACCTAGACTACTTCGCACGTCTATATAAATTAAGAGGCTCAAAACGCCGACAACGCTTATACGATGTTCTGGAACTGATTGAATTAACCAACAAGCGTAATAGTTTGATTTCTACCCTCTCCCGGGGGATGAAACAGCGCCTTAGCCTGGCTCGAACTATTATTCATGAACCGATTTTACTGCTGCTGGATGAGCCAGTCTCTGGTCTTGACCCCATTGCTAGAATGAAGTTTCGGGAAATTATTAAGGTTCTCCAAGAAGCGGGGATGACCATTCTAATTTCCTCCCATGTCTTGAGTGATTTAGCCCAACTGTGTAGCTCAGTAGGCATCATGGAACTAGGGTATCTGCTAGAAAGCGCACCCCTAGATGAGTTTTACCAGCGTCTTGGTCGCCAGCAAATTCTGTTGTCAAGCCTAGGTCAGCTGGATGTACTTAAAGGGGAATTGAAAAATAATCCCCTTGTAGAAGACTGGGAGATATTACCAGAACCAGGTCGGATGCGGATTCATTTTTCAGGAGGTCAAGAGGATTGTGCACAGCTATTGCGATCGCTGGTTAAGGCTGGGATTCCCTTGACAGAATTCCAGTGCTCTCAAGAAGACTTAGAAACAATTTTCCTTAAATTAGGTCATCAGCAAGCATCATAGCTCGATCATAGCTGCATGATAACTAGAGGTGCGACCCAAGGCCGGGTTCCCCGGCCATTGGAAAGCGCACCTAAGTGCAGGTTTGAGCAGGTTAAATCTTGTTGCACAAGTTTCTGAACAAGGAGACTACAAGGAGACTAATAGCGATATGGCACTTAATAATTTAGTTAACCAACTTGGGGAATTGAATCCCCAGGTGTTTCGAGAACTCAAAGGGAGTTTCAAACAGCGCAATGTCCTGATTACAGTGGCAATATCCTTGGTTGGTCAGTTAGTGATGCTGATCGGTTTTGGAAGTCAGCTACCAGTAGCTGATGGTGATCGTACCATTTATAACCGATATTGCACTGGTGTCAAAGACTATTCCAACCTTACTTGCCTACCAAATGGCTTGGGAGGTTTTGAGATTAACTGGTCTCTGTGGTGGCAAGATGTATTTGTCTGGCTGAGTCTTATCGGTATCTTCAGCTTGTTGGTGGTTGGCACCTATATGCTAATCAGTGACCTCTCCAAAGAAGAAAGTCGTGGCACCCTCAACTTTCTGCGCCTGACACCTCAGTCAAGCCGGAGCATCCTAGGTGGCAAACTACTGGGGGTACCAGCATTGCTTTATCTAGCAGTTGCTTTTGCCCTACCATTGCATTTTTGGGCAGCTATTGCTGGTAAAATCCATTTGCTTGAGCTTTTAGGATTTTACACCGTTCTCGGTACCAGTTGCCTATTTTGCTATAGTATGGCGCTACTATTTGGCTTAGTTAGTAGATCTCTAGGAGGTTTCCAAGCTTGGTTAGGTTCTGGTGCTGTACTCATCTTTGTGTGGATCACGACCATGGTGATTCATGACAGTGGTGTCAGCCATTACCCAGCCGATTGGCTAACGTTGTTTAATCCTACCATTGTCTTACCGTACCTGATTGATTCTAATTCCTTTGATGGGAGTAGGATTTCTACTTATCACCGTAGTTTCCAAGATTTGCGCTGGTTTGGTATCCATATCGGTGCCAGTTTCTGGACTATGGCTGGTTTTATTGTCCTCAACTACGGTGTTGGGACCTACTGGCTTGGGCAAGGGCTAAATCGTTGTTTCCATAACCCTAAAGCTACCCTGATTAACAAGCAACAGAGTTACTGGCTGACCGCTAGCTTGCAAGCAGTGATTTTAGGATTTGCCCTCAACCCTCAAGTCAAAAACTGGCGTGGTTATACCCATGGCTTGGAAGAGAATTCACAGATGCTGCTGGTCTTCAACCTGGTGCTGTTTTTAGCTCTGATTGCTGCCTTGAGTCCCCATCGACAAACCTTACAAGATTGGGCCCGTTACCGACATCAGGATCGGACTTTCCGCAAAAAAGGAGGGGTGATAGCTGACTTAATCTGGGGTGACAAAAGTCCAGCTGTGGTAGCAGTGGCAATAAATTGTGCGATCGCATCGGCGATGTTGCTGCCCTGGATCCTACTTTGGCCTGGCAATGAGTACAAGATACCTGCCCTGTTCGCACTGTTGCTCAATAGCACTATTATCATGATTTACGCCACAGTTGCTCAGTTAATGCTGTTGATGAAAGCAAAGAAGCGAGCTGCTGGTGCTGTGATAACGGTAGGAGGATTGATTCTCTTACCCCCCATCCTTTTCTCGATTGGGTCGATGCATCCCTATGATACTCCTGCTTTATGGCTATTTTCCGCATTCCATTGGAGTAGTTTGGAGTATGCTACTGCAAGTAGTGTTTTCTTGGCCATCATTGGTCAGTCCCTAGCCCTAACGTTATTGAACGTACAGCTAGGACGACAATTGCAACAAGCAGGAGAATCAACAACCAAAGCCTTGCTTTCTGGAAAAACCCAATTACCAGTGACTGTTGATTAAGTTTTTTAGTTTACCTAAGGGTTTAAACGACCCTTAGGTCGCCCTTGATCAAGGACTAGATTATCAAAGGAGTTTTTATCCTAATTATCGCGAAATATTTTAACAAAACATCTACCTTGGAGTGTTTAGCGTTATCCCAATGCTTCGCTCCTATTTTTTTATAATTAAATAAGCATTCAACTCGACTAACAACCAATGGGAAATCTTAAAGTCGAAGCTCAGCTATCCTACGACCAGTTACTTAGAGCTGTCGAGCAACTCAGTTTATCTGAACTGGAGAAAGTTGGAGCATACATCATATCCCTCCAGGCACAACGGAAAGCCCCCAGTCTTTCTTCATATCAGGCTAGGTTGCTAATAACTATTAATCAAGGTGTACCACCAGACCTTCAAAACCGCTACGATGAACTGATTCAAAAACGAAGAATGGAGATGCTGACACCTGATGAGTATAGGCAACTTTTGGCTTTAAGTGATCAAGTGGAAACTATCGAAGCTAAACGTGTCGAAGCCATGGCAGAATTAGCTCGTTTACGTCAAATATCCTTAAGCACCCTGATGGCAGATTTGGATATGCATCTCCCTGGCAATGTCTGAGAAATCAATTAAAGCAAAACATAGACAAGCAGTTGAATCACGAGCTCAAGGATGTTGTGAATATTGTCGGAGCCAAGCTCGCTTTGCCACGCAATCTTTTTCGATCGAACATATCCAACGTCTAAGTCGAGAGGTAAAAACTGAACTCGATAACTTAGCCCTAGCATGAGGTTCGAAAAATAATTAGATTTTGCAAAACGATCTAAAATCCTACTGGTTTAATTTGGAACTTTATTCACCATTAAAATTAGTCCTTACTTATTTAGTACTAAAATAATAGAATAAATTAAATTATAAATTTTTCCTAAAGCATAACTAGTTAGAGTTACCACTGGCATACAATCTTAAACTGATTTATCTATTTGATGCTTCTAGCTGATAACTAGACCCAGAGTGCTCAACCGAAAAATCCTGCCAAGTTGTCTGGACAGTTCCATATATTAAGAGTAAACTGAAACACAAAACCCCTACTGTAGTAAAATTAACAGTTATTCTAAAATTCTGCTCAGCTATTATCAGCAATCTAACACCATTAACAGCATAGGTGTTCTTGACCTTGGCGAATTTAATTCGCCACGGGTCGCACCGAAGGAACCGATCTACCACTAGAGGTGATAAGCGTGCAATCCCAAGTAATCTCAAAAACCCCAGGCTCATCAACTACCCCCACTCGCCGCACAGGAGCATTTGCTCTAATGGATAGTCTCCACCGTCACGGTGTGACCCATATCTTTGGCTATCCCGGTGGAGCAATTTTACCTATCTATGACGAACTATACCACTGGGAAACTGCTGGTAAAATACAGCACATCTTAGTCCGACACGAGCAAGGAGCATCCCACGCTGCTGATGGTTATGCTCGTGCTACTGGCAAAGTCGGTGTGTGTTTTGCTACATCTGGTCCAGGAGCCACTAACCTAGTTACCGGTATAGCTACCGCTCACATGGACTCAATTCCTCTAATTTGTGTAACCGGTCAAGTCGCCCGTCCTGCCATTGGTTCTGATGCCTTCCAGGAAACCGATATCTATGGGATTACTTTGCCCGTTGTCAAACACTCTTATGTGGTGCGTGACCCTGCTGATATGGCGCGGATTGTTGCCGAAGCTTTCCACATCGCTAGCACCGGACGTCCTGGACCAGTCCTGATTGACATACCCAAAGACGTGGGTTTAGAGGAATGTGACTACGTACCTGTGGAAGCCAATACACTCAAGTTGGTGGGCTATCGTCCCACACTAAAGGGCAATCCCCGCCAAATTAACCAAGCCCTAAATTTAATTCGGCAAGCACGACGACCTCTGCTTTACGTTGGTGGTGGAACCATTGCTGCTGGTGCCCATGATGAACTGCGCCAACTAGCAGAAATCTTCCAAATTCCGGTAACTACGACGTTGATGGGTAAGGGAGCATTTGATGAATCCCATCCCCTATCCCTAAAAATGCTGGGGATGCATGGCACTGCCTATGCTAACTTTGCTGTTAGTGAGTGTGACCTGCTGATTGCTGTAGGGGCGCGATTTGATGACCGGGTGACCGGGAAACTGGATCAGTTTGCCTCTCACGCTCAAGTGATTCACATCGACATTGATCCCGCTGAGGTGGGTAAAAACCGCTCTCCCCAAGTACCGATTGTAGGGGATGTGCGCCGGGTTTTGCAAGATATGTTGCGCCGTTACCAGGAAATGAATATCTCAGCAGAACCTAATCAAACCCAAGAATGGCTAGCACGGATTAACCGTTGGCGTGAGGACTATCCCTTGCATGTGCCTGAATACCCCGATAGTCTATCTCCCCAAGAAGTGATTGTAGAGGTAGGGCGTCAAGCACCTAAAGCTTACTACACCACGGATGTCGGTCAACATCAGATGTGGGCAGCTCAATTTCTTAATAATGGACCGCGCCAGTGGATTTCCAGTGGGGGATTGGGAACTATGGGCTATGGCATGCCAGCAGCCATGGGAGTCCAGGTAGCATTACCCGATCAGCAAGTGATTTGTATTGCTGGTGATGCTAGTATCCAGATGAATATTCAGGAGCTGGGTACCCTCGCCCAATATGGCATCAATGTTAAGACCGTGATCATTAACAACGGTTGGCAGGGAATGGTGCGCCAGTGGCAACAAGCATTCTTTGGGCAGCGTTATTCCTCTTCCAATATGGAAGTCGGGATGCCGGATTTTGTGCAACTGGCTCAGGCTTACGAGGTTAAGGGCATGATAGTTACTAGTCGGGATGAACTACAGGATGCGATCGCACAAATGCTAGCCTACGATGGTCCTGTCTTGTTAGATGTTCATGTCACCAAAGACGAGAATTGTTACCCAATGGTAGCCCCTGGTAAGAGTAATGCCCAAATGATCGGTTTACCAGAAAAAGCATTACTTAAGAATGCTACGGAGCTAATCTATTGCAGTAACTGTGGTGCCAAGAATGTAGCAAGTAACAATTTTTGTCCTGAGTGCGGCACCAAGCTTTAATCTTTGGCCTTGCTGATTAATGGCATGATTTATGGAAATCGGTAATGGATAATAGTCATGAATAATTGGTAATTCACTATTGGCTAACTACCCAAATCTAATTCCTATCATTCATTAGTTCAGCAAAGCTGATAATTTCTAATTTAACCTTACTTACTTCGCTCACCAGCGGAGTTTTTTTTTGGCAAGTATCCTCATCAGTTTTTATTCAACAGCTGTTTCCGTAGCTTGCCCAAGCGCCCATAAACTGATAGCACCTCAAGAAGCACCATATGTTATGTAGCTTATTAGCTGATACCTTACCTCATACCTAATTCTAAATTACCTGCCAGATTGGTAATCCTTGAGTGTAATCATACATAAGTTAGACATTCGTATACGTTATCCCATACATTAGTCTCCGATAATCATAACATAAGCAACCTAGAAGAGCTATTTAGGAATCAAGATTCTAGTGATAAGTGTTAATAGTGAATCCTATTGACTACCCAAGAATCTGCTACTCGTTTGAAAAGGCTGTGTGTGCATCTACATTAGTGATTTGGGATTGGCACAACAAGCACTAATCAACCCTGAGTGAGACTAAGATTACTACATTGGTATTCTAGAGGTGCGACCCGTGGCGAATTAAATTCGCCAAGTAAGAGCGCACCTAAACGCTTTTTAAGCCTGGAACATGAAATTTTTGGAGCCATTGGTAATCGTAATACAATTATAAATTACCAAAAGGTAAGATTTATTCGTTACAGGCATTGCTAATAATTGTAATAACTAAAAATCACTCTTAAGTCAACATTAATTCAAACGCTTATTGCTATTGTATATGATTAATACTAAGATAGTTCGTAATGGCCTAGCTCTCCTAGCTAGTAGCTTACTATTCACCCCCACTGCTGGTTTGGCTAGCTCTGCTCGTCAGGGGCAAGTTGAAACTAAATTAATCGCAGCAGCAAAGTATTTAAGAAACAGCGAGTATATGCCAACTCATCCACCGTTAGTCAATAGACTTTCCCGGAACCAAGTCGATGCATTTACCCTGGAGCTAGAAGCTGGTAAATCTTATACCTTAGTAAGTTTTTGTGATGATGCTTGTCTTGATATTGACCTAGGTCTGTATGATAACAATGGCCAAACCGTTGACTATGATACTGACTATGGTCAATATCCCATTGTTCAAGTTACCCCTCGCGGCAGTGGGAAATTTATGGTTAAAGTGGGTATGCCCCACTGTGTAAGCTCTTCATGCTATTACGGGGTGGGGATATTCGCGAAATAGATCAAGACGATTGATCTTCCTTCCCATTTTGAAAAATTCATGCTATTATAATATGTGGTTCGGATCGACGCGATCGCAACGCCCAAACCTTGTCAGGACCGGAAGGTAGCAGCAATAAGGGATGCTTACGATAGGCGTAGACTCCGAGCCACTCTCGTAGCCACAACAAATAGCCACCACAGATAGCCACAAAACCATACACTTCGCTGCAGTTGTCGGTAACTACACCTCTAATCCGACATAACCTCGATAATTTCAGTATCTGAAATCATTTCGCCATTATGAACTAAATCCTGATGATTGTTGGAATTTAAGGTAACCTTGATTTCATTTTTACCAGGTTCAAGCTTGCCAATATAGTACCAATTGCTGTAAATCCTGTTAATTTTTTTGCCATTGATGTATAGATGTCCATGTCCTTCTCCTGGTTGATGGGCTTTGCTAGCATTCTTGGGAGAAAATTGGAAGTTAGAAACCTTTATTTCTAAATTCCATCCTGTCATCGGATCTGGATACACCACTAGGTCAACATCTGGGACAGGTTGACCAGAAGGAATTTCCATTGTGCCATGATGATGACCCATTCCTTCACCATGGTTGCTACTGCTACCGGCCTTGTGATTATGGTGATTATGCTCCATCTGTTTACTATGGTGATTACCGGTTTCGGTTTTATGACCATGGAGCTGAGCATGGAGCTGTTCAGAATCTAGATCTTCATAGGCTACCATTCCACAACCACTACCAAGTAAGCTGATAGTTACTAGACTGGCTGATGCTAATTTTAAAATAGTTCTAAGTGCTGAAAATAGTGTTAAGTCCTGAGGGCTAAGTATGCTTTCTTTGGCTCGGTAACTTAATAAGGTCTTGCTCATCCGATCGACAATTGTTGTTTCTACCATGGACTTTTGTAAATTGCCCATGAAATATTAAATCAGGTCAGGTTAATTGTCAAAAGACAAGCTGTAAAACTTATTAATTAGTTTAGGTAAGCAGTCAGCAGTCAGCAGTCAGCAGTCAGCAGTCAGCTTAAAATAAACCTTTTTGGCCTATGGCCACGCTACACAGAACAGCTTTGTGGCACAGGCTTCTATTAGTGGCACAGGCTTTGACCCTGTGAGATTAGCTAATGGTTACCTCTTTATTCAAAAGCTAATAGCTAATAGCTAATAGTTAATAACTCATATAGCGTTTATAGGACTCATGAGGTACAGTCTTATTTGAAGGTGATTACCTGTCTGAAGGCAGCCCATCGCTATTCCCTCTTATCTCTTCCCTGTCCCCAGATCCGCTGTTCCCTGTTCCCTAAAATCTAGAAATTGTGTACCTCACCAGTCGTATAATTGCTATAATTTACGATTACCAACCCACTTCTTGAGCTACTCCATACAATTCTTCTAAATGTCGGCAAAATTCACTGTAGGTTCCAATTGGGCGTGCGTCTAATCCAGTTAAATCTAAATTTTCTTCAGTACTTTTCTGTTGGAGGTCTACTCCTTCCTGTTTGTTCCGCATATTTAATCGGTAAGCATTTTGGTCTGGATAAATTTCAAAAATTATCTCGATCGCGTCTTCATAGGTATCTAAGGAAAGGCTTAGATCGAAGGGCTTTCCAGGTAAAACTAAGCTTATGCTGTCATAGCCTGTTACTTCTTCTGTGTAAAAAACTTGCGATTCGGACATGCTGATAATTATTTGAGTCCAGGCAGGAAAGCTAGTCATGTTTATTCTCCTTTAGGTAGTGATAGCAATGCCCCTAGGCTTAACCTGGAACTAGCATCGAACGCACTGAACACACCGACGCTACTGTTGAGCAATAGGTGATTCACCACGGCACTAGGGAGGTTACCCCAATCAAGAATACTAATAATAACAACAATAGTAGAGTAACTATGATACCAGTAATGACGAAGGATGTGATTGCCCAACCCCGTTGATGGCGCTTAAAGGCTTTGATACTCTTCCAACGGCGACTTTTCCATGCCCACTCATTGCCCTTGATGCCCAAAATAATCCCCATCACTGGCCAAGCAAGAAATCCAGTCACTAAGGATAGATCCGTCCAGGCAATCAGTCCAATCCACACTTGATTGGTAACACACCACAAACCTGGTAAACAAAAGGCACCCCAGTTCCAGCCTTGAATCTCTGCTGGCACTGGCACAGATTCGTTAAACACTTGCTTACAACCGGAATTATTGATGGGAGTCGGTGGCGGGTAGGATTTAGACTGGGGAGTTACAGCTACAGTACCCTTGATTTCTGTTTCTCTAACTTTAGAATCATCAGAATAATCGGTTCCGATTAGGTTTAGAACCTCTTGAGCAGATTGGAATCGCTCAGAGGGTTGGGATGCTAGCAAACGAGATAGAATACTATTAAAATCTGGGGATAGAGTTACTTCTTCTTCAGTTCGCCAGTTGAGGGTATAAGGATCAACCAGTTCCTGGGGCTGTTTGCCAGTCATCAGTACTAGCGCTGTTACTCCCAAAGCATACAGGTCACTATGGGGAGCAGCAATCCCTAGGCGTAGCTGTTCATCAGGTGCATAGCCAACTTTACCTAGACAAGTCCCACCAGCGTAGATGGCAGAGTTTTGCCCACTTGTTACCGGAGTATTGACTTCTAGGGCAATTTGTTTGACACCACCCAAGTCAATTAATACTGGCACTCCATCGGAAGCACGACGGATAATATTGTCTGGAGCAATATCCCGGTGAATTATGCCTAATTGGTGCAGGTAGCTTAAGACCGGGAGCAATTGCTGAAACAGTTGGATAATTTCGGTTTCGCTGAACCGTTCCCCTTTGCTTACTCGTTCTTCGAGTAAAGTTTGATAGGTTTTTCCTTCAATGTAGTCTTGGACGAGAAACAACCGTTTGCCATCCCGAAAAAATTCCCAGAATCTCGGAATTTGGGGGGATGAAAGCTTGTGCAGCATGGTTGCTTCCCGTTGAAATAGTTCTTCCGCTTTTTCTAGGGTATGGGTGCCTTGGTTTCTTGGAGTCAGCTCTTTTAGGGTTACTAGTTCATTAAAGCGTCCAGTGTCTTTGGCCAGGTAGGTTTTGCCAAATCCCCCTTGTCCTAAGGTGCGCTGAATTATGTAGCGATCGCGTAATCGGCTTCCAGTCTCTAATCTATGGTCTAGATTACTATGGTCTAATGAATTGTCTAGATTAGTATTATTTAGATTAGTCTCTAGGGGACTGGTACTGGAAGGAGATAGAGAGGCACCACAACGAGAGCAAAAACTTGCCCGACTGGGATTGATTTGCTCACATTTCATACAAATGATTGAATTCATGGCTCCACTCTTTTGAATACCAGCTGGGTTCATGCCGTTGCTGCCTAGTTAATTGGTATTATAATTGCCACTATAATTGGCTTGATATGATCTATTTTAGCCACCATGAGAAAAATGATAGTTCATTCAAATGTGATGTTTGGGGTAATAATATTAGACGGTTGACGGTTAATTGTCAAGGAATTGTTAACTAATTATCAACGGAAGGCAGCAATCTTAATAAGACTTAATAAGAAATAGTTAATAAGAAATATTGAAAAATTGAGCAATCTCGCAATTATTAACTATTTCGCGATTAAAATTCAAAGTTATGTGCGTAAAACGTGGGTGATGGTGCAAATAACAGGAACAACAAAGTTACTGGGTGTGATTGGTGATCCAGTGGAACATTCTTTATCACCACTGATGCATAACCGAGCGATCGCATCCTTGGGTGTGGATTATGTCTACCTACCTTTACCGGTAAAATCAGCAGATTTGAAAAATGCGATCGCTGGTTTTGAGGCGATTGGTCTAGTGGGCTTCAGTATCACTATTCCCCACAAACAGACTATCATCCCCTTGTTGTCGGAAATTTCAACAGTGGCTCAAGGGGTGGGAGCAGTGAATACGGTTTATCGCACCGATCAGGGTTGGATTGGTACGAATACCGATATCGAAGGATTTATCTCCCCGTTGCAAGGGTATGACCGGGATTGGAGTCAAACTACTGTAGTCATTTTGGGGTGTGGTGGTGCAGCACGAGCTGTAGTAGTCGGTTGTGCTCAACTCGGTTGTACTGAGATTCATGTGCTTGGTCGCAATCAGGAAAAGTTAGGTCAATTTCAGGACAGCTGGATTAATTCTGACCTTGCTATTACTATTCATACTCATCCTTGGGAACAACTACCGGAACTCCTGGCCCAAGCCAATTTGTTGGTTAATGCTACTCCGGTGGGGATGTATCCCAAGGTCGAGCAGTCTCCTGTTGATGAGCTAGCCATGGCCAGGTTGCCGGAAAATGCGATCGCTTATGACTTGATTTATACTCCTAATCCTACTCAGTTTTTACGACAAGCCAAAGAACGGGGAGCGATCGCAATTGATGGATTGGAAATGCTGGTGCAACAGGGAGCAGCAGCTTTCAAAATTTGGTTAGGACAAACTCCGCCAGTGGATATTATGCGTCACGCTCTCCTAGTGTAAGCCTTGGTAATCCCCGGTAACTCTTGGAATTGCCAAACTAGGATGCAGACTTAGGATTAATTTCCTACGTTGATTTGGTTATGACACCCAAGGGTGAACTCCAGCCCTTGGCTCTGTCGCTAATCATTAAGTCAAAGGCAAAATGTGTGATTAGCTTAACAAGCCATTTTAACCTTGTCGAGGAACACATTACCGAATTGAGACGCATTAAAAATGCAAAATTACGTATTTGTTATTGACACGAACAAACAGCCATTAAATCCAATTACTCCAAAGAAGGCACGTCGGTTATTGGATAAAGGTAAAGCTGCGGTTTTTAGGATGTACCCGTTCACAATCATTTTGAAAACAGCGATCAATAATCCAACGATATCACCCTGCCAAATAAAGATAGATCCTGGCAGTAAAGTAACTGGATTTGCCTTAATTCAAAACAACCAAGTCATTTGGGGAATGGAGCTAGAGCACAGAGGAGGATTGATCAAGAAAAAACTAGAATCTAGAAGGGCTGTAAGGCGTGGGAGGCGTAACCGAAACACTCGCTATAGAAAACCCAGATTCCTTAACCGTAAGCGCCCAGAGGGATGGCTACCCCCTAGTTTAGAACACAGGATTTTGACTACTCAAACCTGGGTTAAGCGATTGATTAAGTTTTGCCCAGTAAATGAGATTTGGGTTGAAAGAGTTAAGTTTGACACCCAAAAAATGCAAAATCCTGAAATTAGTGGAGTTGAGTACCAACAGGGGGAACTAGCTGGTTACGAGGTCAGAGAGTATTTGCTTGAAAAATGGGGGAGGGAATGCACTTATTGTGGCAAGCAAAATGTACCCTTACAGGTTGAGCATATCCATCCAAAATCAAAAGGAGGAAGCGATCGCGTAAGTAATCTTTGTTTAGCTTGCGAAAAATGCAATCAACGAAAAAGTGACAAACCTATAGAGGTTTTCCTAAAAAAGAAGCCGAGCTTGCTCCAAAAGATTAAAGTCAAAGCTAAACTACCATTGAAGGATGCGGCGGCGGTTAACACAACTCGCAACAAGTTAGTGAAAGTACTCCGAAACGCCAGACCTGTAGTAATTGGGACGGGAGCACAAACTAAGTACAACCGGACGAAGCTAAGACTACCTAAACAGCACTGGATTGATGCTGCTTGTGTTGGAGACATTGAGACCCTAATGTTGAAAACCTCTCAGCCACTATTGGCAACCTGTAAAGGGCAGGGTAGCAGACAAAAAGCAGCACTCAATAAATACGGTTACCCCATTAGACACAACCCATTAAGACCGATTAAAGGTTGGGCTACCGGAGATATAGCTAGGCACCAAAAATTAGGAATAGGCAAGGTTACTCCCAGAAGCAAAGGAAGTTTTGGATTTACCCCGTTAGGAATGAAGGGGTACAAGAGCTGTAAACCTCAAGATATATCGGCGATACACCGAAAAGATGGATACACTTACAGCTTTTGCCAGTAAATACCGGAACTTGCCAAGTAATAGTTGCTCTAGATTCACCTGCAGGAGAAATTGGGATTGTTGAAAAGTTAGCTAAAATTGATAGCGCTGTGCTATAAATCTCGGCAAGAGACATAGTGATACCAAGGCTTGGGTGGGCTAGTGGTATCGGTAGGGAAAGAAGTGAGAATGATCGTACCATCGGGACCAGTCATCCAACCTTGAGCTTCCACAATCCGTTTTGGCTTAGAATTCTGTGGAATAGAATTGTGTTCGGTCGAGGGAGCTAACGTCTGATTGTGATCAATTTCACTAAGGGTTTTATCATCTAGAGTCACCCAATCAGCAATGATGGTTTGACCGATAATCGGGTCGAGGGGACTAGCTGGAATGCCACCGCGTCCAGTAACAATAAATTCACCGAGTTCATCTACTGAGATTTTGCCACTCCTCGGACAGCTAGCAACAATCAGTGATGATGGGTCAGTTAAATTAATTGGTAGTTGATTTAATCCCCGAGAGGGTTCAAGATTCCCCGTATTGATGGTCACTATTCCTTGTGGACCAGACTGAGAACTGGCATCAATATCATTGGTGCCATTGTCTCGGATGGCTTTACGCTCCTCAATCAAACGGACATCTTCGGCATTAATAGTGATCTCACCACCTTTTCCCTGTTCAGCTTTGGCAATGATATCGCTACCATTAGGACCAGTTGGGGGAAAGGCAATTAAGACGTCGGTATCAATATCAATGTTGCCACCGGTAGCTTGATCGGAAGCCTCTGCGGAGATTAGGCTTTCGTTCAGCATCACTATCGAGTCTGATACGTCTAGTGTGATATTCGCTCCATCTTCCCCTCCACTCAGTTGAGTTTCAGCTAAAAGTGTGCCGTTGTCAAGCAACAGGGAATTAGCTTTAATGTCCAGATTTCCTGCTATCCCTTTCTCACTTTTGACTGTTATTTCCCCTTCATCCTCAACTTTGAGGGCATCAGTATTGATTGTGATATCGCTGGCTTGACCGATAGCTTTCTCTTTAGCAGCGCTGGAAATGACTCCACCATTAACAGTTAGTGTATTGGTGGTTAAATCTATAGGTCCACCGTTACCATTACTATTGGTGCTAGCATCTAAGGCTCCGCCATCAGTCACAGCAATTGAGTTAGCGTTAATTTTAATCTTACCACCGTTGCCCTGTGTTGACCTAAGATCCACACCAGTCAAGATCTGACTAGGTTGGTCATTAATGCCCACTCCGTCTATTAAAACCTGATCATCAACCGTAATGATCACATTGCCACCATTTCCCTTCTCTTGAGTACCAGATTGTAACCTAGCACCTCCAGTAATCGCCAATGAACCTTCTTTAACTTTGATCTTGATATCGCCACCATTGCCATCGCCATTACTTCTAACATTACTAAATATGCCAGTAGTGATTGACCTGGTTTTGTCCACTCCGTCAAGTAAAACCACTCCGTCAACTAAAACGCGATCGCGAGCTTTGATTTCCACATCACCCCCGTTTCCTTTGCCACGGGTTTCGGAATTTATCACAGCACCGTTGGTAAACGAAACTGACCGACCTTCAATCAATACGTTGCCACCGTCGCCCTCTGCTGTTTGTCTAACTCGAGTGAATATAATACTTGAAAAGCTTGACACCTTATTATTCCTGTTTTTATTTCTGAATATTAAAGCGCCATCAAAGATAACGTCATCCTCAGCAATAATTGATATGTTGCCAGCCTTTCCTTTGTCATATATTTCAGCACTTATTTGACCGCCATTGGTCACAAAAACTGACTTTCCCTTTATGGTGATGTCGCCACCATTACCTATAGCTTGTGGTTTGTTGCGAAACCTTGGGTTTTCTCTATCTCGACCGACCCGAGAGCGCAACCCGCTGGCTAGTGTCAGATCACTGTTTACCCCGTCAATGGTAACTGTATCGCGAGCTGTTATAGTTATATTGCCCGCATCTCCTATTCCCAGGGTGTCAGCTACGAGTCTAGCACCATTGCTGATAGTGACTGATTCGGCATCAATCGATATATCTCCTGCGCTGCCGATTACGGAAAAATCCACTTCGGTCAGAATCGAGTTACTGTTCTGGTCAACGATAACTTGGTCATCAGCAATAATTGTTACATCTCCACCATTTCCCTGTCCTTTGATCCTCGACTGCAAGAAAGCATCATTCATAAACAAAGAGCCTGTGGTCATGGAAATACCACCACTATTACCGATAGCGTCTTGTTCTATGTTGTTGAAAATTCCAGTAGTGTTAGGATTTTCCGGTTTCCCTTCAAAGGTGACTGTATCATCAGCAACAATAGTCACTTTCCCTGCATCAGCTTGACCAAAGGTACTGGTTTCGATCTGAGCACCGTTTTTGGCAGAGAGTGAGCCAGTATCAATAGTGATATCCCCACCCTTTTCTGTTCCGAAGGTGTTGCTAATAATGAAACTGTTGTCAAGGGATAGTTGATCATTTGTAACCACGGTAATATCCCCTGCTTTACCAGAAGCGGAAGAGGCATCAATGCGTCCGCTTATTTCAATGGGGCCCCGATAATCAATAATCACCTCACCACTATTTCCCACAAACCCACCGAAATCGTCATCAGTGCGGAGTGTTCCAATCTCCAGCTTGTTACTAGGATTCGATCCGTTCGGTTGATACTGATTGGTTAAAAATACCAGTCCATTCGGTGCTTTAATCGAGATGTCACCAATTTCGATATCTGCACTAGTAGCACCAGTCCCAAAGTTAGACCCTAAGTTTCCACTATCGGTATTTCCTGGCAAACCCCCCAGTAATGTCCAATCTATACCAGCACGGATATCTAGGGTCGGTTGGTTACTGCCATCTATCACTACCGATGTTCTCGCTTCGTCGGACAAGGTCACATTAGCCAGACTAGCTAAGAAGGGATTGGAGTTATCGGGGCTAATCGCATTATCAGCGGTATCGGTAGAGTTAATTTCGATGTCCCCAACGGTAACACTACCTCCTGCCAAAATATGGAGTGATGCTCCGGTATAGTTTCCTAAACTGACATCCCCATTGGCCAGAATTATCGGATCATGGGGACTGACTAAATTTCCCGGTAGCCCATCCAACTGTTCGATACTGACACTGCCGCCAGCGGAATAGTAAGCATTCCCAGCGATAGGATTATGCGATTGCAACCGTAAATCAGAACCAGCAAATAAACCACTTAGGACATGGTTATGGGCAGCAATATCAATTGACTGATTGCCCTGAATTAGCAGCAAGCCACCTGCTGACAACCTAAAGGGTTGCGCTACACTATCCCTAATCGTGACTGTATCTTCTGCGAACAGAGTTAAATCCCTAGCAGCTTCCAGTTGACCTTGTAAATCCAGATGGCCAGCGGCTAGGGTTAAATCTTGTCCTACTGCTAAATTCCCAGCATTTGTAATTGTGCTCCTCGGGTCATATTTGCCATACTGCAATCCTGGGGTGATATTAATGGTTAACAGTGGCGGGGCTTCTGGTGATGTGGCACTAAACTCCTGGCCATCACCAAATACCAAACTATTGGCAGTAGAGGCGAAAAAGGAACCAGCTACATCTAATCTCGCCTGATCTCCAAACACAATACCATTGGGATTGAGTAAAAACAGATTCGCTGGCCCATCTACTCCCAAAGTGCCTAAAATATTGGATAGATTACTTCCGGTTACCCGTGTTAAAATCCTCTGAATCCCAGAGGGATTAGCCAAATAAACTCGTTGTAGTTCTCCTACATTAAATTCAGCAAAACTATGGAACAAATTCTCCCCACGAGTTGCTCCCCCTTCAATTAAATCTGCCAGCGCCCCCTTGACCTCTACATTAGGAGTTACCCTTGACGCTTCATTTCCCAAGCTGCCATCGGGAGTAAGTTCAGCTACAACTGGAGCAGAAAACCCCCAAGCAAAACATCCGGTTAGGCAAATTATCCTTAATTCTAAAAATGCACCAACAGCCATAAGCATCCTAACCAATAAAATCGGATTATTGGGAAATTATATAACAGATTTTAAATTAGGATCATCAAAACAATTTGAACTTAACTAATCTTAATTAGTAGGTAAATTATTAAGTAAATCATTAGGTAAATCATTAGGTAAATTATTAGGTGGGAATCCAACAGGACTTAAGCCGCCAAACAGTTTTACTAAGGAATAAGATAAGTAAGTACGTAAGCATATGCGCTACAGATGGTGCTACTTGAGGTGCCGTCAGCCGTCAGTGGTCAGTAGTCAGTGGTCAGTGGTCAGCTTATTTTATTCAAAAACACCGATCTAGTAGGATGGCACAGTCTTCGACGCATCGGACCTAAGCCATAAGCACCTCAAGTAGCGTGCGCGTAGCGCATAAGCTGATAGCACCTCAAGTAGCGTGCGCTAATCGCTGACCGCTGATAGCTGATAGCTTAAGTAAGTACTACCATTAGAGGACTAATAGAGCACTAACTATGGGCAATACCTTTGGACATTTGTTTCGGATCACGACATTTGGAGAATCCCACGGGGGTGGGGTTGGGGTAGTCATTGATGGCTGTCCACCGCGACTGGAAATTTCTGCGGCAGAAATTCAGGTAGAACTAGACCGCAGGCGTCCGGGTCAGAGTAAGATTACTACTCCTCGTAAAGAAACCGATACCTGTGAAATTGTTTCGGGAGTATTTCAGGGCAAAACCCTGGGCACACCAATTATGATAATGGTGCGCAATAAAGACACTAGACCCCAAGACTATAGCGAGATGCAAAAAACGTATCGGCCTTCCCATGCTGATGCTACTTATGATGCTAAGTATGGCATTCGTAACTGGCAGGGGGGAGGACGTTCCTCAGCCCGGGAAACTATCGGACGAGTGGCAGCGGGTGCGATCGCAAAAAAAATTCTCCGGCAAGCTACTGGTGTAGAAGTCATTGGCTACGTCAAGCGTATCAAAACCTTAGAAGGTATCGTAGACTCCAACACCGTCACTCAAGACCAGGTAGAAAGTAATATTGTTCGTTGCCCTGATTCCGAATGTGCTCAACGGATGATTGAGCTCATTGAAGAAACTGGACGTAGCGGTGATTCCGTTGGGGGTGTAGTAGAGTGTGTGGCTCGCCATATACCCAAAGGCTTGGGAGAGCCAGTATTTGATAAGCTAGAAGCCGATTTAGCCAAAGGGGTGATGTCCCTACCAGCTAGTAAAGGTTTTGAGATTGGCTCTGGCTTTGGGGGCACTGTACTTACCGGCAGTGAGCATAATGATGAATTTTACACAGACGAAACCGGTGCAGTGCGCACGGTTACCAATCGCTCCGGTGGGGTTCAAGGTGGCATTAGTAACGGCGAGACTATTATTATTAGAGTAGCGTTTAAACCCACTGCTACCATCCGCAAAGAACAACGTACTGTCACCAGTACTGGTGAAGAAACCATTCTAGCTGCTAAAGGACGTCACGACCCTTGTGTCTTACCCAGGGCCGTACCTATGGTAGAAGCAATGGTTGCTTTGGTATTGTGCGATCACCTGTTGCGTCATCAGGGTCAGTGCGGTACTTTGAAGCATTAACTTACCAATGAAGACAAGCACTTCCTCCGAGTTTTCGGTTAAATTTTGGGGAGTCCGAGGCAGTATACCTAGCCCTGGACGGGAGACAATTCAATATGGCGGCAATACGTCTTGTGTAGAGATGCAAGTGGCTGGGTTACGCCTGATTTTTGATGGCGGTACTGGCTTGCGGTTGTTGGGAAAAAGCCTTAAGCAGCAGTTACCCATTGAAGCTTATTGGTTTTTTACTCACTACCACTGGGATCATATTCAAGGCGTGCCATTTTTCATTCCAGCCTTTGTGGAAGGGAACATTTTACATATTTATGGCGCACCTCCCCCCGGGGATTGCATGGAGCAACACTTCAAGGAGCGGGTGTTACACTTGAATGCTCCAGTTCCTACTAACAAAGTAAAGGCAGATTTGAAGTTCTATGACTTAGAACTAGGTCATAACACTGTCACCATAGACGATATTACCATAGAAACTGCTCCTTTGAATCATCCTAATGGTGCTATAGGCTATCGCGTAAGCTGGCAAGGGCATTCCGTGTGCTACTGCACCGATACAGAACATTTTCCTGACCGCCTTGATCAAAATGTGGTGTATCTAGCCCGTGATGCTGATGTATTAATATACGATGCTATGTATACCGATGAAGAATACCACAACCCCAAATCTCCCAAGGTAGGTTGGGGACATTCCACCTGGCAGGAAGGGGTGAAGCTGGTAAAAGCTGCTGGTGTTAAGAAACTGGCTATCTTCCACCACGAACCTAATCACTGTGATGATTTTCTCGACAAGCTGGCAGTGGAAGTTAAAGAAGTGTTTGATGGCGCGTTTATAGTCAAAGAAGGGATGATTGTTACGGTCAAGTAATGGTGAAGGGTTCAGGTTGAAGGTTTGATGTTGAAGGTTGAAAGTTTAAGTGTTGAAGGTTTAAGGTTTAAGGTTTAAGGTTTAAAGTTGAAGTGTTGAAGGGTTAAGGTTTAACGTTGTTGATCATTATTTGTCTACCGGAAAAGCATAGATGCCCAGATGGTTAGCAATTGCCCGTTGGCGCGTAGGCATACGGGTCTGAATCGGTGAATTTAACACCCGTAGCTTATTGTTATTTGCTACTACCAGAGTGGTGGAACCACCCCCATCCAAATTGAGGGCGCTATCGGCTCCTAATTCTTGAATAATAGTAGTCAATTCAGCCAAAGTAACCCCTTCGCTGTAAAAGCGCTGGCGACCATCAACAATAATTAACCACAAAGTTTTGCCTGATTTATCAATAGCGACAGCAGTGCGGGGATACAATAGTTTCTCATCTGTATTATCTCCCAATACTGCTGGCTTCCCTTCCTTTAGTAAAATTTCTCTACCGGCTATTCCCTCAGATGTGCCTAGAGGACAACGGTTTTGATAGATTTGAGCTTGGAGAAGCTTTGAAATACAAAGCACTGAATAATTTTTTGATTTTGGTGGAGCATAGGATTTACCATCAGAGATAACTTGCCCTTCTACTCTGACCGGATCACCAGGTTTAGGATAGGAGTCCGGTGGATACTCCCGAAAAGGATAAAAGAAACTACCGTTGATAGCTAATTGTAAGTTAAACTCTCGCACAAATTCCGAGGTAGTCCGGGCAGCAAATTCGTTTTTATTGATGGTATTTCCTGGTGTTACTAATAGTTTAATTCCTGGTGCGGTTAGGTCTATAGTAACAATATGTACCATCAGGGTACGGGGAGATTTGCGAGCATCTCTTTGATACACAATGCCTGGGAAAAGTTGTTGCTGCTTGTCGGTGGGAAGCGGACGCTTGAGCAGTAATGTGCCATAGATCAAAAGTGGCACGCTCACAATACTGATGCTAGTGGTAAGCAGAATTCGCTTTACTCTAGTTATATTTAATTTTTTCATGCTCTAAGCTAGAGTGCATTTAAACTATATATTAATGGGTTTGATTTATACTATATTTTGGGATAAAATAGCTATAACAATCCTCAATTAATAGTGATATTTTTTTGCCTACTCCCTACTCCCTATTCCCTATTCCCTATTCCCTATTCCCTACTCCCTACTCCCTACTTCCTACTCCCTACTCCCTACTCCCTATTCTCTAATGGTAAAGCATAAATTCCCAGATGGTTGGCAACTGGACGTTGGCGCGTAGGAATACGGGTCTGAATCGGTGAATTTAACACCCGTAGCTTAGTATTATTTGCTACTACCAGAGTGCTTGAACCACCCCCATCCAAATTAAGGGCGCTATCGGCTCCTAATTCTTGAATAATCTTATTCAACTCAGCCAAGCTAACTCCTTCGCTGTAAAATTTCTGGCGACCATCAACAATAATTAACCACAAGGTTTTGCCTGATTTATCAATAGCGACAGCAGTGCGGGGAGAAAATAAATTCTCACCGCCACGACCTCCCAATACTGCTGGCTTTCCTTCTTTTAGTAAAATTTCTCTACCGGCTAGTCCCTGAGATGTGCCTATAGGACAACGTTTTTGATAAATTTGAGCGCGGAGAAACTTTGAAATACAAAGCACTGAGGAAGTTGCTTTTGGAGGAGCATAGGATTTGCCCTCAGAGATAACTTGGCCTTGTACTATGACCGGATCAGCACTTTTAGGATAGGAGTTCGGTGGATACTGCCGAAAAGGATAAAAGAAACTACCATTGATAGCTAATTGTAAGTTAAACTCTCGCACAAATTTCGAGGTAGTCCGGGCAGTAAATTCATTTTTATCGACTTTATTTCCTGGTGTTACTAACAGTTTAATTCCTGGTGCGGTTAGGTCTATGGTAACAGTATGTACCATCAGCGGACGGGGTGAGTTGCGAGCATCTCTTTGATACACAATGCCTTGGAACAGTTGTTCCTGCTTGTCGCTGCGAAACGGACGCTTGACCAGCAATCCCCCATAGATCAAGACTGGCACGCTCACAATACTGATGCTAGTGGTAAGCAGAATTCCCTTCAGTCTAGTTATAATTATTTTTTTCATGGTACAATAATAAGTTTATGGATAAAATATTTAAGATTAATCCACCAACTTAACCTACTCGCCTGTCAATGGCAAATTGTCGTGACATTGGTTTGATTGCTGACTTACCGTGGTCGTGTAGGTATCTACCAGATCAGAAATCGACTATGACAGAATCAATTCGCTTCCTCATGTGTCCCCCTGACCACTACGATGTGGATTATGTGATTAATCCCTGGATGGAGGGAAATATTCACAAGTCATCGAGGGATCGCGCTGTAGAACAGTGGCAAAAACTTCACTATGTCATCAAAGAGCATGCCCTAGTCGATTTAGTTTCTCCTCAATCCGGTTGGCCAGATATGGTATTTACAGCCAATGCGGGATTAGTCTTGGGCAAGAATGTGGTGCTTAGCCGCTTCCTCCACAAAGAGCGCCAGGGGGAAGAACCTTATTTCAAGCAATGGTTTGATGACAATGGCTACACTGTCTATGAACTTCCTCAAGACTTACCGTTTGAAGGAGCTGGGGATGCTCTGCTAGACCGGGAAGGGCGTTGGCTGTGGGCTGGCTATGGCTTCCGCTCAGAACTTGATTCCCATCCATACCTTGCTAAATGGTTAGATATTGAAGTTGTGTCCCTGCGGCTAATGGATCAACGCTTCTATCACTTGGACACTTGCTTCTGTCCCCTGAGTGGTGGCTATTTACTCTACTATCCCCCAGCATTTGATTCCTATTCCAACCGCTTAATCGAAATGCGGGTACCACCGGAAAAACGAATTGCAATCACAGAAGCTGATGCAGTGAACTTTGCTTGCAATGCGGTCAATATTGATCAACTTGTAGTGATGAACAAAGCTAGCGATCGCCTTAAAGATCGGCTCAGTCAAGCTGGGTTTGAGGTGATTGAAACCCCCTTGACGGAATTTATGAAAGCTGGTGGTGCTGCTAAATGCCTAACTTTACGGGTAACTGAACCAGTCCGCAGTGAAGTCCATGGCAATCAACCGGTTGAAAGCCGCATTATTCGTTTAGAAGGTCATTTGCTTGATTCTGGTATCATCAGCCGTGCCTTGGATTTAATTGTAGGAGGTGGGGGTAGCTTCCAGGTACTTAACTTCGACCTAGGAACACAGCGGCAAAGCACCTCTAATGCTGAACTGAAAGTCTCCGCACCAGATCATGAGGTGATGGCAGAGATTATGACTAAGCTGATTGATCTAGGAGCTGTCACTCCTGCCCAAGAGGTGTGTGATGCTAACTTGGAACCTGTTACTCAAGCAGGGGTTGCTCCCGATGACTTTTATGTTACTACGATTTATCCTACAGAAGTACGGGTTAATTGTGAGTGGGTTAAGGTACAAAATCAACGCATGGATGGTGCGATCGCAGTAACTGAAACCCCAGACGGTGTCATCGCTCGTTGTAAACTGGTGCGGGATTTGGAAGTTGGAGAACAGGTGATCTTGGGAGTAGAAGGAATCCGGACGGTGCGCAAAACTCAATCCCGTGAACAACGCAATCAGCAAGAATTTAGTTTTATGGCATCTGGGGTCTCTAGTGAGCGCCGGGTAGAATTAGTAGTGGAACAAATTGCCTGGGAGCTGCGCCAAATCCGAGACCAAGGGGGCAGAGTAGTAGTGACAGCAGGACCTGTGGTAATTCACACTGGCGGTAGTGAACATTTATCCCGTTTGATTCGACAAGGGTATGTTCAGGCGCTGTTAGGGGGAAATGCGATCGCAGTTCACGACATCGAGCAATCCCTGATGGGAACCTCCTTGGGTGTGGATATGAAACGAGGAGTAGTTGTCCATGGTGGACACCGCCACCATCTCAAAGTCATCAATGCTATCCGTCGCTGCGGTAGCATTGCCCAAGCGGTAGAACAGGGTGTATTAACTAAAGGGGTGATGTATGAGTGCGTCCGCAATCACGTACCATTTGTCCTAGCCGGTTCGATCCGAGATGATGGTCCTCTGCCAGATACCCAGATGGATTTGATTAAAGCACAGCAAGAGTATGCCAAGTTATTGGAAGGGACAGATATGATCTTGATGCTGTCTACTATGCTTCATTCTATTGGCGTGGGCAATATGACTCCAGCCGGAGTGAAGATGGTCTGTGTGGATATTAACCCCGCCGTAGTGACAAAATTAAGCGATCGCGGTTCAGTAGAATCTGTTGGTGTTGTCACTGATGTCGGTTTATTCCTTAGCCTGTTAGTGCAGCAGTTAGATAAGTTAACCAGTCCTTATCTAGTCAAGTAATTAGTTTAACTGTTGAAGAATTAAGAATTAAGAATTAAGAATTAAGAATTCTACATTCTACATTCTACATTCTACATTCTTAATTCTACATTCTTCATTCTACATTCTTCATTGATTACTAAATTATTAACTTGCTTTATAATCGATAGTTTCATTGTCACTAGGAACCAAAACCCAGTCTGAGAGTCTTAGTTTCTGATAAGTTGCCCAGCCTTTAGAACCGCCAGGTACTGGGTAATCTGGGACAGCATATTGGGGAAAAGCTGTGTACGGACGCCAAGCCTCATAAGGGGAAGTCCGCAAGTGCAACATTTTATGTTCATTACTACCAAAGCTCGATAACCAGCACATTTGTTTTACCATGGGATACTCCTTGATTGTGAATTAAAGCTAGAGAGCGTTGGTTAACTGAGCATTTGAACAGTAAGTAGGTGAGAAATTACTCTGAATTGCTGAGTTGCTGAATTCATCGATAATTTAGCAATTCAGTCATGTTAAATGTATTTCTTGCTACCTACGTGATGCACTTAATAATGTTATGCTGTCTCAGCCACCTTGACTCTAACTGGTGTGTTTATTGTTTCTTCAGTAATTTAGCTGTGGATTCCGGAGAATTGGGTTAAGCTAATCGGAATTTAAATGGAAAATTTTCCGTATTAAGCAAAAGTAAGCATTAAGCCCTCAGCGGTCAGCCCTCAGCGGTCAGCCCTCAGGTATCATGCATAAAATCAACCCAGCGTAGCGTGCGCCTATGGGCAATAAATTAAACGAATGCTTACCAAGGCCAAGCTGATAGCTGATAGCTGATAGCTGAACGCGCACGCGTGTGCGTAGCACATAAGCTTACTTCCATACCTTGCTCCCTGAGCTTACTCACTCCAAGGTGGAGGATCTCCGATTAAACTTTGTTTAACGAAATTCCTGAAATGAATTTCACGAATTGACATCTGTCTATAGAGCTCGCACAGCAGATTCTTTGCTTGTTCAAGGTCAAGATTTTGAATTTGCGTCTCAAACACCTTAAGATTGAACTCCTGTTCTAGGGAAAATTCTATTGGTTGATGTTTTTCCATGATGATTTGACTCCTATAAATTTCCAGAAATTAGGGATTGGTTAGAACCCATTACCCACGTTAATTACGAGTGGGTAGCTTGACGCCTTAATTACTTATCACCTTGAGTTGGGATTTTTCTGCAAGGATTAGTGTAAATAGGCTTTCTACTAGTTATGATGGCAAATTTTACGAGACTTTACAGTACCCTTGCGGGTACTTTGTATCCCACCCACACCTATCCTTAACTATCACATCGGTAAAGCAACCAGAAAATGCGATGTTCCTTTGGAACCGCTTTCGGCAAAGCCGACGCTGCGCGAACGCGATTGACCGTAGGTCACGCTACGCGATGAAGCGAAGCTTCCGCGCTTGTGCGATTGACCGTAGGTCACGCTACGCGAACGCGCTTCAGGGGATATCCAGAGAAGCCGGAGCCCCAAATCGTCAGTAAAAATACTTAGCGGTATCTGAGTTCTGATTGCTATATCGATAGTTTCAGAATAATTGGCAGACAAGAGTAGAATGCCTCAGTATTGATCTCAGTTTTTTGTATCAGTTGTTTCAGTTATATGATCTAAATAGATATGTTCAAGGTAAGTTTATGCCAGTTATAGAAGTTAAAACCTATGTAGAGTATCGGGACAGTCAATAACTCACCGCTAAGTCCTATGGGACTATAGCGGGAGCTTGTAGAAGCTCATAGTTGACCAGACTAAGACTTGATAATGGTCTACGTTATTTGAGTCATAACACCTGTAGGTGCGTGCCAGCCTTCAGCTCTGTTGTTAACAATTAAACATCTGTAGAGAGTTAAGGAAGTGTTGTTAACCTAAAAAGCTCTTATAACATTGTCAAGGCAAACTTTACCCACGTTGTGGAGTGTTCAAAGTAATGCGAGTTTTCGTTTTAGATCAAGATAAAAAAACTCTGGATCCATGTCACCCGGCACGAGCTAGAGAACTACTCAAGAAAGGAAGGGCTAAAGTATTTAAGCGCTATCCATTCACTATTATCATGCAGGATAGGAGTGTTGATAATTCTGTAACTCATCCACACAGAATCAAAATAGACCCTGGTTCAAAAACAACCGGAATAGCTGTCATTCAAGAACAGACTGGACGGGTGACAGGTGCATTAGAAATTAACCATCGAGGACAAAACATCAAGAATTCTTTGGAGTCCAGAAGAGCCTTAAGGCGAGGTAGAAGAAGCAGGCAAACTCGTTACCGTAAACCTCGATTTCTCAACCGCAGACGCCCAGAAGGGTGGCTGCCTTCGTCACTAATGAGTCGAATATTTAATATTGAGACCTGGGTGAGACGACTGAGGAAGTTGTGTCCAGTGACTGCAATATCTCAAGAGTTAGTGCGGTTTGACACTCAAAAAATGCAAAATCCAGAAGTGTCAGGAGTTGAATATCAATATGGCGAGCTGTATGGGTTTGAGGTTAAAGAGTACCTTCTTGTTAAATGGGGACACAGTTGTGTCTACTGTGGTGCCATTAATACGCCTTTAGAAGTTGAGCACATTGTTCCAAAATCAAAAGGCGGCAGTAATCGAGTCAGCAATCTAACTCTTGCTTGTCGGTGTTGTAATCAGAGAAAAGGCAACGACCCGATTGAGAAATTTTTAAAGAAAAAACCAACAATTCTCAAAAAAGTATTAACTAAAGCAAAAACCCCTTTGAAAGATGCCGCAGCCGTCAACTCAACCCGTTGGGAATTATGGAGAAGACTAAAATTAACTGGATTACCCGTCGAGACAGGTTCGGGTGGATTGACTAAGTTTAATCGTAAGACTAGGGGTCTCGAAAAAGCTCACTGGATCGATGCTGCTTGTGTAGGTAAAACTACCCCTGGGAAAATTTTACTAAACGGAATAAAACCACTGACAGTAACAGCTAAAGGTCATGGTGTTCGTCAAAGATGCCGACCCAATAAATACGGGTTCCCAAAAGCTCATGCTCCTTCTGCTAAGTTTTTTAAAGGTTTTCAGACAGGAGATATCGTCAAAGCTAACATAAAAAAAGGAAAATATGCCGGGCAGTATACAGGTCGGATAGCTATTCGTTATCGTCCAAGTTTTGTACTAATGGTTCCTGAGAGAAAGATCGATGTTCATCCAAAATATCTAAAAACAATATTTAAGGCTGACGGCTATGAGTATGCGTCTAATTAATAACGATTCGCTATCGCTGGCCGTAGGCCACGCTACGCGAACAATTTATTGACCTGCGGGAATTCCCCGGAGACGAAACCTGTTTATTGTGGAGCCTTTAGAGTCAGTGGGCTATGCAGATGCATGGTTAAATCTTTTTTAATAAGGCGACCCTATCTTACGGTAACTTTAAACCCGCTAAAACTAACGTTTATAACGGGAGTCCCCTTCCCGTATTTAGATGGTTACATCGATTGCAGGCACACGAATTTCTCTCGACTCGGTTGTGTATACTTTCCGCAACGGATTATCACCGGAAAGTATTGTCCAATCTTTCCCACTGTTGACCCTTGAACAGGTTTACGGAGCGATCGCTTTCTACTTAGCTAATCCTGATCAGATTGATACTTACCTCGCTGTCGAAGAGGAAGAGTTTGATGCCATGCCTCAACCATTACAAAGCACTGATCCGTCTCTGTATAACAAACTTAGGTCACGATTAGTTTTTCCCCTCAGTAATCGTGATTTTCCCTAGTGCATTACTCCACAGTAGCCAACCATTCCGTAATCCCATCTGCGATCGCATTAGCCAATTGCCTTTGTTCTTGGGAATTGCTAATCCATTCAAATTCCACTGGATGAATCATAAATCCCAATTCCAACAGCACCGAAGGAGCTTTGTGAGGACGGGTTAGGGCGAGATTATTCCAAAATACTCCGTAGGATGGACGCCGGAGCTTTTGGACTAAATAATTATGCAAAAACACTGATAAATCGTGGGCTTGGGCATGATACCAAAACATTCCGATCCCAGCAGTATTAATGGCATCACCATCATCTGGTAACGCATTATAATGGATAGAAAGGGCAATAGTTGGTTCTAGTTCGTGAATCATATCCATCCGGTCTCGTAATGACACATCCTTGTCAGTTTCCCGTGTCATATATACCGTTGCTCCCCGTTGTACCAATTCCTTTTGCAACAATTTCGAGACTACTAAATTAACATCCTTTTCTGGATACCCATTCGGTCCCCTAGCTCCTTTTTCTGCTCCCCCATGTCCGGGATCAAGCAGTATCTTAATTCCTGCTAACCGTTGAGTGGATAGACCCAGTATTCCTCTACTGCTCAAGTTTGGTGGATGTCTCAGAGACAGAATGAGAGTAGTGCCTTCATACCTCAAGTCATACCCCCACTGCTGCTCAGATTTGAGTCTAAAATTATACTGCACCCGGTCTGGAGTCACTTGGTACCAGTCTAGGCGCTTAATCACTGGGTCATCATTTAGGAAAATCGTATCCGTTTGAGCGGTTAGATTATGTAGCGTTAGGGTAAAGGTTTTATCGGACTGCTGCACACTCACTGGTACTGGTATCTCTAGGGGAAAGAGAATTTCTGTTGCTCCAGGTACCTGTCGGGAAGTAATACTGCGAATAATCGACTTCGGGGGAGTTGCACCAGCAATCACCTTGGTTTCCTTCTGGCGAATCCAAGCACCATAATCAAGACGTAACCAGTCTCCTTGTTTACCAGTAACTGCTGCTCTAGTTCCCTTTGGTAGAGGAGTTAAGCGAGAATAGCTAGTACTCGGTCCAGTGCGGGCAACCCCAGCCTCCTCTATTACCTCTATCACCTCTAAGCGGTTAGGAGATAGAATTTCCACTGTACCTGTACCCCGCTGACTGACTCTCTCGCCATTGAAATTTAGTTGAAACACAGGGTTGCCAAAATTTCCAACCTGTGATACCAAAGCGCATCCCTCGTAGTTATTAATGACTGCACGAGGTGTAGGTTGGTTTTGACCAGTCAATACAGCAAAATTGGAGGGAAGTTGGGCATCTTGGGATTGAGGGAGTAAGGAAATCTGTTGATTGCCCAGGGTGACGGAAACCCTAGCACGAGGGGATGCGATCGCACCAAAACAAATCTGTTCTCCAGGTAATCTAGCAATATCTGCTGCTGGGGTCAGGGAATCTTTCGCAAATCCCAAACCTGCTGGTAACTCTGGTTCAGTAGACAGTCGAGTTACCGTAACTTGAATTTCCTGGTTTAGATAGCGCAAGGTAAACCGATTTTCTCCCAGCTGCAAAGGGAAACTAGGAGCAAAATTCCCACTTTGGCTACGGGGGATAGGTTTACCATTGACCAGCACCTGTGAAGTAGGGGCTGCAGTACCAATCAAGAAAATTTGCTCTGCAGTAGTTTTATGCTCACGGGGGGGATAGGCCAGGAAAAGGGGTTGCTCAGCCGAAACAGGTAAAACAAGTAATGTAATCACAGAAGCTAGTATTGCCCAACTCAGGATTTTTTGCATGCTTTCTCGTCAACAGCAGGATAGGTTACCATTGACACTCCCCGGCCTTGTATAAGCGGGGATTCCTAGATCAACGAGCCGCCTTAAACCGCCGTATTCCTATTTTTGACGCCGCCAAAAACAGGACAGTACTTAAACCAAAAACCCGTATTGACCAAGTTCTTAGTCAACTTACGACAGACCCAGAGGGCGATTCTCCCTAGGCGTTTAGTTACTTAATAGGAAGTGCATGTGCATAGTCCGTTTCCCTTCCTTTTCACTCGGTTCCGGTGTGCCCCACCGTACCGTTTTTTTTTCTCAAAGCGTGATTTTTCTGGGTTCACACACCAATTGGTAGTTGATGATTGGGTTTTTAAGGAGGATTTTCCCTACCCTCCGGGCATTACTACTTTAAGGTCAATAAGTTACGGGTCTCTCTCCCGGCTCACCCTCGGTTTTTCAGCCTTTACCCTATATTCTCAGTATACTCTGGCGCTATATAAGTGTCAACCTTTTACTGAAAGATTTTTTAGGCGACTTTAGTCGCGCTTGTTTCTTCATCCCCGGTTTAAAAACACGGGGATGAAGACTTGTACGGATCCTAGTAATTAGCCCAATCTTACCAGGACTATCCCAATCTGATTTAACCTGAGTGCGAGATCAACAACTATCGTCCCATTGACGAGTCTCTAGTCAAAGAGTGTTTAGTCTCTAGTCAGAGTAATTGATTTTCCAGGAATTTTTCACCAGAATTTGCGAAATAATCCACCAATCCTTCTGTATACTCCCACTAACCTTGCTCAATTATTCTTTGGGGAGATCAGCAGGGTAAACGTATGTTATTTTGAAATGCCTACTGGATATAAGATTGATAAAATAAGTATTTTTGCTTATTAATTGTTAAATCTTTGTTAGGTGCCCTTTCCGCATCTAATTATTAAATTCGCCACGGGTCGCACCTCTTGATGCAGTTGCTCATGGGGTAAACCCCCAAGACCGCACTGCATCGCTTCTGAGTAAGGTTTCTATAATTTAGATCTGTGTGCCCTGGGGAGATTCAGAGTCTCTGGTGCTAGGCATCGATTGATTTAGTGGTAGACTCCATACATTAACTAATAATTTTAACCGTTTCACCTCCAACAGTGTAAAATTCTAGTGTAAAATTCTAAGGCATCTTATATAGCAATTCTTGCTTATAGCAATTCTTGCTGCCATATACTTTAGTGTTGCCCAGGTAAATCCTGGTTTCTATATTTGGATGGCTCTACCCCTTAGATTTTCCTATACCATCATGGTAGGAATTCCAAGTTATATGGAAAGAATCAATTAGATGTGGGCCTAGAGCAAGTATTATTCTCTCACTAAATTACCCACTCATGCAATTTGTTAATGGTTTACATTTCCGTAATTTGCGCGGTGATGTCTTTGGTGGTCTGACTGCTGCAATTGTCGCACTACCATTAGCTCTAGCTTTCGGAGTATCCTCCGGTGCTGGGGCAATTCATGGTCTTTACGGCGCTGTTTTTGTCGGTCTGTTTGCCGCTCTGTTTGGCGGTACTCCCTCTCAGATTTCTGGTCCCACTGGCCCGATGACCGTAGTGATGGCAACGGTGTTTACGGCGCTAGTGGCTAAAAACCCAGATACTGGCCTAGCCATGGCATTCACCGTTGTCATGCTAGGAGGGATATTTCAAATCTTATTTGGGCTGTTGCGGCTGGGGAAATACATTACCCTGATGCCCTACACAGTGATATCTGGCTTTATGTCAGGGATTGGTGTGATCATTCTGCTGTTACAGATTGGTCCATTTTTCGGGCATCCGAGTTCTGCCAATGTGGTACAGTCTGTCCTGGATTTTCCTAGGTTCGTGGCTAATCCCCATTTTGCCGCTACCGGTTTAGCAATCCTGACTCTGGTGATTATGTTTGGATCACCTCGGAGGCTGAATCGATTAATTCCATCCCCCCTACTAGCACTGATAGTCTGTACATTGATATCGGTTGTCTTCTTCGGAGACCTCCCAGACAGCGAGCTCAGACGGATTGGAGAAATCCCCACAGGCTTACCCAAGCTGTATTTGCCAGTCTTCAATTTCAGCCAAATCAAAGACATGATTGGCTATGGTCTAATGTTAGCCACCTTGGGTGCCATCGACTCTCTGTTAACTTCCCTGGTTGCTGATAATATTACCCGTACCCAGCACGACTCTGACCGGGAATTAATTGGTCAGGGTATCGGTAATACGATTGCTGGCTTGTTTGGTGGCCTACCTGGTGCTGGTGCTACCATGCGGACGGTAATCAATGTTCAGGCTGGTGGTCAAACTCCGATTTCAGGCATGATTCATGCCCTAGTGCTGCTGGTGATTGTTGTGGGTGCGGGAAGCCTGACTCAAAGTATTCCCCATGCTGTACTAGCGGGCATCTTGATTAAAGTAGGAATCGATATTATTGACTGGAGCTTCCTCAAACGAGCCCATCAAGTCTCCATCAAGGCAGCAGCATTAATGTATTTAGTGTTATTCATGACTGTATTTGTTGACCTAATTACAGCCGTTGCCGTTGGGGTGTTCATTGCCAACCTGTTGACTGTCAAAAACCTCAGTCAGCTACAGATTGATCAGGTCAAGGAAATTACTGCTCCTGATGATGGTGAAAATAGTTTGAGCTATGAAGAAAAACAGCTTCTGAAACAGGCTCGTGGTCGAATTTTCCTATTCCGTCTCGGCGGGCCAATGAGCTTTGGTGCAGCCAAGGCTATCTCTCAGCGGATGGGGATTGTGGAAAAGTATGATGTCCTGATCTTAGATCTGAGCGATGTTACCTTGTTGGGAGTGACGGCTTCTCTAGCGATAGAGAATATGGTTAAAGAGGCTCGTGGCAAACGTCGTGATGTGTTTATCGTCGGTGGTAGTGATAGGGTTAATCAAAGGCTGGAAAAGTTGAAAATCCTGGAACTATTACCAGCAAGAAACCGAGTTAGCGATCGCATCGAGGCATTAGAGCAAGCAACTGCCTTGATTACGGGAGAGCAATCACATATCAATAGTGATTTAGCCCAGGAAAATCCCATAGAGGTCAATAGCGCTGCCGCTAATTTAGACCAAACTAAACAATAAGTTGGTTTGGTTGTTTGTCAGAATGCAGAATGCAGAATGCAGAATGGTGAATGCAGAATGCAGAATGCAGAATGGTGAATGCAGAATGCAGAATGTAGAATGCAGAATGTAGAATGCAGAATGTAGAATGTAGAATGTAGAATGCAGAATGCAGAATAAAAAAAATTACAATTCTAAATTTTAAATTCGAAATTCTTGTTAATTCTCTAAAAGATTAGTCGGTAACCCATCTATACTCTCAGTATTTTTGGCTTGCCAATACTCGTGAATTCCCTTTTCTCCCTTGTTATTCGCCCACTTGAGCAGAGTTTCCCTCTCTCCTTTTAAGTCATACAAGGGTACACCATAACCACAGGAGGTTTGGGCAGATTCTACATTCAATACAATAATTTGCCTTTCCCCTGGTAGGCTATTGAATAGGGAGTAGACTGTTTCCCATTCCTTATCCCTAGGTCGAATTACCTGACCGTGACCATAAAGGCGGAGAATTAATGGCTTTTCAGTGAAGCTACAAAACATAATTGTCATTCTGCCATTTTCCAGCAAATGAGCAGATGTCTCGTTACCGCTACCGGTTAAATCTAGATAAGCCACTGTTCTACTATCAATACACCGAAAAGTGTTAATACCTTTGGGGGATAGGTTAATACGACCTTGATGGGGAGCTGTGGCTGTAAAAAATATCTTTTGCTCCTCAATAAACTCTCTTAAATCTTGATTGATTTCTGAGTAAAACTTAGCCATAGTTTACCACAGATTACTCTAGTAATATTGTATCATAAAAATACGCAAATAAAACGCGATCACAGTTATCTAATTTATCTAATTTATCTATCAGCTAATGCGTTACGCGCAACTATCGATAATAAGTTATCTGCAAATAACTATACATTAAATTTTATTACCCCGACTCCCAACTCCCAACTCCCAACTCCCGATTCCCGATTCCCGACTCCCGACTCCCGATTCCCGAATCCCTGTTCCCTTTGGTATATTAACCTTGACGCCTTTGGAGTCATACCAGTGTCTAACGAAATAGACGATATTCAGCCTGAGCAACACAACAGTTCTGACGCTCAACTGTCCCCACAACAACAGGGGCAACGACTAAAAGAATTAGCACTAGTCTTTTTTAAATTGGGGACAATTGCCTTTGGTGGCCCAGCTGCTCACATTGCCATCATGGATGATGAAGTAGTGAAGCGACGACAGTGGATGAGTCATGAGAAGCTGCTCGATCTACTGGGAGTTACTAATCTTATTCCAGGCCCTAACTCTACAGAATTAGCGATTCACATCGGTTATGAGCGAGCGGGATGGCGAGGGCTGTTTGTTGCTGGTTCTTGTTTTATCTTGCCAGCAATGGTGATTGTCTGGATCATGGCAGCAATTTATGCCCGTTACCAGAGTGTGCCCCAGGTAGAGTGGCTCCTTTATGGTATCAAACCAGTTATCATCGCCATTGTTTTACAAGCGTTATGGAAGTTGGGAAAAAAAGCAGCAAAAGATATTCCCACCACAGTAGCAGGAGTTGCAGCTACTGTCGCTTTCTTCTTAGGCACCCATGAAATTCTATTACTGCTGTTGGTCGGAGCTGCAGTAATGCTAGTTAAAAACCTTTGGCGTAGAGGAAACAATATCACAGGTGCTTTACTTATACCTTTCTCTAGTGTTTTAGCACAGACCGGTGTACCATCCGCTGCTTCTATATCTTCCGCTAGTGTGTTCTTATTCTTCCTAAAAATTGGCTCCGTTCTATATGGTAGTGGCTATGTGCTGCTGGCGTTTCTACAACAAGATTTAGTAGAGCGCCATCAATGGCTTACTTCCCAACAACTGCTTGATGCGATCGCAATCGGTCAAGTCACTCCCGGTCCTGTGTTTACCACTGCTACCTTTATTGGCTATCTGCTGAATGGAAATGTTGGCGCAGTAGCTGCAACAATTGGAATCTTTTTGCCTGCCTTTGTGTTAGTCGGAATCCTCAATCCTTGGGTGCCCAAGCTACGCCAATCCCCCTGGGCAAGTGGATTCCTAGACGGTGTTAATGCCGCTTCCTTAGGACTGATGACAGGAGTCACTTATATCTTAGCACGTACTGCTTTAGTAGATTGGTTAACCGTTATGGTAGCAATAGTTAGCGCGGTGCTGGTATTTCGCTTTAAGGTAAATTCCGCATGGTTAGTATTAATCGGCGGAATTATCGGATTGATTTCACAATTAGCCCAGTTGTCGATTGGGTTTTAGGGAGTCGGGAGTCGGGAGCGGTGCGACCCGTGGCGAATTTAATTCGCCTACGGAAAGCGCACCGAGGGAGTCGGGAATCGGGAGAATGAGGTAGAAAGAATTTTTTCTAGTTTTACTGTTCCCTTGGCTAATAGTATTACGCTTTTCCTTTAACCATGTTCACTAGAATCCCAATAACTTTATTAATATCACTAATATAATAGCTATCATTATCTATATAAGCGACATTTTTTTCAAGCTTAACAAACCTCCATTCATCCCCTGTAGTTACTGCACCATATACACAGGGTAAATCATAACTTTCTTCTTGATTAAAGAGTTGAGCAGCATACATTTCCGCAATACATTGACCCAAGCCAGAAATAATATTTTCATTCTTAGCTTCAACTATTGTAATTACCGGCAAATCTAAATATAACTGCTCTTCTGAACCACTAATGATATAATCACAAAATCCAGTTAAGCCTTTTTCCTTATCGACATTAAAATCAATCCCTGAGAATAGACTAATTTTTTGAGATGATTTTTCTTTGACTTCCAGTAAAATATTAATAATGATTAGTTCTGACCTAGCTTTTTCCGTATTAATGGCTAAGGCTAAAGGGAGATTTCTTTTTAAGGTCTGTGCCAGATAATCACTTATTTGAATTTCTTCACTATTGGAAAATAGTGACTGATCCTCGACAGTCTGGATATTAAAGTCAAGCTTGACTTTCTTTAGAGTAAAGTCACTATATGCCACTTAAGTCTCCTGGTTTTGAGCCTAATGCTAAGGCGGTCGGGGTATGGGTGTTGTTATGCGGCGGATTGGTGCTTTCGATTATACCAAGCATTAACTTCTGCGATTATCTGGCTAACCTGCTCCTGATCCAGAGAACGCCATTGATTGTTTTCAAGAGTATGAAGGCTCTGGTTGGATTCACTGGGATACTTCAACCATCGGTAATAGCCCCTGTCATCGTCCATAGTGAAAAACAATACACATACCGGGAAGGGCAAATCTTGAAAGTACTTCTTTTCTTGGTCAGATAAAACTAGTGACGCTTCTTGCTGTATGTCCTTGAAAGCTTTGTCTCGACCTTTGATGTGAACACCAAAAACCCTTCCTGTTGGTAATTTATCCCGTAGTATTGTTACCAACATATCTAGCCCATAATCAGCCTTCATCCTTTCCACAACTAGATCTTGGCTACTTGTCAAATATACTATCGCCAGATGTTCAGCACGCTCACCAATGAAATAATCTAAATCTCGCTTCATTACTGCCTCCACTATTGCACTAGGAAGTCTGCTGTAACTTGACTGCGATTGACCGTAGGTCACGCTACGCGATGGCTCGAAGAGCCCGCTAAAAGCGATTGGCCTACGGCCACGCTACGCGAACGCATCAATTGATTGCTACTGACTATATTGCCACCTTAACTGAGTTTAATTAGGCAAGCAAAGGTTTGTAATTGTTGAGCTTCGTATTCATGGAATGAAAAGTCTCATTGAACCTCTATAGTCATCAATGTCAAAGATAATCTCAATTAGCCGATCAACACAACGATTGCGATAATCAGGATCACTCAGAACTCGATCAGAATCTCCAATTGTGACAACAGGTAATGAAGTAGATGTATTTTCTTCACGCATCACTTTCTCTAGAGAATTCTTACCGTTCATACTCCGATTGGCTGTTAGCAGGATCATTTGATTGGCTTGTGCAAACCGCCAAACTACTCTGTCATCACTAGTAATCGATAATTCAATCTCTGCAAAAGTGACAAACCGAATGGGTAACAGCTCCAACCAGCCAAGGCTAGCAATACTACCTGACAAAAGTAGAGCATGTCCTTCAAGATTATGATCAACCAAGAAAATCATCGCTGGGACTCAAATTGAGCTTGATGTTTTGCTTTCTGTGCTTGCAGCTTTTCCCAAGCCGCCTCCCTACCTGGTAATGGTGGCTTTTTGGCAAGTCGGGCAATCAGGTCACGATTGCGCTGTTCATAATACTGTCGCAATTCTTCAGCTTCTTTCACTACAATTTGATACTCAGCTTCGACTTCAGCACGATTGGCTTTAATATAGGCCAGAGCAGCATTTATTTGTTCCTCGGTTAAGTTGAAGAGACCACGAATAAGCTTAGGAGGATATTCAGCAGTTAGGTAATCTATTACATCATAGAGTGTGATGCGTGTACCTGATATCGTCAATCCCCTTTCTGTGCGAATGATAGCCACTTTTCCATTAGACTCTAAACTCATATCCCTTATTCTTAAAAGACTAAATCCATCATTAACTACGCTATCAGCTATCAGCTATCAGCTATCAGCTATCAGCTTATGCCCGTAGCGCAATCGGTGCTTTTGAATAAAATAAGCTGACCACTGACCACTGACCACTGACCACTGACCGCCCATCCCTGGCCAAATCAACTCACTTTAAAATCAGAAATCGTCTCAATCCACACCCTAGCCCCACATTTTAATGGGTCATCTGGACGATACATCACCCGACAGGGACCATTGACCTCCACCGTATGACCGTAAGTATTTTTAGAACCCCGTTTCACCGTGATCACAGGGTTGCGATCGCCCGTCTTGAGATTGTTGCGAATTACCTTCTGATTAACGTGAATCACAGCTTTGGTGTACTCCGTGCGCTTTGACCAATTCCGCTTCGGGCCACGAGTACCAGGGGTAACCACCGGCATACCGTCAAACAGAGGAATCACCCAAGTTCTACCCACCTTATAAGCCCCCTTAACTCTGCCCTTGCTCAGCAGGAAACGGACGCGAGTGGCAGAAACACCTAGTAATTCAGCGGCTTGAGCGGTAGAAATCATCATGGCGGTAAAACCATTGCTTTAACAATACTGTTATATTAACACAAGTTCTCAGAAGATGCAAGGGGTTAGAAAAACTATTGCATTGACACTATCTCTAGTTAGAGGGTGGTAAGTGTTTTAAAAGTTGTAAGAATGTTAAGGGTGGAAAGAGGGGTTAGAAAAAACTATTGCAGCGATGCAGCGCGGTCTTGGGGGTTTCCCCCATGAGCGACTGCATCAAGACACTGACGCACTATATTTGTCAGCAGCACACAAAAATGCGATCGCTATTTTGAGAACCGGTATGCGATCGCTATTTTGAGAAGCAGTATGCGATCGCTATTTTGAGAACCGGTATGCGATCGCTATTTTGAGAAGCAGTATGCGATCGCTATTTTGAGAACCAGTATGCGATCGCTATTTTGAGAACCAGTATGCGATCGCTTTTTGAGAACCGGTATGCGATCGCTTTTTGAGAAGCAGTATGCGATCGCTTTTTGAGAACCGGTATGCGATCGCTTTTTGAGAAGCAGTATGCGATCGCTTTTTGAGAACCGGTATGCGATCGCTATTTTGAGAACCGGTATGTGATCGCTATTTTGAGAACCGGTATGTGATCGCTTTTTTGAGAACCAGTATGGGATTGGCCTACGGCCACGCTACGCGAACGCACCAAATACAACTAATACAATTCTCGTTACTGTTGCCAGCTCCAGTTCCTAATAGCAGTCGAAGTAAAGATTAAGACATCTTTCTGTTCCCTGCTCCTCTTCTCTCCTCCCACACTCCCCACACCTCCCACACTCCCCACCCTCCCCACACCTCCCACACACCCCACACCCCACACCCTACTCCCTACCCCCTACTCCCTACTCCCTACCCCCTACTCCCTACTCCACTTCACAACCAATTTCCCAACAAAATAAAAGCCGACCAGTAAAAGGGGTGACTAAATTCCGGCGTCTGCAACAGCTCCTGTTGAGCTTGACCCAGAGCTTCAGCCTTGGTAACTTTGCCTGTGGCTAACCTCTGATAAAAGTGAGTCATTAACTCTGCAGTGGCTAGATCGTCCACATACCAGAGACTGGCAATGGTACTGCGTGCCCCAGTACGCACTGCTACTCCAGCCAATCCCAAAGCCGCTCGGGAGTCTCCTGCCGCTGTCTGACAAGCACTGAGGACGAGTAATTCAATCGGATTTTTTTGCTTTTGATCCGCTGAGATCAGAGTATTTAACTCATTGAGATTGATTACGTCGTCCCAGGTCAGGAGAAAGGTTTCTTCAGCTACTGAACTGAATTGACCATGAGTGGCTAGATGGAGCACTTCGTACGCAGAGTTATTAACTTCTGTATTGAAGTTGGATTCAGTAAAGGATTCATTGAGTAGAATCAATGAGGGAACTTGAGCCATGATATTCTCTAATTCTTCCTTCACCCCAGGAAGTGCTCCTAAATTGGGACGATGGGGACGAGTTTCCGTGACTCCAGCAGCCAGAACTGAAACGTTTTCTCTGACATTGGCTTGAGAGTCGATTAATTGTAAACTAGGTGCTACCGCAATATTATATTTCTCGATAGCATAGTTTTCCCCGTCATAAAGCACAGACATGGGAATATTCCGCAGGGCTCCGTCTGGAATAAATACTAGGGTGAGGATGTTGCTGTTGGCTAGTTCCGCTTCAATGGGGGTGATTAACCAGTCGTGTATTGTTTGCAAGTTTTCCTTTTCAAGACCTCGCCAAGGGCTAGTAATAGTTCTCCAAGCCAAAGCCAATTGTTGTTCTATTTCTGTTTGAGGTAAGTTAGTGGTGATTTGGCGCAGAGGTTGCCCGGGCAAGGTGACAATTACTTCCAGGCGGTCTGGCAAGATAATGGTATAGAATATCGCGGCTTTTGGGTCTATTTCATCGATATTAACTGGTTTAGCATCTAGACAGGCATCCCTAAAAAAGTTGTCTAGTTCTGCTAGTTGCAGGGATTCAATCACATCTCGTGCTTGTTTGAGGTTTTCTTGAGATGCATTGGGTTCTAGGAGTAGTCCTACTAATTCTCGGTAGACTGGTTCGACACTTTCTCGAAACTCAAACTGAATATCGCTACTAATCGCGACTAGGTCGCTACGAATCGATTGCAGGGTTTGCACCGATTGAGAATAGGCCGCGATCGCACCTTTTTTATCTGCTTTTTGGTTGAGGATTCTGCCCAGTTGCCATTGCCATTGATAGGCTAAATCGGGAGCATTGACTTGTTGAGCAATTAGTAAGGCTTTTTCCGTTAAGTCTTGGGCTTCATCAAGACGTGATGCGTGTTCGTATAAGGTTCCCAAGTTACCAATAGCTTCAGCTTCCGCTCTTTTATCTCCCAACTCCCTAGCCAGCTTAAGGGCATCGGCGAGATAAGTAGCCAGGGAGTTGGGAGATTTGAGATTTGAGTTTTTACTTTTTGACAGGGTTTGGGCTAGATTAATTCTAGCACTTATTGCTGTTTGATTTGGAGATAATGTCGTTAAGGTATAGTCTATCCCTGACAATAACTTTCTGGCTTGTGACCACTCTTGTTTAGCTATCAATATACTTAGTTGATTTAATTGTCCCTGAATCTTAAGATCCGGTAAGGGAGATTCCTCCACAACCCGTTGATAGAAATCCATTGCCTCTTCTGTTTCCCCTTGTAATCTAGCTGTATCCCCCAAACTGAGTAGACTTTCAGCAATCAAAGTCTGATTTGGTAAGTTTTCGGCGATGGCTAAACTTTGTTGTAAAATTTCTTGAGAGTCTTGGAATTTACCCACTCGGCGCAGGATATTACCTAGGTATTGGAGGGCGGTACTTTTGAGTTTACTATCCGGTTGCTCTTGGAGAGTTTCCTTGATTTTATTTAACGTTTTATTAGCTTGATGATACAACCCTAATGATCGTAAGGCTTGCACTTGGTAAATCTGACTTTCTGTTAATCGATTTAGGTCTCCTAGGTCTTGGTAAATAGCACTAGTTTGCTTCCAATTTGATAAAGCTTGTTTGGCATCACCTAGAGATAAGTATACTTGTCCTTCCACTGACAAAATTTGGGCTTGTAATTCTTGACTTTCTTTGGTATTATGGAGTTGTGATAATTTGCTATAACTCTGGGATAGTATTTCTTGAGCTTGTTCCAACTTTCCCAAACGTTGATAAACTAAAGCTAGATTAACTAAGGAGTTAATCTCACCAATAATATCCCCACTCTCCCTGTAGTTACTAATAACTTGCTCCAACAACGGTATCGCCTGTTGATATTGCCCTGTTTCATAGAGGTGTTGGGCTTGTTGTCCTAGGGAATCGGGAATTAGGCGTTGCTGAATCTTCGAGTGAATGCGCGACCGTTTAGTCTTGTTAAAGCCCCCTAAATCATCCAAATTTGGGGGACTTTGGGAGTTTTGTTCCCCCCAGCGAGGGATTGCTCGCTGGGGGGCTAGGGGGGCAAAATTATACCCAAAATCAGCAGAATTTGATAAGGCTTTCCCGGATGGTAGTAAACAGGTTAATGCGATGGCAATTACAAATGATAGTTTTTTCATAATAATTAATTAAGGGAATTGGGAATAGGGAATAGTAATAATAGTTGATTAACTCTTGCCTCTTGCCTCTTGCCTTTCTTTCAGAGAGTATGTTCACCTTTTAAATAAAAATGCTATAGCAATTTTATATCCCATAAGGTACCTATTATCCCCCTAAATCCCCCTTAATAAGGGGGACTTTGAGGTTGAAAAGCGTACCTCATAACTACGATAAACGCTATATATTACTCTTCCCTACTCCCTGCTCCCTGCTCCCTACTCCCGATTCCCGAATGACAATCAAGATGGGGCAATATCTGCTCAACAGGAGTACCCCTAAACGGTTGCGCCGTCAGAATAATTGTGCCATCCTTGGCTCTGACCCAGCCTTGGGCTTCGATAATCACTTTTTTTTCTTGGGCAGGTTGAGGGCGTCTGACATTAGGTTGTTGCTGCAATTTTTGTCTCCTGGTGCTGGCTGAGCCAGGACGAGTTCTCCAGCCCACTGTTCTGTCGGTATTAATCACCGGATCTAATCGAGTCGGTGGTAAACCCCCTTTGCCGGTAATGGTAAAGGAACTGCCGCCAGCAATCCGATTATTCTCAAAGCCACAAAGGTCATTGGCGAGGATTGCTTCTGCATCGACTAGGCTTGCTGGTAATTCGGTTAAGCCTGAGGTGGGGTCTACGTCTGGGGTATTAAGGATTACTTCACCGCTGAAAGATGGGCCAAGGGTGGAGGTGGCGGTGATGTCATTGTCTGGAGTTAGACGATCCCGGAACTCTAAGCCAAAGATGCCTTGGGCATTAATCTCAACACGACCTCCTGGGCCAAATTCAGCATTGGCGGTGATGTCGCTATTTCCGAGACCGACTAGGGTATCAGTATTAATTTCTATATTTCCCCCATCAGTATTCTGGGCGTTAGTGGTAATGTTGCTTTCGTCGAGGAGTCGGATATCACGAGCTTCTAGGATAATATTGCCTTCTTTTCCTGCTGTTTCTGCTGTGATGATTCCTTTGTTGTCAAGGAAGATGGAGTTGGCATTAATCTCTACCCTGCCTGCTGAACTCCCCGGTTGAATGCTTCTAGCGCGGGAGCATCCCATTTTGGAAACAATATTACCCAAAGCAACGATATTTCAAGGGTTTCAGCCCCCTAAAAAGAGCTAACGTGCCAAATTGGGATGCTCCCTCTAGCGCTAACTTCTGCTCCATCAGAGATTATTAACTTATCAGTGGTAATATTCAACAACTCTCCTGCATTTCCTGTTGCTTCTCGATTAGCTTGAATCAATAATCCGCTGGTAAACTCACCATTGGCTGATGTACCAATCACTTGAACAGAATCAGAGGCATTCACTCTCAAGGTTCCTCCGTTCCCTTCACCTCTTGTGTTAGCGCTAACTTGTCCTCCATCTTGAACAAGTAACTTCCCAGTAGTAATACTTAAATTTCCAGCTTTTCCTATCCCTTGAGTTTGAGTAGACAAGACGCTGGGAAACTCAGCACCAATTACTTGAACTTCAGAGGCGTTCACACTCAAGCTTCCTGCGTCTCCTTCACCACGAGTAATAGTATCCACTTGTCCTCCATTCTGAAGCAAAAAAAAGTCAGTGTTAATCAGAATGTCTCCCCCATCTCCCGCACCAGAAGTGAAAGCAGAGAGGCCGCTAGGAAATCGAACTTGAATCAACCCATCAATAACTTTCACAGACTCAGAAGCATTCACAGTCACGTTTCCTGCCTTTCCCTCGTCAAAAGCGTTACTTAATACGCTTGCTCCATCCCTAAGGGTCAACTGACGAACATCGATGTTTATATCTCCACCGGGTAATGAGGTGAATGTGCTTGCTCTAACGGTAGAGGTTCTACCAATATCTAACTGTGAACCCCGGATGGAAATTGCTCCGTCGCTGTCTTGGGCAGCCAGGTCATTTTGTTCTTCAACGCTGGTACTGATAAAAGACCTCAGTATTCCGATATCCCGAAAGTTCTCAATACCTTCGTATCCCAAAACCCAACCTTTCCCTTTTGGTGTCAAACTTACTAGACCTGGACCAGCAACACTACCCAGTTCAATCCGACCACCTCGTGCTTCTAGAAAAAATCCTTCTAAGGTAATATCCCTTCCTACAAGAGCTAAAGTTTTACCAGGTTGCACTCTTAGCCCTAGTCCTTGAAAGAAACTCTGGAAACCACTAATTCCTTGTGCCCTAATACTGCCTGAGTTTTCTCCATATTGCAAACCAAGAGGCCCCTTAATCGTTAACAGAGGTGGAGCATCTGGGTTGGTGGCGCTGAATTGAAAACCATTGTCAAACACCACGCTGTTGGCAGTACTCCCAAAAAATGAGCCTCCCAAATCTAGGCTGCTATTGGGACCAAAGACAATACCGTTGGGATTTATCAGAAATAAGTTAGCATTTCCCAACACTCCCAGAGTCCCTAAAATATTGGAAACATTACCTCCAGTTACCCGACTCAGGATGTTCTCAATTCCAGCCGGATTAGCAAAATAAACCCGTCCCATCTCACCCACATTAAAATCTGAAAAGCTGTGGAAGAGATTACTGTCTCTAATCGCGCCACCTTCAATTAAATCTGCTAGGGCACCCTTAATAGTCACATTGGGCGTTACCACAGACCGTTCATTACCGAGGGTATTATCTGGAGTAATTTGCCCTAATGCGGTAGTTGCAGCCAGTAGAGAACACAGAACAAAGGGACTTGCTTGCAGAAGTCCGTAAACCACAGCTTTCATGTTAATCAATCAAAATGCTCCCGATGTCTGGGATTATTTCATAAAATACCTGTTGATTCTGTTAAGTTTTATTAGGTAGGGTGGGCAAAGTAATCTATTCGTGACGAATCAAAACAAGCAAACGGTTTTTCCGTAAGCATTCAGCCGTCAGCTGTCAGCCGTCAGCTAAAGGCTCACCCTGGGCGAACAGCTTTTTGGCACATGCCACAAGCGCTGTGACTTTACTCAGATTAAACTTTTGCTTACCTGTTTTATTCAAAAGCTGTTCCCTTAGCTTGCCGATAGCCCATAAGTAGGGTAGGGTGGGCAACGTAATCATTTAGTGACCAATCAAAAGAAGCAAACTGTTTTTGCCCACCCTACAAGCTGAATCCTTAGCTGACTTGCCGATAGCCCATAAGTAGGGTAGGGTGGGCAACGTAATCATGTAGTGACCAATCAAAATCACCAAACTGTTTTTGCCCACCCTACTCAAAGTAGAGTAGGGTAGGGTGGGCAACGTAATCATGTAGTGACCAATCAAAATCACCAAACTGTTTTTGCCCACCCTACAAGCTGAATCCTTAGCTCACCTTATAATCAGAAATCGTCTCAATCCACACCCTAGCCCCACATTTTAATGGATCATCCGGACGATACATCACCCGACAGGGGCCATTGACTTCTACCGTATGACCGTAAGTATTTTTAGAACCCCGTTTCACCGTGATCACAGGGTTGCGCTCCCCGCTCTTGAGATTTTGGCGAATTACCTTCTGATTAACGTGAATCACAGCCTTAGTGTACTCCGTGCGCTTTGACCAATTCCGCTTCGGTCCGCGAGTACCAGGAGTGACCACCGGCATACCATCAAACAGAGGAATCACCCAAGTCCTACCCACCTTATAAGCCCCCTTCACTCTGCCTTTGCTCAGCAGGAAACGGACGCGAGTGGCAGAAACACCTAGTAATTCAGCGGCTTGGGCGGTAGAAATCATCATGGCAGCAAAACCATTGCTTTAACGTTACTGTTAACTTAACACAAATTCTCATAAAATGCAAGGGGTTAGAAAAACTATTGCAGCGATGCAGCGCGGTCTTGGGGGTTTCCCCCACTCGCTATTGCATCAAGACATTGACACTATCTTTAGCTAGAGAGTGGTAAGGGTGGTAAGAGGGGTTAGAAAAACTGTTGCATTAACGCTATAGCAGAAGTCAGAAGTCAGAAGTAAAACTATTGCTATACTTAGCTTTGAGACTTTTGTCATGTCCTAACTGCCCTGGCGACTGCTATATCTGAGTTTAGGGGTTTTAAGGGTGGTAAGAGAGGAAAAAGTTTAAAGGGTCACAAAAACTGTTGCACTGACACTATCTCTAGCTAGAGGGTGGTAAAAGTTGTAAAGGTTGTAAGTGTGGTTTTAGTGGGAAAAGGGGTCAGAAAACTGTTGCACTGACGCACTGATGAGCAGCCCATATTGCGATCGCGTAGCGGTGCCTGCGGCACATCGCAGAGAACCGGTATGCGATCGCGTTTACAGAACCAGTATGCGATCGCGTAGCGGTGCCTGCGGCACATCGCGTTTACAGAACCAGTATGCGATCGCGTAGCGGTGCCTGCGGCACATCGCAGAGAACCGGTATGCGATCGCGTAGCGGTGCCTGCGGCACATCGCAGAGAACCGGTATGCGATCGCACCAAATACAACTAATACAATTCTCGTTACTGTTCCGATCTCCCCATCTCCCCATCTCCCCATCTCCCCATCTCCCCATCTCCCCACTCCCGATTACCGATTACCAATAGTTTCTCTAAAAGCTGGACGTTGAGACAAACGCATCACATAATCAGCAATAGCTGGATACTCTTTCAAATCCAAATTTACCAGTATTTTGGCATAAGCTAAATAAGAGCCTACTGCAATATCCGCCACACTTAAATTATCCCCTAACAAAAACGGTTTATCCGTTAATAGTTCATTTAGTGGCTTCAACAAACTGGAAGTTTCTTTCTCCCGTCTATCGTCCCAAAACAATTCTAGTCCTAAAGTAGCATTAGCAAACAAAACCCACTGCAAAATCTCCGACTGTTCTTCCAGAGAACTAGGGGTTTCTCCATACTTATTAGCTAAGTAAACCAAAATCGCTCCCGACTCCCAAAGTTTAAAGTCCCCATCTACAATTGCTGGCACTTTCCCCATTGGATTAATCGACAAGTATTCCGGCTGTTTATGCTCTCCAGCTTTCATATCCAGCAAGATATACTTATAGGGCACTCCCAACTCCTCAAGATACCACTGCACAATCGCAGCTCGGCTCCGAAGAGCACCATAAAGTTTTAGTTGTGCAGATGATTGACTGACTTCAAAATTGTCATGACTACTGAATTCTGACTCTTGAGTAGGATAAGACATTGTTATAGATCTAGATTCGTTTACCTTAGAAGTATTAAATGCACTTTTCCCACTGACAGGATTAACGTATCCAAGGATTATATAAGTGGATAAAGTAGCTAATAAACAGAATAATAGACCCATAGCAATAAGTCAAGTAGTTGTTAATTTTGTGAGGTAGAAATTTCTGGGTTTTAGGGAGCAGCGAGTAGGGAGCAGGGAGCAGGGAATAGGGAATCGGGAATAGTAGAAAAGAGCGATGCAGCGCGGTCAAAGGATGCTACCCCATTAGCGACTGTATCAATAAGCTACAAAGACTTTTTGATGTTATGAGAAATCCGCCAGATTGTTAATGACCTATTTATAAATGCTATACAGCGTTTTTCATAACTATAAGCTATAAAGGTACATAAAATTTTTTACCTATTCCTTATTCCCGATTCCCGATTCCCGATTCCCGTTCCCCTCCTGGGAGGGGTTAGGGGTGGGTTCCGATTCCCGATTCCCGTTCCCCTCCTGGGAGGGGTTAGGGGTGGGTTCCGATTCCCGATTCCCGATTCCCAACCAGTTTTTAACAAAAAATTTAAAAATATGTTATAATATAAAATTTTTATGATAGAATAAAAGAGTGGGCGCTGAGACGCCCGGAGTCAAGAGCTAGCCCGTAGATGTTGGACCGTCGGCGGGCTAGCTCTGGCTCCCCTACAAAAGGAGATAGTTTGATTATGAGTTATTCTGAACGCCTTCATCCGTGGGTGGTCATTCGGCTGTTACCCAAGATGCAGCGGAGAGTCGTTGCTCGCTTCCGGAACCGGTCTGATGCGGAAGGACACTTATGGGCTCTGAAACGATTAATGCCTGATGCTCAATTTGTCATTGTCTTTGACGTCGGTAATCTAGACCTCGGTAATCCAATGGATGAGGAATCCTAGGGGTTTTGCATCGATCAGCGGTCAGCGGTCAGCGGTCAGCGGTCAGCGGTCAGTAGTCAGTGGTCAGTGGTCAGTGGTCAGCCGTCAGCCGTCAGCCGTCAGTGGTCAGCCGTCAGTGGTCAGCCGTCAGTGGTCAGCCGTCAGCCGTCACCTTCAGTGGTCAGTGGTCAGCCGTTGGCTGAAAGCTGATAGCACCTCAAGTAGCGTGCGCGTAGCGCTTAAGCTGATAGCACCTCAAGTAGCGTGCGCGTAGCGCTTAAGCTGATAACTGATTGCTGATTGCTGATTGCTGATAACTGATTGCTGATTGCTGATTGCTGGTAAATGATAGCTGATAGCTGAATACTGATAGCTGATAGCTGATAGCTCAGCAGCACCAAACAACTCTGGTGTACCATGGCACAATGAACCCAGAAAATCTATATCGCGCTATAATATTATTACTATTATGACTAAGTTTGTCTTCATAACTGGAGGGGTTGTATCCAGTATTGGCAAGGGGATTGTTGCTGCTAGCTTGGGACGTTTACTCAAATCCCGGAACTATTCCGTCTCGATTCTTAAACTAGACCCCTATATTAACGTAGATCCGGGCACCATGAGTCCCTACCAACATGGAGAAGTGTTTGTAACATCAGACGGTGCCGAGACAGATTTAGATTTAGGTCACTATGAACGCTTCACGGATACCTCCGTCTCTCGCCTAAACAGTGTCACAACTGGCTCGATTTATCAAGCCGTAATCAATAAAGAACGTCGCGGTGACTACCAGGGGGGAACAGTGCAGGTGATTCCCCACATTACCAATGAAATAAAACAGCGCATTCATCGAGTTGCCCAAAATTCCAATCCTGATGTAGTGATTACAGAAATTGGTGGCACATTGGGGGATATTGAATCCCTACCGTTTTTGGAAGCAATTCGTCAATTCCGTAAGGATGTCGGGCGCAATCACGTCCTTTATATGCACGTCACCCTATTACCTTGGATTCCTGCGGCTGGAGAAATAAAAACTAAGCCAACCCAGCACTCCGTCAAGGAATTGCGTGCCATTGGGATTCAACCGGATATTTTAATTTGCCGATGCGATCGCGCTTTCCCAAGCGGATTAAAAGATAAAATATCAGCATTCTGTGATGTACCAGTAGAGTCAGTTATTTCTGCACAGGACGCCAGCAGTATCTACGAAGTCCCCCTAATGCTAGAAAAAGAAGGACTAGCCCAGCAAACTCTAGAGTTATTCCAGATGGAGCAACGGGAACCAGATTTAACCCATTGGCAGCGGTTAGTTGAGCGTTTGCATAATCCCACTCACCATCTTGAAATTGCCATTGTTGGTAAGTATATCAAACTAACTGATGCCTATCTATCCGTTGTGGAAGCTTTGCAGCATGCTGCGATCGCAAAGGATACCAAAATCAAAATACACTGGGTTAGTGCTGAGGATGTGGAAGCTTACGGCCCTGAACCCTTCCTAAACGGTTTTAACGGTATCCTTATTCCTGGAGGCTTTGGGATTCGGGGAGTAGATGGCAAAATTCAGGCCATTCGGTATGCTAGGGAAAATCAGATTCCCTTGCTGGGCTTATGTTTAGGGATGCAGTGTTCTGTAGTTGAATGGGCACAGCACATAGCCCTCTTAGAAGATGCCCATAGTGCCGAGTTTTTCACTGATATCAAGAATCCCGTCATTCATCTATTGCCAGAACAACAAGATGTAGTGGATTTAGGCGGTACCATGCGTTTAGGGCTATACCCATGCCGTATAGCACCTGATACTCTAGCATCTTCCCTCTACCAAGAAGAAGTTATTTATGAGCGCCACCGCCACCGCTATGAATTTAATAATGCTTATCGCAACCTATTTCTAGAAACAGGTTTTGTGATTAGTGGGACTTCTCCCGATGGTCGCCTAGTGGAAATAATTGAATTGAAAGAACACCCCTTCTTTATTGCCACTCAGTTCCACCCAGAATTTAGCTCCCGTCCTAGTCATCCCCATCCATTGTTTGTGGGATTTGTGCAAGCTACCCTTGACAAAGCACAGGTTAAACAGTCCACTACTAACGGCAGTACTAGCGAAAACCAGCAATCCATTGCCCAAGTAGGCTGCTAAGTATGTGACGCAAGTTCTTTCGGTATTGATCAGGGTAAATAGGGCAACGGATGTCACATATGTCGCAGATTAGGGGATCAATGACATCATGCCGGATAATTACCCTCCATCAAAACATGATTCCACAGAAATTATCCGGCTCTGAGGAATAAACCCCTGAAATATGACTTAGCTTGATCAGCAGCTAGGTAACAGTGAAGTACCCCAACCGACACGAAGTAGGTTGGGGCTTCCAACTTTCGCTCAATTCAGGGATGATCTTAATAGAATTAAGAATTAAGAATGCGCGAATTTAGAATTGGATTCTTAATTCTACATTCTTAATTCTACATTCTTAATTCTACATTCTTAATTCTACATTCTACATTCTACATTTTTCCTATCCTGGTTAACTATTTCTCCTTATTGGTTGAAAGTCAAGTAACAAGTAACAAATGGAGCATGTCAGTTTTGTTAATCCCTGATTCAGATCCCCCTAAATCCCCCTTAATAAGGGGGACTTTTGAATCTAATTCCCCCCTTGATTAAGGGGGGTTAGGGGGGATATATGTACATAATTACAAAGGTGAAATGCTCCCAGTAACAAGTAACAAGTGTTAATTAACAAGAAGTAACCAGTAATCTGAATAAGAAGAGCAATCCGTATAGGAATTGTGATAATTTTTGTTTCCTGTTCCCTTTGCTAAAGTGATTAACTGGACTCGTTCGAATTGGTAATTGCTAGTATTACCAACCCATTATGTCAATAAGGAGGTTTTGTGAGTTACTGGATAAAAGTTAATTACGATCATCGAGAATATGTCATTGATCTGGATCGGCTTAGTACATTCACCCATGGACCCAACGGAAAAATAACCTTCTGGTTACCCGATAGTACTATTCCCATTATTATCAACCGTCAAAGTGACCCAGACGGTTATCAACGAGTGGTGAACTACATTCAAAAGTTATCAGCACGATCACCTTCTGGTTTTTGGATTACATTCAGTTACGAGCGTCATGATTATATCCTTGACCTCAACAAAATCAGTAGTTTTTGTCACTACCCAAATCAGAGATTAACCTTTTGGTTACCTGACAGTTCCATGCCCATCATTATTAGCGAACAAAAATATCCAGAAATTTATCATAAGATAATAGACTACATTGAACAAAAAACTGGCTATTTACTAACGTAATTATAGAATTTAGAATTTAGAATTTAGAATTGGGAATTTAGAATTAATAATTTAGAATTTAGAATTTAGAATTTAGAATTATACATGCTACCTTCTGGCTTCTGGCTTCTGGCTTCGGGAGCATCCCAATTTGGCACGTTAGCTCTTGTTAGGGGGCTGAAACCCTTGAAATATAGTTGCTTTGGGTAATATTGTTTCCAAAATGAGATGCTCCCCTGGCTTCTGGCTTCTGGCTTCTGGCTTCTGGCTTCTGGCTTCTGGCTTCTGGCTTCTGCCTTCTTAATTCTACATTCTTAATTCTACATTCTTAATTCTTAATTTTTAATTCCCCATTCTTAATTCCCCATTCTTAATTCTACATTCTTAATTCTACATTCTTAATTCCCCATTCTTAATTCCCCATTCTTAATTCTACATTCTTAATTCCCCATTCTTAATTCCCCATTCTTAATTCTACATTCTTAATTCCCCATTCTTAATTCTACATTCTTAATTCCCCATTCTTAATTCTACATTCTTAATTCCCCATTCTTAATTCTACATTCTTAATTCTACATTCTTAATTCAATGTAATTACTGTAACTTCTGGTGGACAAAATAGACGACCTGGCCAATAAGTTCCTAAACCACGATTAGTATACAACTGATTTTTACCGATCGAATGTAAACCCTCAGACCATTCCCAGTGCTTAGTTACTTTTGAACATACTTTCAAATACGGTATCCAGGGCTGCACAGATTTAGGAATATACTTCCGGAGGGTTTTCAACAATGCTGGCGCAGGTCCGATTCCTGGAATCACAATCTGACCACCATGGGTATGACCAGACAACTGCAAATCCACTCGCCAACGCTGTAATATCTCCGCAGTATCAGGGTTGTGGGATAAGACAATCCGGGGTGTTTTGGGGTCAATTTGATTGAGCACTGGACCAGGATTGAAATCACCAGACCAAAAATCAGCAAGTCCTACTAGAGGTAATTGTGCTCCAAACGGATAAGCGATCGCATTCCACAACACCTTCACACCAATCTTAGTTAGAGCCTGAGTAATTGTTGCTTTTGAATGACGCCAGGCTAAATCATGGTTACCCAGTATAGCATAGATTCCATGGCGACTTTCCAGGTACTTCAATCGCCGCGCTAGTAGATAAATAGGAGTCGGGCTATTGGTTACGTAGTCGCCAGTTAACACGACTAGATCAGGTTCAGCTTGATTAGCGGCTTCAATAGCGTCAGCTAAGATATTTTCTCGTAACTGCTGTCGATCATAATGTAAATCGGATAGTTGTACAAGTTTTGTGCCTCGCAATGACGTAGGTAAATCCGCGATCGCAACGGTGACTTTTTCTACCTTTAAAGGTCCTGAAAATATCCAATTCATCCAGCTAATCAAGAGGGTCATTAAACACTTGCCTCCAGCATAGCTCAGCCATCAGCTATCAGCCATCAGCTATCAGCCAATGCGCTACGCGCACGCTTCGCGAACAGCCATCAGCTATCAGTTATCAGCCATCAGCTAATAGCTATCAGTTTTTGAATAAAACAGGTAACCATTTGTTGTAAGCATTCAGCTATCAGCTAATGCGCTACGCGCACGCTACTTGAGGTGCTATCAGCTTTGGAATAAAACAAGTAAGCATTGGAATAATGCTGAGTTACCTCACAGCGTCGTTCGCACAGCGTGGCCATTCGCGCACGCGTGGCCGTTCGCGTAGCGTGGCCAAAAGGCCAAAAGGCCAAGGCCAAAGCCTGTGCCACAAGGCTGACGGCTGAACGCTGACCGCTGATAGCTAAAATCTAATTTAGAATTACGGATAAAATCAGGATTTTTTTTGACTAAGGAAAATTTTGACCTTATCTTTTGACCAAGCTTGAGGATAAATTCTATTTTGGTAAGTTATTTCCTCAGCTTGGTTAGTTTGATCAGGTTCAGGTTTAGTTGAAAAAATTCCACAAGGAATAAATTTGCTATTGGTGGAAAGTTCAGACTTGCTGGCTGATGTATTCTTAACGTTTATATGTTCAATCCTCACTGGTGAATCAGTCTGTTCTTGTAACAGTATCCATAATGGGTATTCCCAGTCATTGTCACCTAAATACAGTCCAATATCTGTACATTTACTACTTTTCAAAACATCAATAGCACCGAGGTAACCTGATTGGATTCGAGACCTACTGTTAAAATATTGCTCAGTACGGCTAGTGTTGAAAATACTGTTAGCGCCCAGAAGAGGTCGTTCTCTGCCAGATAATGCCCATGGTAATGATGTGATAATCAAAAGCACTGCTATAACATTGGCAACTTGACGTAACTTAATTTGGGACAATACTATTCCGACTACTGCAGAAAAAAGTAAGAAAATTGGTAAATGAAGCCGACTGTTCCACCATTGCCATTTCAACAGGAAACAAAATAGTATAAATATGCTAATAATCACAGCAATATAACTGAGTATATAGCGTTGCTTTCGACCCTGTCGTTGGATGAAACAAGCGATGATGGAGAAAACGATTAAAACTAGATGAAGGGTGTTGCTAGTGTTGTTTTCCGTAGCATTAATTCCCAGAGTTGATAATCCACCAGGAATCCCAAACTTTCCGGTATAGGTCGTGCGGGGGTCACTGATATCTACACTTAAAACAAGATGGAATAAACTAATTATCTTATGGGATATAGGATTAATTATCTTACTATTTGTTCCCATATGAAGACCAATATTTCTCAAAATATTGGAGACTAAGACTGAGGTTGTAAAAATTTCATTAGTATATCGTAGTTCTTCTGAAGCCGTGGCAATTGGAGTGCCATACAAATCGAAGTTACGGATATAGTGACCGAGATTAATTAAAATAACAATAACCCCTACCGTTAAAATTGGTTTCCACCATCGCCAACGTAGGCGCTTAATCATCATCAGTGAAAACCAGATAAATAAGGGAAATGCATAAATATAGGCTGTTGCTTTCGTAACAATAGCCATCCCCATGGTAGCACCAACCCCTAATATATTAATCCAGCTAACTCTGGATTTGAGAGTCAAAATAATAAAGTAAGCCAAACAAATCACCCAGAACGAAACCACATAATCATTCTGGGTACTTGACCCTTGTAGGATTCCCATCGGAATAGTAGCAGCGACTACAGCAGCAAAAACCTGTCCTCGTATCGCCGCTCCCAATTCTTTAGCAATCAGAGATACCCCAATCACGCTACCAATCATACTGAACCATTGGACAAGATTAGCTAAGCGATCGCTCCTACTCAAGAGTTGAAAATGCATGATCGTAAATTCAGCCCAAGGGTTTTGGTAAAGCTGTCTGGGAATATGGGTAGGATAATGAGCAACACTGTGATGCTGCATCCAATGAAGGACACGACTCATGTGGTAAGTCATGGAATCCCAGGTATTGGGAGGCGCAACGATAGCAGTTAAGCCTACGGTAGCGACCAGAAATCCTATACCTCCAAGTAATACCAGTAAAAAACCAGAGATTTGGGCATTCCCATTGTTTGGATTTTGCCCATTCGTGGAGGGTGAGCTTTGCCCAATCCCATTTTGCCCAATCCCATGTTGTGAATCCTGGGTGCGGGTGACTCGTCCTGGTTTAACAGTCCGAAAGTAAGCAAAAATCAACGTCAGACTCAATAAACCCCAGATTCCCGCTATCCAACCCCAAGTAATTAACTTAAATAAACTTAAAACTTCAGTGATAAAGGTTAATAAGACTCCCCAGGTAATAGCTGCCCACAATAGGGAACTACGCCAGCAATAATTGTAACGATAGATGAAGAGAAATAAAACAGTGAAGGTAATCAGAGGGAGCAAAGCCAACATAGTTAGTTATTATAGCAAAGGGAGTAGGGAATAGGGAATAGGGAATAGGGAATAGGGAATAGGGAATAGGGAATAGGGAATAGGGAGTAAGTGATTAACCAAAAGTTCATGTAGGGTGGGCAGTGTATCAGACAGATTCCGAAGTTTGTAATAGGGTTGCTCGGCACTGCCCACCATCGGATTATGACTGCCCACCATCAGATTATGACTAAGGAAAAAGATTGTATTTTAGGATACATAATATTGCCCGAAACCCATCCCTCCAGCCAATTTTTTTTCCTTCTTCGTAAGTGCGACCATAGTAAGATATTCCTACTTCATAGATGCGGCATTTCTTTTTGGCAACCTTAGCAGTAATTTCTGGTTCAAAGCCAAACCGAGATTCTTCGATTTTGATAGATTGGATAAGATCACGCCGGAATGCCTTATAGCAGGTTTCCATATCGGTAAGGTTAATATTGGTAAACATATTGGAGAGCATGGTTAAAAATTTATTGCCCACCATATGCCAGTAGTACACTACCCGATGGGGACCACCGCCAGCGAAACGGGAGCCATAAACCACATCCGCTTTGCCATCAATAATCGGCTGCATTAACAAGGGATATTCCTGGGGATCGTACTCTAAATCAGCGTCTTGAACGATTACGATATCTCCAGTAGCCAAGCCAAACCCAGTCCGTAAGGCAGCTCCTTTGCCCCGATTCTTGTGATGATAGACAACATGGTCAATCTGGGATTCTAGTGATGACTCTAAAATCTCTCTAGTGCCATCCGTTGAGTAGTCATCGACAACAATAATTTCGCACTCTTTAACCGGAGATGCTTTGACAGCTTCAATAACATTGGCAATTGTGTTGACTTCGTTAAAACAGGGTATTACAACACTTAGCTTCATAAGCTTAATCCTTAATAATAAGCAAATAATTTGATTAGCTTAAAACTTTACATAATCTTTACATAATCCCCGCCTAATTCCCCTAGCCTTTGGTTAAGTAGAGAGTTTGAGCCCCTAAACACATCACGAAATATTTACATAACGTCAGTTACATAAAGTTATGGGAAGTTTCCCCGTGATTAGATGGGATTGAACCCTCAAATTCAGGGCACGACCAGGATTGATAGACAGGTTTGAGGTTGACTACTTGACACCCTGAATAAATTAGTATAATTCTACTGTAGGATTATAAATAGATCAACTAAATAGAGCAACATAGAGCAACTAACATAGAGCAACTACTAAACCATTACGCTCAAGCCTGATTGGGGAGTCGTTGCTCATTACTCATTAGTATTTTGGTAAGCATTCAGCCGTCAGCGGTCAGCCGTCAGACTTTGGCTGATAGCTTGTAGGGTGGGCAAAAACAGTTTGCTTCTTTTGAGTATTCTAGATTATACTACTTTGCCCAACCTACTTTAATTGGTCTGATCCGCGACACGCTGATAGCAGCTTGTAGGGTGGGCAAAAACAGTTTGCTTCTTTTGAGTATTCTAGATTATACTACTTTGCCCACCCTACTTTAATTGGTCTGATCCGCGACACGCTGATAGCAGCTTGTAGGGTGGGCAAAAACAGTTTGCTTCTTTTGAGTATTCTAGATTATACTACTTTGCCCACCCTACTTTAATTGGTCTGATCCGCGACACGCTGATAGCAGCTTGTAGGGTGGGCAAAAACAGTTTGCTTCTTTTGAGTATTCTAGATTATACTACTTTGCCCACCCTACTTTAATTGGTCTGATAGCACTGATAGCTGATAGCTGATAGCTGAATGCTTACGTATTTTGACTAATGACTGATAACTAGTGACTAATAACTAAACTAATGACTAATGCCATAGGCTTGATAGCACTAGGTATTAGGCGCGCTAGACATTAAGTACTAACACCATTAACCCAAAACCTAACATCTAACATCTAGCACCATTAACCTAAAAAAAATTCCATCAACCAAGAGAGTATGTCTTTGGATACCAGTAATGACTACATAACACCAGAAGAATCTCACCTTAGTGATTCTTCCTTATCCTTGGTGATTCCCACCTATAACGAGAGTAGAAACATCGGGGAGCTAATTAGAATCCTGAGCAATTTGCTCGATGAAGCTATACCAAACCAATACGAACTAATTGTAGTAGATGACGATAGTCCTGATCGTACCTGGGAAATCGCCCAGGCTCTGATGTCGGACTATCCACAGTTACAGGTAATTCGCCGTCAGCATGAACGGGGGTTATCTACAGCAGTTATTCACGGCTGGAAGGTAGGTACTGGAAAAATTTTGGGGGTAATTGATGGGGATTTACAGCATCCACCAGAGATATTAGTAAAACTTTTGGTAGCAATGGAGGATGGAGCCGATATCGCTATTGCCAGTCGTCATGTAGACGATGGTGGTGTTAGTGATTGGAGTGTAGTGAGGCGTTTCTTATCCAGAGGTGCTCAACTTTTAGGATTATCGATTTTACCAGAAGTTATCGGTCGTGTTTCTGACCCAATGAGCGGTTTTTTTATGGTACGCCGTAGTGCCATTCAGGAAAAAGACCTCAATCCTCTGGGGTACAAGATTCTAATTGAAGTGCTGGCTAGGGGAAAAATTGGCCGAATTGCAGAAGTTGGCTATGTATTTCAAGAGAGACTCTCAGGAGAGAGCAAAGTTACCTGGAAACAGTATGTAGACTATATTAGACACTTACTCCGGTTAAGGTTTTCTCTCGGAACCATTGGTAAACTTAGAAAAGGCATTCCCTTCCCCTTAAAGCGGTTTATTCGTTTTGGCTTAGTGGGATTCAGTGGGGTATTTGTGGATATGACTGTGCTTTACTTACTCCATGACCCTGCTAGTTTGGGTTGGGGACTCACCCGCAGTAAAATTATTGCTGCTGAAGCGGCCATTATGAATAACTTTATTTGGAACGATGCCTGGACATTTAGGGATATAGCGAGTCAGCAGTGGGGATGGGGTAAGCGCTTGAAACGGTTTTTGAAGTTTAACCTGGTCTGTTTGATCGGTTTGTGCCTAAATGTGCTGTTGTTGAATCTGTTGTTTAATCTCCTGGGAATTAACTATCTGATTGCAAATGGTATTGCGATCGCAGCCGTTACTTTCTGGAATTTCTGGATTAATCTAAAACTCAACTGGCGAGTGACGCAAAAATAATGATAACCGGTTGACTGTTGACTGTTGACTGTTGACTGTTGACCGTCAACAGCAAAAGGTTTTAGGGAGTCGGGAGCGGTGCGACCCGTGGCGAATTTAATTCGCCAACGGAAAGCGCACCGAGGGAGTCGCGGTAAGAAAATTGAATGTACTTCATAACAATGAATATCATCTATGGTAAACCTATATGGTAAACAAATTGCAGCAAACTCGTAGATTTACATCAACTTGGTTAGGGCTTTTAATTATTATCCTGTTGATGCTAGGAATAGTGTTTCGATTCGTAAATATTGACAAAAAAAACTACTGGATTGATGAAACCTTTACCTCGCTACGGATTTCTGGTTATCGATTGTCAGACATGATACCAGAAATTTCCAATGGGGATGCGATCGCTATTAAAGAATTACATAAGTATCAGCAGACAAATCCGGAAAAAACTTTGATTGGTACGATTAAGGGATTGGCGTTTGAAGAACCTCAACATCCCCCATTCTATTACGTGATGGCGCGATTTTGGGGGCAGTTATTTGGGAATTCAGTAGCAGTGAGGAGAAGTTTTTCAGCTCTGATTAGCTTGCTGATGTTTCCTGCTATCTATTGGTTATGTCAAGAATTATTCGAGTCGTCCTTGGTGGGATGGGTAGCTATGGCCTTAGTTGCCGTTTCTCCCTTTCAGGTATTGTATGCCCAAGCAGCAAGACAGTATGGCTTATGGGGCGTAACTATTTTGCTATCAAGTGCAGCACTGTTACGGGCAATACGCTTAACCAAACCAAGAAACACCACCAGTAAGATTAGAGACATCCTACACTTTATCTCTACCTGGGGAATTTACGCCCTCACGTTAGTGACAGGATTTTATACCTTTTTATTTTCTATCTTAGTAGCCATCAGCCATGGCATCTATGTACTGGTAACAGAACGGTTCCGCTTCAGTAAAATTATTGTTTACTATGGGCTATCATCGTTAATGGCTTTGATGGTATTTGTCCCTTGGTTACTGGTTTCTAACAGTAACCTTTCTAAGGTATCCAGCAAAACCAAATGGGCACTCAAAGAAGTTCCCTTATCATCATTAGCCCAAACCTGGCTGATTAATATTAATCGGAGTTTCTTTGATCTCAACCAAGGCTTAAATTTCCCCAGCGTAGTGGTCTCTGTAATAATCTTAATCCTAGTCGGCTATGCCATTTACTTTCTCTGTCGTCATAGTCCCAAACGAGTTAGTCTATTCATCTTGACATTAATTGGAGTTACCGCCTTAGCCCTAGTGCTACCGGATTTAATTTCCGGAGGCAAGCGTTCTAGCGTAACTCGCTATCTAATTCCCTGTTATCTTGGTATTCAGCTAGCAGTTGCTTACCTATTTACTAACAAAATAACTAACAAAGTAACTAGTATTTTTCAGGGAGTATGGCAACAGAAGCTATGGCGACTCGGAATGATTTTGCTACTGTCTGGTGGAATTCTATCCTGTGTGATCAGTTCTCAAGCAGAATTTTGGTGGAACAAGTATACTAGTGCTAACCATACCCAGGTAGCAGCAATCATTAACCAGGCTGACCAACCCCTCTTGCTGACAAAAAGTCTGGAAGTGATCTCCCTGTCTTACCTTCTCGACTCCAAAGTGAAGTTTTCTTGGTTAAGCGACAAATCCGTAAAGATGCCTAATGGCGAAAAAAGCAAACAGTTAATCATCCCCGAAAATACCGATGAATTCAGTGATTTATTTTTATATAATCCATCTAAGGAATTGCGAGAAAAATTCGAAAAACAATACAACTATAAATCAGAACTTATTGGCAAATGGAACCATAAACTTGAACCAACCTACGAAATTAAAACGTTTCTGTGGAAACTAGTAAAGCAATAAACTTAAGCATTCAGCTATCAGCCGTCAGCTATCAGCCGTCAGCCGTCAGCCGTCAGCCGTCAGCCGTTGGCCTTTGGCCACGCTACTTGAGGTGCCGTCAGCTAAGAGCTCACACTACTTGAGGTGCTGCGCAAACAGTAGCCTGACCACAGGCCCAAAGCTGATAGCTGAATGCTGATAGCTGAATGCTGATAGCTGAATGCTGATAGCTGAATGCTGAATGCTGATAGCTTACGTCTTGTTTATAATAATCCCTAGAATAACAGGAGCTTGCTCATGGCAATGATTTGCCGTAAATACGGCTTACTCTACCTGATGGCACCGCGAACTGGTTGCACAGCAGTAGAAGATGTCCTCGAAAAAAAGCTAGAAGGTGAACTAGTCCCCCCCCAAGACATCCTAGACGCCAACGGAAAATTTTTGATGCACAGAAGACATCATTCTCTACGAGAGATGTTCAGACGCAATCTTTTGACAGAAAAAGAGGCAGCATCTTATCTAAAATTTAGTTGTATTCGCAACCCTTTTGACAGTTTAGCTTCCGACTATGTAAAAAGAGCCTCAAAATACCAACACTTTATCGCTGACTCCACGTCATGGGTTCACCGTCTACCGGGTTATATAGAAGACATGGAATTTTGCAAAACCCATTCATTTAATGATTGGATTGAGAAACACTATGGCTCTATTTACGGCAATGGACTGAAACGAACCCTTCAATCCCTGGTTCGGAATACTAATCGAAACCGACTTAAACAGTTTGTAGGTCTTCCCGCTGAACCGTATACACTCTATGGAAGTTATACCAAAGGTATGGATAGTGTAATGCGTTTTGAAACCCTTCAGGATGATTTTGACAGAGTCCTGGATAAAGCTGGAGTGCCCTTCAAAGTGCAAATACCAGTGATCAACAAAACCGAAGAAAGAAAGAAAAACTATCGAGAGTACTATAATGAGCGATCGCGAAAAATTGTCCAGTACGTTTTTCACGAAGAACTAAAGCGCTACGGTTACGAATTTTGAACAAGCTAGTAACGGTTAGGGCATCAGCTGTTACCCTTGAGCTGATCTCTAACCGCTTTAAGGCGATTAAGTATAAATTACTATGCCATCTGCTACGCTCAAATATGCCTATTTTCCCGGCTGTGTTGCTCAAGGAGCCTGTGGAGAACTATACCAATCTACGTCAGCTTTAACCCAAGCGCTAGGTATTGAACTGATTGAGTTGAAAAAAGCTGCTTGTTGTGGTTCTGGTACCTTCAAAGAAGATTCCCAACTCCTAGAAGACACTGTTAACGCTCGCAATATCGCCCTAGCTGAGGAGCTGAATCTACCCCTGTTAACCCATTGCAGCACCTGTCAGGGAGTAATTGGTCATGTAGATGAGCGTTTAAAGGAATTCCAAGAGACCGACACAGCTTATGTGGAAAAAGTCAATGGCTTGCTGAAAAAAGAAGGCTGTTCTCCTTACAAAGGCACTACGGAAGTCAAGCATTTACTGTGGGCATTGGTGGCAGATTACGGCATGGAAGCCCTAGCCGCACAGGTGAGTCGTAAGCTAACTGGACTCAAATGTGCTGCATTCTATGGTTGTTATTTGCTGCGAGCTCAGACATCAATCCCCTACGATGACCCAGTGCATCCAGAATCCATGGAAACTGTATTTCGCACTGTAGGAGCAACACCTGTATATTACCGAGGTCGTACTCAATGTTGTGGTTGGCCAATTTCTAGTTATGCCACAGAACAATCCTTCAAGATGGCAGGGAGGCATATTCAGGAAGCCTTGGATGCTGGTGCCGACTGCATGGTGACCCCTTGTCCGTTGTGTCATCTTAATCTGGACTCCCGTCAACCGGAGGTAGAAAAGGTGATTGGGCGTCAGTTCAGGTTACCAGTATTGCATTTACCCCAGTTAGTTGCCCTAGCGCTAGGGGTTAGTCCAAAGCAACTGGGTTTAGAACGGCACGTGGTTTCGACTGGACCTGTATTAGAGAAGTTGGGCCATAAAGTATGAAGTGTGACCTATCAAGTGTGAAGTCTAAATCCGGTTGACGTAAGCATTCAGCTATCAGCTATCAGCTATCAGCTTATGCGCGATGCGTGGCTATCGGCCAAGGGCAAATCCCCAGACTTTCAATTCTCATTAATCTGGAACTATTAAATTATCCTTTTCAAGGTTTATTTTAAGCTGTCAGCCGTGAGCTAAAAGCTGACGGCTGACAGCTGACGGCTGAATGCTTACCGGTTGACTAATTATCATCTCCCTTATCGGGTAATGGGTAATTGGTAGTTAACGATTACCCATTACCCATTACCTTTTGTCTTTGCCAGACATATTTTCAAGAGAAAAGCACCCCCTCGGGGGTGCCTCATCAGTTACCATCAACAGCAGCCAACTGCTGATGGAGGGATTTCAGTCTCAACTATAAACTGTTGTATCTAAGCTGATGCTTCGGTTTCAACCGGGTAAACGCTGACTTTTTTTTGGCTTTTGCCCCTTCTTTCAAAAGTGACTATGCCATCAGCCATGGCAAATAGAGTGTCATCACCGCCGCGACCAACATTGGTACCAGGATGAACCTTAGTACCTCGCTGACGTACCAAGATGTTGCCAGCCTTGACAAACTGACCACCGTAGCGCTTGACCCCTAGGCGTTTGGAATTAGAGTCACGACCGTTACGAGTACTTCCTGTTCCTTTCTTATGAGCCATAATGTTCCTTTATATTTAGGTGTTTTTACGGGAATTTTGAGGTAATTTTGCCCTATGCACAAGTCTGAGCCATAAACTATTCCGGAGCAGTTTCAGCGGTTTCCTGAGTTGCTGGTGCTTCAGTTGCTGGTGCTTCAGGGGCAGTTTCTGCTGAGACTGGTGCTTCCTCTGCTTTGGAAACCGAGGCGAGCACAGAACCATTCATACTAATAGCATCAATCATCAGACGGGTTTTTTCCTGTCTGTGTCCCCGCTTCTTACGGGTTTTCTTCTTGGGCTGCATTTTGTAGACGATGATTTTGCGATCGCGAAAGTGTCGCATCACCGTTCCTTGTACGGTTGCTCCTTCAACTAAGGGCTGACCGATGCTGATTTCACCATCATGATTAACGAACAGGACTTTGTCGATGGTGACATTTTGCTCTGGTTCAACGTGCAGTAGTTCGATGTCGTAAAAGCGACCGGGTTCGACTCGCAGTTGCTTGCCACCAGTTTCGATAATTGCGTAGGTCATGGATTTGTTTTTCTATAGTTGCCGTACAGGTAGCTGGTTAGTGTTTGTTCCGATGGATAGGATTTCTTGGTTGTGCCAGCTTTTGCTATGCCTTCACCTGATCCGAGCAGGAAAGTACACTTGACACTCCCCACAGCTATAAGCCGGGGGATTCTTGGCTCCACGACTTGACTTGCCATGACAGGTTTACACCAAGCACAGTAGAGGCCAAATCTCCCCAAGCGTTCAGATCATGGATCTAAGTTCCGGTGTGCCCCACCGTACTCATGGTTTTTGCTAAGACTTGCCAGGCTTTGTCTAATTTTTTGTCCAATGACTTTCGCAGGCGACCAGATCGTTAGACCAGACTTGCGCAATGTGCATTTTCTTGACACATTCTTTACGCTGCCTACTTATATCAAAGAGTAATTTTCCCAGCTTGATCACTTCTTTATTATATACTAAATAGCCAGTATCGGCATTCCAGATAAAAATTAGCTCACGGGGAATTTATTCCCCACGGGCTCATTCCCATAACTATAAGTTAAAGGCTTTTGCCCTTCGAAATCTCGGTAAGTCCTGGTAAAAAAGTATTGCTAAAAGACGTTGACACTAAATCCTATTTTTTTTTACTCATCCACTCTAGCTCTAGCAGCAAACAACTCGGTTCTAACTAACCTCACCGCTATTGTTAACCAAATCTTAAATGGCATATCTAATGTACTCTTCTTTAGCATCGGTGGTATGCCACTGATTGTCTTGTGGCTAGTCTGTGGTAGCCTATTCTTCACCTTCAGGATGAACTTCATCAACATCTGGGGATTTCGACACGCCATTGACATCGCCTTAGGCAAATACGAGCAACCCAACCAAAACGGTGAAATCTCTTCCTTTCAAGCTCTATCAACTGCCCTATCCGCTGGTGTTGGACTCGGTAGCATTGGCGGTGTTGCCTTTGCCATCAGTATCGGAGGACCAGGAGCTGCGTTCTGGATGACCCTTGCTGGCTTATTTGCCATGAGCAGTAAATTTGTAGAATGTACCCTGGCTCAAAAATATCGAGTGGTCAGACCAGACGGAACTATAGCTGGTGGTCCAATGTATTACCTCTCGGCTGGTTTAGCCGAAATGGGATATCAAAAACTCGGGAAAATTGTGAGCCTCCTATTTTGCATCTTTGCTATTGCTGGGTCATTTGGTGGTTCGAGCATGTTTCAAGCTAACCAATCCTTTGAAGTAATGGCCAGCGTAGTCCCCTGGCTGATCAATCGAGGCTGGCTTTATGGATTAATTCTGGTTGGCCTAGTGACATTGGTGATTATTGGTGGCATTCAACGTATTGGCTTAGTGGCTGGTACCATCGTACCCGTCATGTGTGGGATCTACATTTTGACATCCCTCTGGATTCTAATTGTCAATTTTTCCAGCATCCCATCTGCCATCGAAACTATTGTGACAGAAGCCTTCTCTCCCCAAGCCGTTGAGGGAGGTTTGATTGGGGTGTTAGTACAGGGATTAAGGCGTTCAACCTTTACTAATGAGGCAGGTATTGGTTCATCTGCCATGGCTCACGCCGCTGCCAGGACTGAGGAACCAGTGCGGGAAGGAATTATAGCCCTACTCGAACCTTTTATTGTTACTGTGGTCATCTGCAATATGACTTCTCTAGTAATAGTCATCACTGGAGTATACAAAAATCCTGAGTTTGCTGACTTCGGTGGTGCCGAAATGACCGCTGCTGCTTTTGGGAGTGTAATTAGTTGGTTTCCCATCCTCCTTGCCATCTCTGTGTTCTTTTTTGCTTTCTCTACCATGATTTCATGGAGTTACTATGGTGAAATCTGTTGGGATTATTTGTTTGGTTCGAGAACGTTGATTGTCTACAAAGTATTATTTCTTATCACCATCTTTATTGGAGCTGTGGCTAACCCAGAAGCAGTCATTAATTTCAGTGATAGTATGCTTTTTTCTATGGGTTTACCTAATCTTTTCGGTGGCTACTTACTCTGTAGCAAAGTAGCCACTGAACTTAAAGACTATATGGACCGCTTGAATGCTGGAAAAATAGTTACCGTCACTCAATCTTCCTAGAAGATTAGTATTTATAATATTTTTAAACAAGCCATAGGAGTGAATCTATGAGCTTATTTGCCACCGACCGTATACTTGTCCCAATTGATTTTTCTGAAACCTCCTTTGAGGCTTTAGAAAAAACAATAGACTTTGTCAAGGATGCATCTCATATATACGTTATCCATGTCCTACCTCCTCTCAACCCTGGTGAACCGGGAGTTATGTGGCGTACGGTAGATAGCCAGACTCGTAAATCCCATGTGGAAAACGTGCTTTCTGAGAGATTCAAGGAACCTCTATACCAAGGAATTCATATCAACGTCACCATCGGAAATCCTGCCTCAAACATCATCGACTACGCCAGGGAACAAGCTATTGACCTGATTGTGATCCCATCTCATGGCTATACCGGTCTGAAACGATTTGTCTTGGGGTCAGTAGCTGAGCGAGTGGTTCGATTTGCCCACTGTCCAGTGCTGGTTCTGCGACGGGAAGTCTAACAGTGATTAATTTTTTTTAATTTGGTTTGGGGCATTCTGGGGAAAATATAGAAAATAGATTTAATATCAGATTTAATATCTGTCTATATTGAAAACTCTAGGGTTGAATCATAATGAAGTGCTATCTTGCAGCTGCCATTCAAATGACTAGCTCCCCTGACCTAGAAAAAAACCTAGTTCAGGCAGAAGAACTGATCGACCTAGCCGTGCGTCGTGGTGCTGAGCTGATTAGCTTACCGGAAAACTTTTCTTTTCTTGGTACAGAGGAAGACAAAATTACCCACGCTGATGCGATCGCAGAGCAAAGTGAACAATTCATCAAAACTATGGCGCAACGGTTCCAGGTCACCATCCTTGGTGGTGGCTTTCCCGTACCAGTGGGTACTAGTAAAGTCTACAATACTGCCCTACTCATCGGTTCGAGTGGCAATGAACTAGCTCGCTACCATAAAGCTCATCTATTTGATGTTAACCTTCCTGATGGGAATACCTATAGAGAATCAGAGACAGTTAAGGCTGGAACTGAACTACCCAAGGTCTACTCGTCCCCAGAATTCGGCAATTTGGGACTCTCTGTGTGTTATGATGTCCGATTCTCGGAACTATACAGACACTTATCCCAGAATGGAGCCGATGTATTGTTTGTGCCTGCTGCCTTCACCGCCTACACTGGCAAAGACCATTGGCAAGTTCTGCTCCAAGCTAGAGCCATAGAAAACACCTGCTATGTCATTGCCCCAGCCCAAACTGGTCGTCACTATGCCATGCGCTACACCCATGGTCATGCTATGATAGTAGACCCTTGGGGGGTAATCTTGGCAGATGCTGGAGACACACCAGGAGTTGCGATCGCAGAAATTGACCCAGACCGCCTCCAACAAGTCCGCCAACAGATGCCTTGTCTAGAACACAGAGTGTTTGTTTGATTAGTTCTTAGTTATCTTATTAGCTATCAGTCTTAATTAACCTGAGTTCTGGATCAAGTTAGTAATCTCGAACTCAGGTCATCACTAAGAACTAACTACTAATGAGTAGCAACAGGCACAGCAGATTCAGACCAACGCCCTACGGCTTTGCCGATGACCGCCATTTCTTTCACCAACTCGTCAAACCGCTCCGGTGTCAAAGATTGTGGTCCATCAGACAGGGCTTTAGCGGGGTTGGGGTGAACTTCGATCATCAACGAGTCAGTTCCAGCTGCGATCGCTGCTTTTGCCATAGCTGGAACATAATCCGACTTCCCTGTGCCGTGACTGGGGTCAATCATAATCGGCAAGTGAGTGAGGGTGCGCAAGACTGGGACTACTGAAAGATCTAGGGTATTCCGGCTGTATTTACGGTCAAATGTCCGAATTCCCCGTTCACAAAGAATCACATTAGAATTGCCCGCTGCTAGGATATATTCAGCAGCCATCAACCACTCATCAATAGTTGCTGACATCCCCCGCTTCAGGAGTACTGGCTTATCTTGAGCCCCCACTTTTTTCAGTAGGGCAAAATTCTGCATGTTACGGGCACCCACTTGCAGAACATCTGCTACCATACCAATTTTATCCACATCAGCCGTGTCCATCACTTCAGTAATGATGCCCAACCCAGTTTCTTCCCGTGCCTTGGCTAGCAAATCCAAGGCACTTTCTCCATGACCCTGGAACGAATAGGGGGATGTCCGGGGTTTGTAGGCACCTCCCCGCAGGAACTTGGCTCCTGATGCCTTAACCCGCCGTGCTGTTTCCACGATCATCTCCTCGTTTTCCACCGAGCACGGACCGGCAACAATTACCAAGGGATGGTGTTCACCGAACACAACAGGTCCATTCGGCGTTGGCACTAATACCTCACTGGCTTCCCCATGACGATACTCACGGCTAGCCCGTTTAAACGGTTGCTCTACCCGCAGTACCTGTTCTATCCACGGACTAATTTCCTGAATTTGTAGGGGGTCTAAAGAAGCGGTGTCACCGACTAGACCCAACACCACTTTATGCTTACCAACAATTTTTTCTGGAGTCAGCCCCCATTGGCTAAATTCCTGGCTCAGGCGAGTCACCTCGACTTCTGGAGAGCCTACCTTCATTACTACTATCATAAAAAAATCCTCGTGAGTTTATAAACCCCGCGTCTAATGACCGGGGAGGAAAAACGAGCCGACTAAGAGCCGATTAATTGGTTGTACATCAAAACAAACATAATTCTAAGGCTGAAACCCAAGATTTCCCTTAGAGTGTCTCATACAACTAGATTTTTAACAGCTTAGGGCCTTTAGTCCCAGTCTGGGAATGTGGGTGGGAGATGGTCGAGTTACTCCCTTTTACTCCCTTTGCTGTTGACAGAGTGCTTTAATTATTCTACAGAACACTTTCTTGCTCTAGATATGCCTTTTTGGCTTATATTAATGTTTAACTAGTCGCGATATCTGTTTTAAGCAAAATTTTGAGGGAACTCCCTGTCTACAATCTTTGATTTAGGCGGAAGAACGCAAAAATATAACTAATTAATATAATAATATGTTAATTACCATAACAAATTACTTACCCAGGTTAGTTAGGAAGCACTTTTGGGCTTCCTACCTGGTAAACTTATCCCCAAACTGAGATCATAGGATTCCCAAAGGGTTAACTCTTTGTCTTAGCAGCACGCCATGCTGATGTCAATCTGCCTAGGTTAGTGGTGAACTCTTGCCAACCAAAAAAAGTTCCTGGTATATCTTCCTCCCACGAAGCAGAAAGAACACCATAGCTCAACCCCAACACACCTAGACCAAAGCATCCCATACTCACCAGAATCACTGCCACATGGGGTAACTCTACCCCAACCTGTGTGATCAATAAATAGCTAACCACAAATGTAACTATCCCTAAGAAACTGGGAATACCACACATTAGACCCATCCGACGCACCATCCTTTTACTGACCACATCGGGGATTGCCATTGAGTCATTTGAGGCTGCCGTTGGCTGATCTTGCTTCTTATTTTGCTTCTTATCTTGCTTGACAGTAGTTTGACTGGGTTTTTCCTTTGGAGTAGTTTGGGGATTTGTTGATGAATTTTGGGCTTTAGGGTTCTTTTTGCGCTTTTGACGTGGTTCAAAAGGCAATCGCTCCCGTGACGGTTCAGTAGACATACACTCTTTTACACTAGGGTCTATTCAACTAGGGTCTAACCCCGAATACCTAAGCGCTCAATCAATTTTTGATACCGTTGTTGATCGTCTTGACGAATATAGCTAAGTAAGCGCTTGCGGCGACCGATCATCTTTAATAATCCCCGTCTAGACGAGTAATCTTTTTTGTGGCTTTGTAGATGGAGACTCAATGTATTGATACGCTCAGTCAGGATAGCCACTTGCACCTCTGCCGAACCAGTGTCAGTTTCATGGACCTGGTAGCCATTAATAATTTCAGTTTTACGTTCTTGAGTTAGACTCATTGATAAAGTTTAATTAGTATAAGTCAACAGTTTTCTATTCTATCACCATCAAGAAGGGATTCAATTCCCAGAGGCTGGGGGATTGTTATGATTAGCTGAGCGCCGCCTATCTAACCACTGTTGTAGGATAATAGCAGCAGCGTGACGGTCAATCAGTCCTTTATTTTGGGTAAGCGATCGCTTACTCGCCTTGAGTCGCGATTCAGCCTCCCAAGAGGTAAGCCGTTCATCGATATACTCTACCGGCAGCTGGAGTGCTGCTGCTAATCGCGTCGCCAATTTTTGCACCTTTCGTGCCTGGAAACCCAGAGTCCCATCCATCGAATAAGGCAAACCTACCACCAGTAGCTGCACTTCTCTGGTTTCAACTAACTCTCGCAGTTGGTCAACATCCCTTTGAAATGAGGTACGATCAATAGTAGTTAAACCAGTAGCAATCAAACCCGTCCCATCACAACCAGCCACACCAATACGTTTGCTTCCCAAATCCAATCCCAGTGCTGAAATTCTTTCCATAACTTAAGCTCCTATCTTATAAATTTACAGTCACAGAGCTAATTTTGGAAATGGCACATTAGGTATGAAGCTTTCTTACATTAGCTATAACCCAACTTGGAATCTCTAACTACTTCTGTGGTGAAGATTTAACCGACACCGTCTCCTCTTGAGAGACTACACTCTTAGACTGGGAAACCCCAATAGAGACCTTTTTACCCTTAGCACGGTGTTTCTTCGATGGGGATTGTGACCAGGATATGCGGCTGGGGATTGGGGTTCGGGCTGGCTGTAGCCCCTGAAGCACATCCGATAACTCAAAAGTTACAGACTTGGTTTCTCGCAACTTATGCCAGACAGAACGGGACATCAGCAGAGTATGCTCAATCCGTTCTGCTCCCAGCTGAGCTAGATACTCTTCCTGCTCAGCTTGATAGTCAGCCGTTGCCAGATGTAGGGATTGGGAAGGCAGTTTTTGGGCAATCCGTGCTATTTGAGACAGTAACTCTGGATATAGGTAATTGTAGGCTGGATGAACTGTTAACTCAGCTGAGTTGGTACGGTTACCATCACGGCACAGTCGCAGCCGAAAATAGCCAACGGCGACTTTACGCTGTGGTTCAAATACATAGGCACTGATCACTTCAGTATGATTTAGCCACTGCCACAGTGAATCAATGATTTTCCGTGACATACTGGTTTGAAAATCCTGGATATGGCGGTCAAAAACCTTACGCACTATTGGTGGCATTGATGCCGTATCCAGCTGATAGAGCAACTGAGCATCTGCGTTACTGACAGGCAACAGGTTCGGCAAATCTGGTTCACGAACCGCCAATTTTTCCAGCAGTGTTGGCTCAATCGCCCAATAGGTCATCTGAGCTAGGGGTTGGAATCCGTTTTGCCGATAAAGAGCCAGTGAACTTTTATGATTGATATTGACTTCCAATAACCAAGTTCGCGCTTGCCAAATTTTTTCAAAGCAATGGCGCAACAGAGCCGAGCCAATGTCTCGAGTTGCCAGGGTGTTACTCACTAGAGAATTGTTGGCATCAACTAACACCTGCTCCACCCGCCAAGTACTACGGGTGTGATTAAATGGGGAAATTTTGATCAGTCCGCACAGCTTTTGGAGTTGCTCAGCCACATACATACAAAAGCTGTACTGATAGGGGTTGGGAAACCAACTCAAAAACTTCAGCAACCAATACCAGCGTCTAACGTGTTTAAGTGGCTGTTGGTCAACTGATGGGCAGATCTTACTCTGCCCATCAGTTGCCTGTTGCAGTAGCTTCTCAATTGCTGCCAAATCATGGTATTGAAATGGGCGGATCAAGTTCTTCGGGTTTTCCGAGACAGGTGAAGTCATTTTGGGTACGGATGCCATGAAGCTGCTCGCTCTGTTTGACCCATGTTCTTGCGCTGTAACCTACATTTGCAAGACTAGGGTTACTGCCAATATATTAGCTATTTTCCCATCATCCCAGTTGTGACAAGACATATGAGTAATATTAAGTTGTGTTCATGGGGTTTAATCAACCACTGGGAGTGTTGAGTGTTAATCGTTAAGGGTCGGTCAAGGGTGAACACTCAACATAGTCTCAACATAGGTAAGCTATCAGCTATCAGCGTGTCGCGTATCAGCTATCAGCCTGTGGCCACACTACTTGAGGAGTACACCGCAATTGAATCAAATAACCTGACCGCTGACTGCTGACCGCTGACTGCTGACTGCTTACCAACATAGTCTCAAGGTAGTATAGGCATGCCCTTATCTAGCGCTTAGTCTTGTAAGGCTTAGTCTTCATCCATTATATTCCCTTTGTCTACCCGTTCTAACTGCCACAGAATTTGATTACCTTCACGCCTGACCCTTGAGACAACCCAGTTGCGCCAAGACCAGTGGTTACCCCGACTAGTGACAGCGCTGGCGTTCACATCCATTAAATCGGCCAGTTCAGAACTACTAATCAGGTAGCCTTGGCTGGCAATTTCATCCGCGATGTGTAGAGTTTCTACCAGATTACGCAGTTGAGCAACTCTCACCTCGCGGGGTAATTCGTCAGTAGTACTAACAGAAGAAGAAATAGCTGATTCCATAATTAAAACAGAAGATATATATCGATGAGGTAGAAATGCTCGATTATATAGTTTACCGAAAGCTCTGAGGGCTCATCCCCTAACTTATCGTTATGGGGATGAGCCCGAAGGGAATTTATTCCCCGTCAGCTAATTTTGATCTCGAATGCTGATACTGGCTCTGGTAGTATATAATCAGATAGTAAGGCACGCCAGTATTGGAGATGACCCTTTGATATAAGTAGGTAACGTAAAAAATGTGTCTTGAGAATGCACATTGCGTAATTCAATCTAACGATATGATGGCCTATGAAAGTCATTGGGCAAGAAATTAGAGAAAGCCTGGCAAGTCTGAGGAAAAACCCTGAGTACGGTGGGGCACACCGGAACTTAGATCAATGATTCTGAACGCTTGGGGAGATTTGACCTCTACTGTGGTTGGTGTAAACCTGTCACGGCAAGTCAATTCGGTGAGCCAAGAATCCCCCTGCTTATAGCTGTGGGGAGTGTCAAGTAAGGTAACCCATCAGTAGTATAGGAGTCTGATATCCCTGTTACTATCTTTGGTGAAAGATTACCACCGAAGATAAAGGTTTAACAAACCCCTGTCTCCAGCAATCCCTAAAAAGACCCCCATATGTCTTGCCTAAAATTAAAACACTATTAGCTAAACCGCGAGAAGCCCCGCACTTTACCGGATAGGCTAAGTGTACTATGGTCAGCGCGGGGCAAGGGTCGGAACGTCGAAATGCCAAATGGAGGCGCGCTTGACCCGTAATTTAATTCGCCATGGGTCGCGCCTCAAAGTTTTAACCCTTTCAGCCAAGCCTCCTAGCCATAAAGGCTGCCCCAGCGAGGGATTGCTCGCTGGGGTAACTTCTGACCGTGTCGTTAATAAAGTAACCCGTGTAACCTAAGCAGTAGCTGGTGTTGGAAAGAAGCCCGCACTGTCCCGTGCTTGGCAGCGTCGGGAGTATGTCACTAAAACACTACTAGAGCAATCTGGTAAGCCCCCCACAGCACAAAGTCGTGAGCTACGAACCCCTACATCACAAATATCGTCCCCAGAGATTTGCAGATTTAGTGGGGCAAGATGCGATCGCAAAAACCCTAACCAATGCCATCGAGAGTGAGCGCATTGCCCCTGCCTATTTGTTTACTGGCCCTAGAGGTACCGGGAAAACCTCTTCAGCACGGATTTTAGCTAAGTCTCTCAACTGTCTCAAGACTGATTTGCCAACTCCATTTCCTTGTGGGGAATGTCACGTCTGCCGTGAGATCGCTGGTGGTTTATCCTTGGATGTGACTGAGATGGATGCAGCTAGTCATACAGGTGTAGATAATATCAGGGAAATCATTGAACGGGCTCAATTTGCCCCAGTCCAGTGCCGCTACAAAGTGTATGTGATCGATGAATGCCATATGCTTAGTACCGCAGCCTTCAACTCCCTTCTCAAAACCCTGGAAGAACCACCGGAGCGGGTAGTCTTCATCTTGGCTACCACAGACCCTCAACGGGTATTACCCACCATTATTTCCCGCTGCCAACGCTTTGATTTTCGCCGCATTCCCCTAGAGGCAATGGTGTCTCATCTGAAGGATATTGCAGTTAAGGAAAATATAACTATTACACCAGATGCCTTAACCTTAGTGGCACAAGGGGCTCAAGGCGGGCTCCGGGATGCAGAAAGTTTGCTAGATCAACTGAGTTTGTTAGATGAACAGGTCACGGTAGAGCAGGTTTGGGATTTAGTGGGGGCATTACCTGAACAAGACTTGCTGGCATTGCTAAACGCGATCGCATCTTCTGAAGCAGTAGCAGTACTAGAACAATGTGGCTATCTGATCGATAGAGGTCGAGAGCCCCTAGTTATCCTACAAAATCTGGCTAGCTTCTACCGAGATTTGTTGATTGCTAAAACTGCTCCTGCTCGTAATAATTTATCAGCCATCACCCTCCCCACCTGGCAGAAGCTGTGTGAGTTAGCTAAACAGCTGGATGTGGAGAGTATTTTACGTGGTCAACAGCATCTAAAAGACAGTGAAATTCAGATCAAAAACACTACCCAGCCCCGTCTCTGGTTAGAAGTAACCCTAATGGGTTTATTGCCAGCGGCTCTTGCCTCTCAATCCGTAGAAACCTCAAAGTTATTCCCTGAAAATCCATCAGTCAAACCCTCAGCACCTTCGGTTAAACCTAGGCACCAGCCTAAACTACCACCAGTTGGGAAACATCAGCCCAGAAAAGAGCCATACAATCAATCAACCTCTGCTCGAGATCAGACTACTCCTAAACCAGAGCATCCAAGTAAACCAGCTCAGAAGCCCAAGACTCAGAAAACTGAGGAGCCTAAGCCTTCAGAAAGGTTAGGGTTTCAACCACACCCAGACACCTCTACCAATGGCATACCCAAAACCCCTGATTTAGCTACAACCTCAATACCGAATCAGGAGGTTGACCATAGCGCTATTGTTGAGCAAGATAGCGAGGTTAGCAACCAGCCCTACGAAATCGAGCAGGTTTGGCAACAGGTCATTCGTAATATTGAACTGGATGGGTCTAGAGAAATACTGCGTAGCAACGGCTGTTTATTAGCTTTCAATGGCCGAGAGGCATCTATTGGCATCAAAAAGAAGGGTGTACAACAGCTTATAAAAGGAATGTTGCCCCAAATTCAAAAGGCATTTGCCAAAGTCCATCCAGGTCATGTGAAAGTTAATTTCCAACTCGTAGGAGCAAACCCGTCCCAGACCGCTCCTCAATCAAGAGTGACCCTAGCAGCAGTACCAACTCAGAAATTACCTCCACCAATCACTACCCCAGCACCACAGGAATCTTCAAACAGCAAGGGGGATTCAAAGGGGGATTCAACCAAGGCCAAACTAGTTGTGCCACCTAGCACCAGTGACTCTTCAAAGCCAGCAGTAAACCCCTCCTCCCAACCATCCCAGCCAGAAAACCTTGCCCCTCCTAGCAATTCTGAAGCATCTGAAGCAGTGGACACTGTATTATCCAAGGGAGGTTATGATTTCTCTGACTTAGACTGGGATGCTGATCAAATAGAGCAAGCTTTAGGGAAAATTAAAGATTGTTTTGGCGGAGAAATTATTGATTTAAATGATGAGCTGAGTAATAATGAAGTGATGCCCAAGGAGCCATTAGTAGAATCGTTTGTCAATGATACTCAGGCTATCTTTGACCAAGAGCAACCCCAATCATCAGTAGCCGAAAATCAACCTGATCCAAGACCGTTTCCTAGAAAGATTCACAACAAGCCTCAACAGTTACAATATGATCAAGATGGTGAACTATCTTTTTAGAATTATAAATTTGGGAATTGGGCTAGCAAAGGGAGCAGAGAGTAGGGAATATGGCATCAAAAATTATTTGTGATAATTTTTGATATCTAGAATTGGTAATTTAAATTTAAATTTAAATTACTAGGCTCCTATAGCGTTGGTATTTGAGATGGAAACCTGTATGGTCTTTTTTTATTGGACAATAAAACTGAGGTTCTCTTTCCCCTATTGCTAGCATGCCTATTGCCTTTTGCCTTTTGCCCCAATTCGTGTGTTTACAACCCAGAGACAAACCCTATAGGCGATGCAAAATTTCTGGTAATAGCTGACCTGGCACTTTAGAAAGGGCAAAGCTTTGTCCCGCAGGACCATTTTCCCGAGAGAATGCTCGAATGGTGTGGATTAGGTAATTCAGAGAAATTTGGTAGGTTTCCGGTTGCTCAACTGTACCCATACAAGCTTGGACATGTTGGTGTAGGGCAGCTTCTAAATGAGTTAACTTAGACCCTTTGCTTAAGGAAAATTGTGGGTGTGTCGCTAGCTGGAAATTAACTAGCCCCAAGTTGTTGTAGGTAGCTATAATATCAAAATTAACTGGTACAGGTGATCTGTTATGGTTAGAGACTTGGTCAGAAGGGTGTGGTTGATATCCTGCGATCGCAAGAGCATTTTCATAAGCCGTTATACATTGCTTAAAGTATTCTGCTTTTGCCCCATATTCCTCCTTTAACTGGTCGGCTAAGTGCCAGTAGGCGGTACCTAGGTTATTCTGGGTTGCAGCATAGCCAGCTGGGTCAACCTCCGGTTTCCGGTATTTGAGAGCATCTTGATAGGCATATATGGCTAGCTTCAACCAGACTGTTGGTTGTTCGTGCTGGGCAAGACTCCAGTAAGTCGTACCCAGGTTATTTTGAATCATTGCCCAATTCTGAGGATTGGCTGTGGTGTCATGATGAGAGATGGCTTCTTGGTAGGCTGCGATCGCTTTCTTTAAATTCGGCACTGGTGATTGATGTTGCGCTAGATTCCAGTAAGCCGTTCCTAAGTTATTCTGGGTTGAAGCATATTTAACCAAGTCATGGTCAGCACCGCCATAGCGCAAAGCTTCTTCATAGGCGCGAATAGAATTTTCCAGATTTTTAGCTAAATCTTGGTACTGGGCTAACTCTCCATAAGCTGTTCCCAAATTATTCTGTATCATGCTAAAAATTTCGGGAGATTGTTCCGCTAAAAAGTCAGTTAGTGCTACTTGATAGCATTTAATGGCTTGCTCTAAATAAGAGAGCATCAGGTTGTCATTGTTCGGACAACGAGATAGCATCCAGTAGAAATTTCCCACATCATTGAGGATAGCGGATTCTTCGATAGGTGTGAATTGTGACCATTGCAGCGCCTGCTCATAAGCCTGGATTGCGATCACTAAGTTTTCCTCAGAGGCATCTCCTTGTTCAATCAGGTAGCGATAATGATTGCCCAATTCAAGATAGGTTTGGCCTGTAGATGGTTTTTGAGTTCCAGGTTGCAAGTTATTTGGTTCAGAGTTATCTTGTGGTGTTTCAGTTTCAGTTGTCGGTCGCAGGTTATTTATTTGTAAGTTATCTTGTGGTGTTTCACTGTGATTTTCAAGTCGCACATTCTTTGATTGAAAGTTATCGTTTAAAGCTTCAACATTAAAACTTTTAACTGTCAACATATCCTCTTGCCCTAACAGTGTCTCCACATCTTCCTGACCAGGATCGATTACTGTTGTTGAGGGGGGTAATGTGTAAGAAGCCTGTGCTGTATCAGCCACCCTTTGGGATAGGGGTGTTGGTTCTCCTTCAAACTCAAAGAAACCAGTGTGCTGTTGCCAAAATTCTGGTACCGACTGCTGAATGGAATAAAACCAAGGTCGTGGCAACCAGAGCAAGAAAGTCAGTTCCCAGTAGCTGAGATTATTCCCAATTGACTGTAAATGCCTGAGAAACAATCGTTGCAGTGCTGCGGGTTGCCGTGTTAAGTTTTCTATACCCAGAATCTGAAATCCCGGTATACTTTCAGAAGTGTAAGATTCCTCATGGTCGGTTAACCATTGACTAATCTGAGCTAAGGGATTGGGTTCGCTCAGATTTAAATTCAGGCTGACCAAGTTTGGGTAACCTTGGTGGTTCATTGACCCGTTTGCTGCACATAAGCCTAACTCCCGGTATAATTGATCTGCTAGCTGGTTGCGCAGATTCAGGTCATCACACACTGCCAAAAAAAGCTGGCGGCGCAGACCAATACTCAAAGCGAGTTTCAAACGTTGATAGGTTTGCCGATTCCAACTGGAAATTTCTTGATTTGAGGCAATGTCCGTTACTATCATGCTGGCATAGGTGTCAGAGCAAAGGGATTCCATATCAACCTTTTCCTGGTTTTGTTGCCTAAGTCAGGATTGAACTTGAATATTCTGTGATCGTGGCTTAATTTATCACTACTTAGCACTCAGGACGATTTTAAGGTAAGTATTGTTTAAGTATCATTACAAAATAAATTACCTCTTCCTATTATCGGTAAGGCTTATAACATCAGGATTTTTATTTTGTAAAACAGGTAATTTTTTTTGTGTGACTACTTACAAATCACTTAGCATTGCTATATCCGTATTTATAACGATTGTTGAAAAATAATAGTATATAAAAATCAGTAATTTTAACCATAGCTATTACCATAAATTTAGTCAACAATAGATTAAAGTATAGCGCTACGCGCAAGGCAATAGGCAATAGGCATGCTAGCAATAGCTGAATATAATAGCTTTTGCTGCTTTTATAAATGTCCTAACCTTAATGGGTAGTGCTATATATCGCTGTTTACTAAATTATCGTAAGCATATGCGCTACAGATGGTGCTACTTGAGGTGCTATCAGCTATCAGCTGTCAGCCGTCAGCTGTCAGGCGTTGGCCTTTGGCACCTCAATTATCGTGGCATAGGCTTCGACGCTGGGACGTAGCGCATAAGCTAAATCCTTACTTTGTATAGTAAATAGGTACAAATATTTTTCCCGATTCCCGATTCCCGATTCCCGATTCCCGATTCCCGATTCCCGATTCCCGATGACCTGTTCCCTGTTCCCTGTTCCCTGTTCCCTAGAAATGATTAAACTCAATCAACATTTAATAACTTATTTAGGTAGCTGCGCCTTATCTGCACTGGTGCTATTTCCAGGATTAGCTAAAGCTCAGGTTCAAGTTTCTCCCTTAGTTATTGAAGAAGAAGCAGAACGAGGTCAAGCTAGAGGTATCATCAACGTCACCAATCGCAGTAATAAGGCATTTCGAGCCCGTGTCTATGCGACACCTTTCACCTACGATGAAAATGGGTTTGAAGCATTGGAATCTAGCTCTAATGATTTAACCCCTTATCTACAATTCTCCCCTCGTGAATTGGTGGTAGAACCAGGCGTAACTCGCCGCATCCGAATGATTTCCCGCTTTCCTCCTAGTATGGAAAAAGGGGAATATCGGGCAGTGATTTTCACAGAAAATCTGGAACATTCCCAGAATAACCGTGGTGGTGTCAGTATGGGCATCGTACCTCGCATTGGTGTGACTGTCTATGTACGTCATGGAGATATTTCTCCCAAATTGACCGTAGAGGAAGCGAGCTTTGATCACAAGAGTAAGCAGATTCTGTTACAGGTTAGCAACAGTGGCAATGCCACTGCACGACCCAAGGTGGAGTGGACTCTCAAGCAGGGAACCACTACGGTCACCACTGGCAAACAAAACGAATGGACAGTGATTGCTGGGGGGGAACGGAAGATTTCTATCGGATATCCTAGTGATGCCAAGGAATTGACAGCTGGACAATACCAATTGACTGGAACCTTGCTTTGGGGCGAAGAAGAGAATCGACAAAGTGTGCCTTTTAGTATTAATCTGACTATGCCCAGCAGCACCACTGCTCAGAGTAGGTAAATTCAGAGTACGCCAATCAGCAGACCTCTTGCAAAAGTCCAAAACTAGTCTCCACAATCCTGCCAATATCCAAAGTTATCTACTTCTCCAAGAAGCCGATTTGATTAAGTCGAATGGCACTAACTTAAGCAAAAGTAGAGAGGTAGCATGCTATCTCTCTACAAGACTGCAAAGACTGAATTAAAAAGGTAGTATTTAACACAGATATTATCTTTTTATTAATTAAAAATTATCCGGTTATCTGCTCCGAATTTACCTGTTTCCTGTTTCTTTTAAAAACTAATTATGATAAACTCCAGTTGTAAGCATTCAGCTGTCAGCTAATGGGCTACGCGCACGCTACGGGAACAGGTATCAGCTTATGCGCTACAGATGGTGCTAGTTGAGGTGCTAGCAGGCGCTTTAACTGCACGGGGTCGGATGAGTACAACGAGCAGGGATTTTCAACCAGCCATACCACCACCCCCCAGCTGGTTTACTACCTCCCTTTGATTACCTGACGGCACATCAAGTAGCGTGGCCTACGGCCAACGGCTGATAGCTGAATGCTTACATCTACTTGAGCTAGGGTAAACTGGTGGTGTAAAGGAAATTTTTAGAAATTATTTTAAAAAAATAAAAACTGTAACCATTCAGCAAAGATACCGAAATTTTAAACTAATTTAACTTGATTAATATGTAGAAAATTACGGGTAATATAGTAATATTTTTTATAGGATTATGGTGGTTTTTATTCCCATAGTAAATAATACAGACCCTAATTGTTTTTACTTAAATCTGTCTGGAAAGGCTGTTCTAGATATTGACAGAACAATTAGCTGATGTTAGATTATTATAAATCAACGGTTTGTTGGTAAAGTCTCCGTAGGAAAAATCGGGTGAAGCCGATTCCCACGGAGACAACTAAAAATATAGAGGTTAATTGCAGTTCAATTTTCCAGCGGAATACGTCGCTGGCTTCCAGCCAATAGTTGAGTTTAGTCAGCTGTAGCTGTCACCGTAAACTTATAGGCATAATCACCACCTTTAAGGGGTAAAAGTCCCTCGATCTCCATGTTAGCTTCAACATCGTATTGGTTAGGAGGTAACGATTGGGGTGGCAGTGCAGGTCCTTCCTTACTACGCCCAATCTCGCCAACTGGTCCACCCCCAAGATCAAAAAAAGTAACTCCATACTCGTAGTTATTGGCGGTGTCTAAAAGTTCTTCAGATAGACGATTCATCGGCATCAAATCCCCAAGAGAGACAATTGCGCCACTATTACACACCATCACACCTGTAGCAGGATCACCTTCTACGTCATTAGCAACTAATACTTCGGGAAAAGGGTTTGCTAAATTACCAGGTTGAACATTTAAAAAAGAACATGTTCCCTCTACTGTGCCGTGGAATTCAAACTCCTGCTCTGTCTCAGGAGCTTCCTGAGCAAAGGCACTGGTAGCACCAACAGCAACACCTAAAGCAGTCAAGGCGGAAATAAATAAGGATTTACCGAATTGGTTTCTCATGTCCTTTATCTGGTGGGAATAAACTGTTTGTTTGTAATTTGTTTGTAATTCTATTGTTTCCTAATTTCCTAACTGGATACATCCGGAAAGATACCGAATTTAAAATTCATTGAATTTGATTAAGGTGGATAAAATTACGGGGAATAAGGGAATAGTAGTGCTACTGCAATAAACCCGATGTATCAAACCCCTTAGTTACTGTTACTTGATCTGACCAAATTGGAAAGTATGTATGTAGTTTCCCTTAAAAAATTTAGTCAGCATTTAGTCAGCTCATAGGTGTTGGATGAAAATTATTTCACTAGCTTATCTAGCTGTAACAACTCTCTTGTCTTCTTTGATTACCATAACTTCCGTTGTTGCCCAAACACTAGCACCTGAAATCCCAAAACCGGAAGTCGCCGCCACTACCTCTAGCCCAAGGCGAAACGATAGTGATCAATTGATTATTCTTCCTGTAGGCGTCAATCTGGGAAAACAGAATGTGATTCCTAGTACCTTAGTGCGGGGATTTGAAGATGGTTCCCAGGCAATTAATTTTGAAAAGTGGCTGATTCCCTTAGATGATGTGATTAAGGGCTTGAAATTAGATGTCAAACCCTTAGAAGATGGTCAATTAGAAGTGCGATCGCCTGGTTTAGTCACCCGCATCAATCCAGAAGACTTACCAACTGACCCAGAATTAGGATTAGTCATTCCCGTCAAAACCATCCAAACTCTTCTAGGAGTCCCGACGGAGTTTGACATGATTGAATACGCCATTAGGTTTAATCCCCCCTGGTTGAATGTGCGGCGCAAAGGTCGGCGAACTCCAGAAATCCCAGTCGTACTTGAAGGATTATCTGAGATTGATGCCCCTGCCTTTAGCATATCCGCGATCAGACAACGGGTAAATATTAGTGGCAGAGGGGGTGGTAGCAGTTCTCTGTCTAATTCCACTAACTATACTGGAGAATTTACCACCATCGGCACCTTATTAGGAGGTAGCTGGTTTCTGAGGACTCGCCAACCGGATTTAACCGATACTGGGACGTTTCGGTTACAGGAAGCCCAGTATTTTCGCCAAACCGATGCAGCGGATTATGTCCTAGGTTCCCAGCCCACCTTTTGGCGAAGTCAAGGGACAGGTCAATATTGGGGTGCGACCACTATCCAGCGCTGGGGATTTATCCCACCACGGTCATCGGGGGGTGGATTTAGTCCTAGCCAACGGTTACAAGCCAATGACATTGGACGCAGCATTACTGGGGAAGCTGAACCGGGTACGTTAGTCCAGCTGACCCAAGGTTTTAATGATGTGGTAGTGGATGAAATCCTAGTGGACTCCTCTGGGGTTTACCGCTTTGAAAATGTCATAACTGGACGAGGCGGTAGCAATACTTATCGCGTCTTTCTATATCCCGATGGACAGCTTACTGCGGAACCGGAAATTCGAGAGGCAAAATTTTCTATTATACCGGGTCAATTGACCAAGGGAGCCTCTGCTTTAGTTGTTTCCACTGGCTTGAGTCGGGAATCGAGCCAGAATGGGAATTTCTTTGGTGAGTTTACAGACGTGCGGGGGGGAATTGCCTATCGCTTAGGAGTCACAGAAGACCTGACTTTGGGGATGGGGATGGTTTACGACGAGTCAGTATTGGGGTTAGGGGAACTATTCTATCAACCTGCTGGATTTCCCTTAAAGGTAAAAGTGTCGGCTCTTTTGGGTACAGAGGATGAGGGGATAGACTATGATGCCAGTATTAACTTCCAACCCTCCCCTAAGCTGAGCTTTAACTTCAACAGTGATAGTCTAGCGCAGCGGTTTCGGGTCAACTGGCAAGTCTTTCGTGGTTTAACCTTGAGAGCCAGTGGTAACACTCGGGAAGAAGCCTTAGCTGCTGGTATGAGCATTTCCCACACTAGCCAAAATTTCTCACTCTTTGCCAGTGCTGACATGGACACCAATAATAACTTGCGCTGGAGTTTGAGGTCTAACCTGGGAAGTCTGAGACTGTCCCATCGAGGCAATGAAATCACCACCAATTCCGAACTAATCTATTATTTGTCCGATAGCAGTGCCTCTAAAGGACATTCCCTGCTACTGGGTTACGAAACCCGGGATTCAAATAACCGTGATGATCACCTCGCTCGCTTAGCTTGGCGCTATCGTTCTCCACAACAGTCTAGTGATGGTCGATATCTATGGGACTTGGATTTCGGCTATGGCTTCGGTTCTCGGGGTAATGGATTGATTGCCTCAGCTTCCAGTGCCGTGATTCCCGGATTAGTATTGCGGTTACGTTATCAGGAAATATCTACTACCTCTGATGGCAGCACGTTCAGGATTGAGGTCTCTCCCAATATCAATGTCCAATCAGGGATTAGCGCTGCCGACACCCGCTTTGACCGCTTACGCAGCCGAGGGGGATTGTTAATTCAGCCTTTCTTTGACAACAATGGCAATGGTAAACGAGATAAAGGGGAAGAGATTTACCTCGAAGAGCCGGATTTACTGTTACTGCTGAATAATAAATCGATTACCTCTTTTCGACCAGACATTCGCAACAATGGGATTTTTGTCAAACTCGACCCTGACACCTATCGCCTTGACCTTGACCCCGCCGGATATCCCATCGACTGGAAACCCGAGGAATCGGCCTATGCGGTGGAGGTGGTGCCCGGTAGCTATACTCCAGTTACTGTGCCAATGGTACTATCCTACACCTTTGCAGGTGTAGTCACTGATGCTGGGGGAGAAGCGGTGGAGGGTGCGAAGGTAGAAGCAGTACCAGTTGATTCAGGAAAATCGATTTTTTCGATTACCAACGGTGCTGGGGTCTTTTATTTAGAAGGGTTGCAGCAGGGTAAGTATAATTTACTGATTAATGGTGAATCGGCTCAACCCAATCAAATCGAGATTAAGCCAGATTCCGAACCTTTCCAAGAACTGAATTTATCGATACTCCTTAGTCCTTAGTCTTTAATCCTTAGTGTTTTGTAGCCAGCAAAGAAGTAAGCATTCAGCCCTTAGCGGTCAGCCCTGGGCTTTTGGCCCACCCTGGGCGAACAGCTTTGTGGCACAGGCTTCGACCCTGGGACTTTCCTGATATTAAACGAATGCTTACCTGTTTTCTTGATCCCAAGCGCGAGTGGGGGAAACCCCCTTTGGCTGACTGCATCGCTTATTCAAAAGCTGTTCGGTGTAGCTTGCCCTATGCCCATAAGCACATCAAGTACCGTGCCCGCCCATAAGCTGATAGCACCTCAAGTAGCATGCGTGTAGCGCATATGCTGATACGCGACACGCTGATAGCTGAATGCTTACGTAATAGGTAATCCTCAACTACCCATTACCCATTACCTGTTACCGATTACCGATTACCCCCTGGAATACCGAGAGTTCAAGCTTCAACTTCTGCTGGTTCTGGTGTAGGGGCTGGGGATGATTCCTGTCTGATGGTGAGGTAGCGAATCACATCTTGACTTAGACGCATTGCTCGCTCAATCTTGGCCACATGGGTACCTGGTCCATTATAGTTCATTTGAATATAAATCCCTTCCCGGTACCTATCTATGGGATAGGCTAAACGACGCTTGCCACGATGCTGAATCTCGATTTGCTCTCCACCTAGTTCCTGCAACAGGTCTCGATATTTGCCGATAGCTTGATCTACTTGTTCCTCGCCCAAATCAGGACGCAGGATGTACATCATTTCGTAAGTGTTTTTCACTGGTATTAATCTCCTTATGGACAATTTGGCTTCTTTTTATCCGATACACAGCACTAACAATCAGCACTAACAATCAGCACTAACAATCAGCACTAACAATCAGCTTTCCTTGAACCACACCAAAGGTGAGAGTCAAGGTTGGGTAATTGACTTGCTTGCTACTGGATAGTTAAAGAAGCAAGGAATTGATCTACCGCTACTCAAGCGGACAGTTACCGGATCGGTAAGTTTGTGGGGTTGTTACACTTATCTGAATACTTTGATCTCAATACTTTGATCTCAATACTTTACAAGCATTACCCCTTCAGCATTTTAACCCCTTGTGCAACCAATTTCAATTAAATTTCAATTAAGTTGTGCTCAAAGAAAGTACATTCGTCAAAGGGGAATAACACTAGACACCACCAGACACTACTAGAAGATGCTATGTCTGAATGCAGCTTGTTATCTATTGTACTGTTAAGGACAATCTGTTATCGGTACTCAGTACTGACGTACTACCAACTCAATACTACCTTAGGTAAAGTAGAGAATTTTCGTAATATTATTAAGGAACATCTATTGTTATGACACAGCGTTACGTTCGAGTTAAATCTTCTAAAGGACAGACCTACTACGGCTTGTTACAGGTGACCCGCACTATTCAGGTGCTGGATGCACCACCTTGGTTACAGGGACAACCCATAGATTTAGAGTTGGAACCAGAAAGCTATCAATTGCTGGCTCCGTGTGCACCAACTAAAATCGTGGCTGTAGGCAAAAACTATACTGAACACGCAGCGGAATTGGGAACATCAGTTCCTGAGGAACCTTTACTGTTTCTTAAACCCCCTACCACTATAATTCCTGACTCTCAAGCCATCCAGTATCCGCCTCAGTCTCAGCGAGTAGACTATGAGGGAGAATTAGCACTGGTAATCGGTGACTATTGCTTAGACTGCACACCAGACGAAGCTCAATCCAAAATTTGGGGTTATACGATCGCTAATGACGTAACGGCTCGGGATTTACAAAAGCGGGATGCCCAATGGACCAGGGCTAAGGGATTTAATAGCTTTTGTCCCCTCGGACCCTGGATAGTCCGGGAATTGAGTGCTGGGGCAAAATTGCAGACATTTCTGAATGACAACCCTGAGCCAGTACAATCAGCTTTAATTAGTCAAATGGTATTTCCGCCAGATGTTCTGGTATCTTACATTTCCCAGGTGATGACCCTAGTACCAGGAGATGTGATCCTTACGGGGACACCCCAAGGAGTAGGACCAATGGAAGTTGGCGATCGCGTCCGGGTGGAAATTGAGGGAATTGGCCAGTTGGAAAATACGGTGAGCTTACGCCCTTCACAGGCCAAGACTAAGGAATACTAGGGGACTTGGCTGTAAACGGCTTGACTAAGGCTTGGTATTTCTGCGTAACGACCCATCAATGATTGAATCATGGAGTAGCCGCAGGCGGCAAGGATTCCTAAAAATACTACATTATACAAGGTTTCTGTTAGCAAGTTAACCCCTAGTGCTTGGCGTAAAATTGGCAACAATAGAAAACCCAAAACTAAAAGAATGTCTAAAAGAATCGCCTGCATGGTGTTAAAGCGAACAAAATGGCTGATTCGTGGGTTTCTGACTACGGCTAAGAACAAAACAAAGAAAATAATTAACCCCGCCAACGGCAAACGGTAGTAAATTGAAATTAATGGTTTTAGTGGCAGGTAAATAATGCCCAGAATGGGAAACTGTCTTAGCAGAAATTGACCAAAGGGCAAAACCACAATTAGAGGCAGTATATATGCAAGGGCTGCAAAAATCCGGTCTTTAACATCTGTTGATCCGCGCCAAGTCATCGTGATTTCTCCTTGAAGATGTTCAGATCAGGGTTACACTAACTATTATTCAGCATAGCGCAGCACAACACTCTACCCCATCGCAACCTGAAATGCGATTGACCTTTGGTCACGCTTCGCGATCGCTTAGTACAAAAGTTCTTACTACAAAAGTTCTTACTACAAAAGTTTACTCCATATTTACCAGACGGAAGCCCATTTCACACTCATACTGTTGAGCTTGCTTCTCACTTAGCTTCTTGAGGAGATGAGCACACACCAATTTGCCTTGATGCCAGCGAGGTTGACCACTTGGGTCAGCCAGTAAACAACATTGGCAGACAAGGTCGGGGGAAATTACTTGGTTGTCCGTTAGAATTACTAACATAGCACTAATCCTGTTACGCTATCAGGGCTGATGCCGAAGCAAGATACTCTAAGGTCTTCTCAACAGGCTGGAGGATAGGGAAAAATGTTTATTTGCTCACGACACCTTATGCCCATACTAATCGAGAAACTCTTGACCAATCACCTTAGTGCTTAAGTCTTGTTTATAAGTGCTGTTGATTAGAACTATTGCTTAACCCTATTCTTATCTTATTAGATCCCCTGGATGATAAGTGTTGTATAATAAATAATTTAACATAATAAAAACTTTAAGTTTTGCTAAAAATTGGCCTAATCTGAGTCTGAATCGTTCCAGAATCAAGCTTTAAGCTCATCCTTACCGATGAATTGTTTGACAGGACTTATGAAAAACTGGTGAAAAACTGGGCATCAAACGCCCATATGTAGTAGGAATAAGTAGTAGGGATAAGTAGTAGGGATAAGTAATAGGGTGCGTTAATAACCAACCCTGTAGGTATATTTACTGGGTAAGTCCTGTTTAAGGGTCGTGTCCAACTAAACGGGCAAGGGGTCTCCCGTTATAATCGCGTGATTTAACGGGTTAGAAGTTACCGTAAGACAGTTGAGCCTTATTTCATATAACTTAAACTTATGACTCACAGACTGTCGCTTATAAAGGCTAAACTGTCTAAGGCGCGCGTCTCCGGGGAATTGCCCGACTGGGTATATTGGTTCTTGAGATATTGTTTGAGTTGTTTAACTAAGGGCTGATGATACTGACCTACTGCTACAGAATTAAGCCGAACACCGAACAAGTAGCCATCATGGAAAGATGGCTAGAACTATTGCGCCGTCACTGGAACTATGCTCTAGGGCAAAGACTTGATTGGCTCAATAGGAGTCGTTGCTCTATTGATAGATGTAGTATCGTTAGTGAACCAATTGGTGAAATACCAGAACCACTCAATTATTACACTCAGCAATCAGCCCTCAAGGAAACCAAACGGTTGTTCCCTGAGTACAAAAAAATTTACGCAGAAACTCAACAAGTTAATCTACAACGACTTAATAAAGCGTGGGAAAGATGGAGGAAACCTGTCAAGGGTGGCAAGCGGGGTGGAAGACCTCGTTTCAAGAAGCCTGGAGAACTTAGATCTTTTGTCTTTCCTAGGGTGAATAGTTCTAAAGCGGGGGCGCACTTAATTGATGGAGTTTTAAAACTAAGCAAGATCGGTTCTATTCCTGTGGTAATGCATCGACCATTGCCGGATGGATTCACTCTCAAGCAGTGTACTATTGTCAAAAAAGCTGATGGTTGGTATTGCTGCATTTCAATGAAGGATCATACCGTCCCTGAAATATTACCTATAGATTCAGTTAAGTCTGCTGTCGGAATTGATGTTGGCTTAGAAAAGTTTTTAACTACATCTGACGGTGAAGCAGTACCGATCCCACAGTTCTACAGGAAGGCTCAAGACAGACTGGCATTAGCTCAAAAAGCGATGTCCCGTCGTGTCAAGGGTTCTAACAACTGGAAAAAAGCTAAAAAGCAAGTTAGCTTGTTGCATCTTCACTTAGCTCGTTGCAGAAAAGAGTTTCATTATCAGGTTGCTCATTGGTTGTGTAATAAATATGACTTAATTGCTCACGAAAATTTAAATATCAAAGGACTTGCTCGAATAAGACACGCAAAATCAATACATGATGCTGCGTGGGGGTCATTTCTAGAAATCTTACAAGCAGTGGCGGTCAAACGCGGTTTGTTAGTCCAGGAAGTTAATCCACGGGGTACAAGTATCGAGTGTTTCAATTGTGGAGCTTCAGTTGAGAAAAATCTCGCTGACAGAGTCCATCATTGTCCTGATTGTGGAGTAAAAATTGACCGCGATTGGAATAGTGGCATCAACATTTTGAATCGTGCATTAATGGCGGTTGGACTGCCGCTCAATGGCTGTGGTAAATCGATACAGGATATCGAGGAGCAGCAAGTCTCATTTGCGAATTTGAGAAGCCCACATCATAATCTCTGATTTGATGTGGGAGTGGTCACAAAATCTTCAGGGCGACTAAAGCTGCTATGTCGGTACCGGTAGTCGCTGATGGGATAAACCCGTGCATCAAAGCGCTACCTCAGTTTTTGATTCCCGCTCCTGCCTAGACGGGGCTTGATTGCCTCAGAGGATTTTTTGTAAGCATATACACCTTTAAGGTTGTTGTGTCAATACCCAAACGTGATCGATCCTAGGAACAAGTAAAGAAAGTGACTCAAACTAACTTCGATTTTCTCGCCGAAACCGATCCCACGATAGCCACGTATCTGGGAGAAGAACTCCAACGTCAACGGGAGCATCTGGAACTTATTGCTAGTGAGAACTTCACCTCCCCAGCGGTGATGGCAGCACAAAGCTCAGTGCTAACTAACAAATATGCTGAGGGATTGCCCGGAAAGCGCTACTATGGCGGCTGTGAGTTCATTGACAAAGTCGAACAAGTAGCGATTGACCGTGCTAAAGAACTTTTTGGTGCTGCTCATGCCAATGTGCAGCCCCATTCTGGCGCTCAAGCGAACTTTGCAGTATTTCTAGCCTTACTAAAACCTGGTGACAAGATTATGGGGATGGATTTGTCCCATGGCGGACACCTTACCCATGGGTCACCGGTCAATGTGTCGGGCAAATGGTTTGAGGTGTGTCACTACGGTGTCAGCCAGGAGACTGAACAATTGGACTATGGTCAGATTCGGGAACTTGCTCTGAAAGAGCGTCCCAAACTGATTATTTGCGGCTATTCCGCCTATCCCCGAATCATTGACTTTGAGAAATTCCGGGCCATTGCTGATGAAGTGGGTGCCTACCTGATGGCGGATATGGCTCACATTGCTGGTTTAGTTGCTACTGGTCATCACCCTAACCCCCTTCCTCACTGCCATGTGGTCACTACTACCACTCACAAGACCCTGCGTGGTCCAAGGGGTGGCTTGATTCTGACCAATCAATCGGATTTGGGTAAAAAGTTCGATAAGGCAGTGTTTCCCGGAACTCAGGGGGGTCCGTTGGAACATGTGATTGCTGGTAAAGCTGTTGCCTTTGGGGAAGCCTTGACCCCAGCATTCAAAACCTATTCTGCCCAGGTGATTGAAAATGCTAAGGCTTTGGCAACGGCACTGCAAAACCGGGAGTTAAAGATTGTTTCTGGTGGTACAGATAACCATGTATTACTGGTAGATTTGCGCTCTATTGGTATGACAGGTAAGCGAGCTGACCAACTGGTGAGCGGTGTCAAGATTACGGCTAACAAAAACACTGTTCCCTTTGACCCAGAGTCGCCCTTTGTCACCAGTGGCTTGCGCCTAGGTTCCCCCGCCATGACTACCCGAGGCATGGGAGTGGCAGAATTTACTGAGATTGGTAATATTATTGCCGATCGCTTACTGAATCGAGAGGATGAGCAAGTGGCAACTCAATGTCGCCAGCGTGTGGCACAGTTATGCGATCGCTTTCCTCTGTATCCCCATTTGACCATTCCTTTACCAAGTTTGGTCTAAGGGTTGAGGGTTGACGGTTGAGGGTTAAGCGTCAGCATAAAACCAACAGTAGGGTGGGCTAATAACGCACCCTACTGTAGTCTTCGCTTTGGTTTATCAGGGAGTCGGGAGCGGTGCGCTTGACCCGTAATTTAATTACGGGTCAAGCGCACCGAGGGAGTCGGGAGTCGGTAACTTCGGATTAAAAGAACTGTCCGCCGTAACCCACCAATAGTCAGCGATTTCAGTTGTCTTAAGATTTAGTTTATAAACAGTTTCTAAGTCCTATTCTGTCAACATCAATAATGGAACAGCCCTTATTCACACATTTAAATTGTGAATAGGGGCGCTTTGGGGAGATGGGGAGATGGTCAGAGGGTAGACCGGCTTTTTCACAAGTGGATTGACCGTTGGTCACGCTACGGGAACGATTGGCCGTTGGCCAAGCTACGCGATTGACCGTAGGTCACGCTACTTGAGGTGGAAATTTAAATGCATCTTAGGGAACCCAAGTATAGCGTTTTTATTTGAGATGTAAACATAGGACTGCATCAATATAGGGAACAGGAAACAGAGAACAGGGAAGAGTAGGAAGGGTGCATCTCATATTTGTAAAAAAGATCGGAAGTGTGGGGCCCGGGCGCGGGGAGTGTGGGGCCCGGGCGCGGGGAGTGTAGAAATTTTCGCCCGAATTTTTGCCTAATTGCAAAACTGAGATGCACCCAGTAGGAAAGAGCTCCGAATAGTTTTTGATGTTATCAGAAAGCGATGCAGCGCGGTCATGGGGGGAACCCCCATGACCGACTGCATCAAGACACAGCAATATTGTTTATGACCTATTGGTAAATGCTATATTGACTGAATTATCTCTTATCAAAGAATTTTTCATTAAAACTTTATTATTTTAAAGATTGAGTAAATTTTACTTGGATTAGCTCAATTTTTCCAGATTTATATGTAATATTATTCTTTGGAAATAAATCAGTCATCAACGTTAAATCGTTCATGGTTGTCATAGCTACCAACCTAAAGCAGTAAAAGAAAAGACCTCCCTCTGGGGATAATAATCAACAATGAACTCTATCTTGAGAGAGCGCTGCTTGAGTTCGTAGCGATTTTTCTGATTAGTTACATCCATGCTTAAACTAGTTGGCTTGGATGTGTCAGATCATGGTGCTTGCGTATTAAGAGGCTCTAGATTTTAGAATTAATTGATTTGAGCCCCTTGATATTTAGATGTTCTGACTTATAGCTTTTATGGCCTTGATGAGGTATGGTTATCAACCTCAAAGTCCTCCTTACAAATGGGGACCAACGGGGGATCGCTTTGTACCTCATTGAAGAGAGAATTGCTATATTAATAAATTCTCCAATACTCTCCAAACCGATGCAGTGGCTCATAGGATAAAGGGTGCATCTCATTTTTGCAATTAAACAAAAATTCTAATAAAATTCCCAAACTGCCTACACTACCCACCCTCCCTAAAATCCCCACGCTTCCGACACTTCCGGCACTTCCCTTCTTTTTTACAAAGATGAGATGCACCCTAGGATAAACCCCCTTTTGCCGCGCTGCATCAAGACATAGTTACAGCAAATAGTGTCGTCGCGAAAACCATCGTATTTTCCCTAACAAAGGAGTAATCAAGTTTATGTCTACTCGCCAATTGTTCAATGTCTTAACCCTATGCTCAGGTACAGTAAGTTTAGTTAGTGCCGCAACTCTTTTAAGTGCTAACCCAGCTTTGGCAATTGTCAATGGCAGTTTTGAGACTGGTGATTTCAACCCATGGGCAACCATAGGCGACACTAGTATTGAGACAGCAGAGTTTGGAAGTGGTCCAACAGATGGAGACTTCCAAGCTTTACTAACTACTGGTGTTGGCTCAGTTCCTGTCTCGGATATAGAAACATTCCTAGGATTAACAGCTGGAAGCTTAGCTACTATCCCTAATCTTCCCAATGTAGATACTCCCACAGAGGGTTCTGCAATTCAACAAACCTTCACTGCCTATGCCGGAGATATTTTGACTTTTGATTGGAACTTTCTCACGAATGAATTTACATCATCTTTGAATCCAGAAGATTTTAACGGTCTTCCCTTTGTTAATCCAGAAGTTTTTAACGATTTTTCCTTCGTCAGCATCTCTCAAATGGTAGATGGACTAGCTGACACCAACTCCCCACTATTCATAGAATCTTTGACACCTTTCTTTCAGACACCTTTCTTTGAAGAGACTGGCTTTCAGAGTTTTTCTTATACCTTTGAAACTTCTGGAACCTTTAGTTTAGGACTTGGAGTCTTGGACGAGGATGATCCTTTTGTTGACTCTGGACTGCTGATTGACAATGTTCAGCTAACACCCGTTCCGGAACCTGCTTCAATTTTGGGCTTACTAGCATTAGGTGCTTTGGGAACAGGTGCAGCTTTCAAAAAAAAGACTGCTTAAGCATATGCGCTACGCGCACGCTACTTGAGGTGCGGTCAGCGGTCAGCGGACAAAATAAATTCTTGTAATTAGTTTCAATTAATAATCATAAAACCCCACTGGTTTAAGACACTGGTGGGGTTAATTTATGATTTATGATTTATGATTTGTAATTTTTAATTTGTCCACAAATTGACCAAGATTTAAATGCAGCAATTAATTTATCCAGTCTGGCGTACAGCTGAAAGCCTATAGAGGGGTAACCGCTTCCTACTCCCTACTCCCTACTCCCTACTCCCTACTCCCTACTCCCTACTCTCTACTTTAATACAATTATCCCTAGGTTTTAGTACTTATCCTGATTTCAACACAGGTTTTGAAGCTGTATACTTGACAAAACTTCCGGTAATCCTATACCACCGGTTGATGGCAGGGTTGCTCCAACTGATATATTATGAGTTTCTGCTCGTTCTGATTGCCCCTGTGGCATTTCTCTAGAAACAAACTCCTTGGTTACAGGCGATATCCTTTATATAGGGTAACTAACCCCATACTGTGCAACTCAAAAGTACTTAAGACTTGATGCTACAGGAAATAAACAATGAAATCAAATCCTTTGCCTCAAAAGCACTTGTCCTCACCTCAACCAATTCAGGAACACATTGATCAAGGGGTTGAACAGCAACCACAAGACCCATTACCCGAAGTAGAAACGGAAGCTGCCAGGGAAGCAACCAATACCCCCGCCAATCCCTCCCGTAAAAAGCGACCGATGTGGCCTTTTCTGTTGCTAGGTATCGGTATTATAGCATTGGGTGCGATCGCTTTCAAACAGTCCCAACCTAATCCCGAGGTATCACAAAACACCATCACAGCAGCCCCAGCTGAACCTAACCGGTTACCTGTACGAGCCACCCCAGTCAAAATTTATCCACTGCAACAGTTAGTTTTTGGCAATGGTTTCGTTTCAGCAGTGCGAGGCAAACACCTGACCTTCCAAACCTCAGGAACTATCACCTATCTCAAAAAAGTTAATGGACGGGATCTACGAGAGGGAGATTTTGTCAAAAAGGGTGAATTACTAGCAAAATTAGATGACCGCAGACTGCGAGCAGAGCTGGCACAAGCTCAAGCCCAAACTGCTGAAGCTCAGACCCAACGGGTAACAGCACAAGCAAATTTGTCTCAATCTCAAGCAAATGTAGAACAAACCAAAGCACAAGTAATCAGCGCCCAAGCCCAGTTTGAAGCAGCAAAAAATGATTTTGATTTAGCGATATCTGAATTCAAACGCCGTCTAGAACTTTTCGATGCCGGTGTAATCTCAGAGAGTGATGTTGATGTCTACAGAAATAGAGCCGAGGATGCTCAATCCCAAGTCAGAGCAGCACAAGCTCAAGTTAATGCTGCCTTGAGCAATGTCAAAGCTGCTGAAAGTCAGTTAGCATCTGCCCAGTCACAATTAACTGCTACTCAAGCCCAGATTGCTTCAGCCAAGGCTGGGCAAACTCGCTCTACCATTAGTTTAGAAGATACGGAGATTGTAGCACCCTTTGATGGAATTGTAGCCCACCTTAATATCCGAGAGGGAGACTTCTGGACAACCCAAATTTTAAACAGTGTAAACACTAGTAATTATCAGACTGTAGTCGATTCAGTGCCGATCATTGTCAATGACCCTAGCGCTTATGAAGTCGATGTCGAACTCCCGACCTTTTATGGCCCATTGGTGCAACCCGGTCAATCAGCTTATGTGGTGTTAGATCAAGACATGAGTAGTGCCTCTAGTAGAGGCATGACCCAACAGGAATTGTTTCGCCTTGCTAAAGCCCGAGGCGCAATTTTTTCAGTCAGTCCTTCGGTTAACCCTGGTGAGCGTTCTGTAAACGTGACCATCCGCCTGTACCAAGGAAGTAAGAATGTACTGGATAGGGAGCGAGTTTCTGTTTGGATTGCTGTGGAAGAAAACCCCACAGCCCTAAGTGTTCCTATTAATGCAATTGTCTACCGCGACCATAAACCCTATGTATTTGTTGTAAATCAACAAGAAAACGTCGTCAAACTGCGTCCGGTAACAGAGGGTATTAAGGGGATTTCTATGCAAGAAATTAAAAGTGGTGTTGAACCTGGCGATTTAGTTGTCACAGAAGGACTCAATCGCTTAGTTGATGGCACACCAGTTGAAGTTATTAACTAGTAAGGAATAATTTGGGCAGTTGGTAATTGGTAAGCATTCAGCGGTCAGCGGTCAGCTATCATGCAGACGTAACTCAGATTAAACAAATGGTTACCTGTTTTATTCAAAAGCACCGATTGCGCGTAGCCCATAAGCTGAATGCTAATAGCTAATAGCTAATAGCTATTAACTGAATGCTGAATGCTGAATGCTGAATGCTGAATGCTTACGGTAATTGCTAAGATGACGTTTTCCTTTGGTAGGTAATTGATGAGTAGTAAGCTGGTTTCCTCCAACTCTAAACCTGAGGTTTTACAGGATAAATTAGATCATAATGGGCATAATGGGCATAATGGGCATGATGTGCCTGATGTTAACCGAGCCTCAGGTTTAGCTAAATTCTTTTTCCTGAAAACAGTATTTGGTATTCTCTTGATCGTTTTGCTAACCTTGGGTGGATTGATGGGTTATCAGTCCATGGTCAAAGAAGCCGATCCAGATGTGGAAATTCCCATGGCGATAGTGACTACTACTTGGCCAGGGGCTGACCCAGAAACCATAGAAACTCAAGTTACCGATAAAATAGAAAAAGAACTCAAATCCCTCAAGGGATTGAAGAAAGTTGAGAGTGCTTCTTTCAACGGTTTCTCCCAGATATTAGTTGAATTTCAAGCTAATGCCAATGTTCAGGAGTCGATGGCACTGCTGCGGCAAAAAGTGGATGATGCTGAACCGGAGATTAATTCAGAGGCTGAGCAACCCAATATAGAGCAAATCTCTGCCCAAGATGTCCCAATTTTCTCGATTGCTTTATATGGTAATCTCGATCCGGCGGTGTTCAGTCGGGCGGCGGAAGATATTCAAGAAAGACTCGAAAAAGTCTCGGGTGTACGGGAGGTTAATGTAGCAGGACAACGGAAAGAAGTTATCAATGTCCAACTTATCCCCAGCCGCATGATTACTTTGGGGATTTCCCCAACAACAGTAAGTGACCGCCTCAGAGTTGCTAACCAGGATATGCCCTGGGACCAGATTGAAAATGAACAGATTGGGGCTCAGGTACGATTGTACGGTAGGTTTCGTACCTTGGAAGATTTACGTAGCTTGCCTATCACTCGTTTGGGTGGTGCTGATGGTAGGGTAGTGCGCCTCGATGAAGTTGCCTTAGTACGTCGGGATTTGGAAAGGGAAAAGACTCGTGCCTTCATTAGTTGGCAGGGTTCTGAGTTTGAACCCACCGTCAGCATGGATGTAGTGAAAGTACCAGGGTCTGACTCAATTAAGGTCATCGAAAAAACCTTAGAAGAACTGGAGTCTCTCAAGCAAGACCTCAATGTCTGGCCTTTTGGGATGGATTATCGGATTACCTACAGGCAGGACGAACAGATTCACGATGAGCAGAATAACCTGATCAGTAATGTGATTCAGGCAGTTATTGGTGTTTTTATCATCTTGTTCATTGCCCTGACCTGGCGAGAAGCCATAATTGCAGGGTTATCGATTCCTTTAACCTTTCTCGGAGCTATATTTCTGCTCTGGCTTAGTGGGTACACCCTTAACAATATGATCTTATATGGGATGGTCATAGCACTAGGATTGCTGGTGGATGTATTCATCTTAATGATGGAGGGGATGCATGATGCACTGTTTGTGGAGGGGTTAACCTTTAATCAGGCAGCCCTTAAGACTGTGAAAACCTATGCAGCACCAGCGTTTTCCGGTCAGCTCACAACCATTCTAGCTATGGCACCCCTGCTGGTAATTAGTGGCACGATGGGCAAGTTTGTACGGTTGATGCCCATCACAGCAATTATCTGTCTGTTGCTCAGTTATGCGATCGCTTTATTAATCGATATACCCTTGTCTCGCTTTGTGTTAGGTAATGTTAAAGGCCGGATTCAAAAAACCCGCATTGATAAACTAACCGAATCCGCCTCTGAATGGTTTAAAAACTGGAGTCTCAAGTTTACAGTACGTAACCGAGCAATAGCTGGTGCTTGGATTGTCGGAACTGTAGTTATTTTTATTACCTCTTTGGTTGCGGTTGCGCAATTACCAGGAACGCTTTTTCCTGATGCTGACACCCGCCCCATCAGTATCAATGTGGAATTACCCCCCACAGCCACCTTGGCAAAGTCTCAACAAGTGGCAGATGATTTAGGAGAAATTTTGCGTTCCAAGGATTATTTTGAAAGTGTCACCAAATTAGTTGGTCAAAAAAGTGCTTTAGTGGCAGAGAGTGGTCTTAAGCCGACACAGGATAACTATTTACTAGGTTTCTCAGCACTATTTACCAAAAAAAACGAGCGCGACCAGTTCTCCTATGACTATATAGATGACTTGCGAACAGAACTGAATCAGGCCATCCGTAATTATCCTGGAGCATCCCTAGTCATCAATGTTCCTGGTACTGGTGAAGGCGGAGACCCGATTGCCATTGAGCTAAAAGGCAATGACATGAACACACTGCGGCAGATTTCCGGTGAAGTCCAATTAGCACTGCGCCAGATTGATGGGACTGAAGATGTCCGTGATGGCTTGGGAGACTTGCGCAACGATATCAAACTTCGACCCAAACGGGAAGCTATGGATTTTTATGGCATCAGTGAAAATGACCTAGCCCTGCAGGGACGCTACATTATGACCGATAACGAGATTACAGACTCTGCCATTAGAGCAGGAAAAGACGACTTAGAAATTCGCCTGAGTACTGCGTGGCCCTCCCGCAATGGCGCTGTAGGTGGTCCCACTCGTCGTGATGAGTTGAGAATGATTCAACTGTTTTCATCAGACCACGGAGCAATATCGGGAGAGGCGATATTGGATATTGAGCAGAGCATGGCTCCCCTATCGATTACCCATACAGATACCGAACGCACAGTTACTGTTTATTCTAAAGCTAAAGGTCGCACTCCTGGAGAGATTTTGGCAGAGTTACAGCCAAAATTAGAGCAAATGAAGAAAACATGGTCTCCAGGTTATGATTACAAATTTGGCGGACAGGCTGAAACTCAAAGTGAGACCTTTGGTTCCGCAGTTAACATGTCCTATGTATCACTTTTCTTAGTTTTTTCGGTACTGGTGCTGCAATTTGGCTCTTTCAGCCAGCCTTTCATTATTATGCTCTCTATCCCCTTTGCTTTGATTGGCACTTTTAGTGGTTTCTCTTTGCTCGGGATACCCCTTTCGTTTCCTAGCATGATTGGGATTATTTCTCTAGTGGGGATTGTAGTTAATGATTCCATCGTGATCGTAGAAACCATGAACAAGCATCGTTCAAGTGGAATGAAAGTGCGACAAGCTGCAGCTCATGGTGCTTCTGACCGACTGCGCCCGGTACTCACCACCAGTATTACCACCATGGTTGGTTTGATTCCTTTAGCACTAAGTGATCCCATTTGGTTTCCGTTGTGTATGGCAATTATCTTCGGTTTATGTGCCTCAACCTTGAGTGCTTTGCTGGTGATTCCTTGTTTATATTTACAGTTGACGCCAGCTAATACTAATTCTTAAAAGATAGGCAAGAGGCAAGAGGCAAACGTTGGTTTTACTGTCAGTTATCAGCTATCAGCTATCAGCTATCAGTTAAAGGCTCTCAACTATCAGCTAAAGACTGACGGCTGACCGCTGACCGCTGACCGCTGAATGCTTAGAGAATTATTAATTCTTATTCTTCAAACTTGATCTGGATTCACTCCCATTGCTCGTAAGCGAGCAGCCAGTTTTTCAGCCCTTTCTTGAGCGATCGCCGCTTGTTCTTGAGCGATCGCCGCTTGTTCTTGAGCGATCGCCGCATTTTCTTCAGGAGTAGGTAGCACAATTCCCTCCAAAGTAGCCCAACGCAGCCAAGTGGCCTCCACATCCTTGTAAAAGCCTGACCAACGCACTAAGGCTAACCCTAATATTTCGCTAACTAGTCGCTCCTGTTCATCTTCACTTAAAGGTTGATAGACTCCATTGTCTAAGCTAAATCCGGCAAAATCCTTTGGATTAAACGGGTCGTACCAAAAATACTCTGGTACTCTAACTTGGTCTTGATAAACTAGCTTTTTGGTAGTTTTATCGGTCTTGGCTGTACTGTCAGAAATTAATTCAATGATCACATCAGGTGCTTTACCTTCTTCCCAAACTACCCAACTAAGTCGTTCGCCTTTGGGAACTCCAAGCACTACAAAGACATCTGGACCTCGGAAGTCTTGATTTTTAAGTTGTGCTTCACTGAAATGAAGAAACATATTACCGCCCACATAGCCATCTTCCCGCTGGGCTAACCACGGCAATAACGGATCAATCAGCAATTGCATCTGGAGTTTATGTCGTTCAGTTTCCATCGGAATACCGTCATCACAGGGAAGGTCATACTGAGTTGGCAGTAAAGGAGTATCAGGTACAACAGCAGAGGTCATGGTTTTAGACATAGCGATCGCATTACCTACTCAAATTTAACGCCCATAGCTACGGTATCGTTGAAATTTGGGAAAAAACCCAGCGCTTGGATCTATCTTTTTGGCTAAAAATCTGGTACGGAAGTTCAAAATTAAATTATTGTTTATAGCGTTTCTGATAGTAACCAGGTACACAGGATTTTTTACCTCTTCCCCATTCCCTACTCCCTACTCCCTATTCCCTATTCCCTATTCCCTATTCCCTATTCCCTGTTCCCTGGGAACATCTCTAGCTTCTGGCAAAATTAACATCGCATCACCAAAGGAATAAAAGCGATAACCCTGAGCGATCGCATCCTGGTACAAGGTCAGTAACCGCTCCCTACCTACCATGGCGCTAACTAACATTAATAAACTCGACCGAGGTAAGTGGAAATTGGTAATCAATCCCTCCACTACCTGCCACTGATAACCTGGGTAGATAAATAAGTTAGTCTTACCACAATAGGGTTGTAATTCCCCATCCACAACAGCTCCCTCTAGAGCACGGACTACCGTTGTGCCTACGGCAATAACTCGACCTCCCGTTGCTCTAGTTTCCTGAATTTGCTCCACAGTTGATTGGGGGACTTCTAACCACTCTCCGTGCATGTCGTGTTCGGTAATATCCTCCACTTCTACAGGTCGAAATGTACCAACCCCCACGTGTAGGGTGATATACCCTAGCCGAATTCCCCGTTGGCGGCAGTTTTCCAATAGCTCATTGGTGAAATGGAGTCCAGCGGTGGGAGCCGCAACAGCACCATTCTTTTGAGCATAAATGGTTTGATACTGGTCTGGGGTAGCTTGAGAGTCTTGGATATAGGGGGGTAGAGGAACCTGGCCATACAACTCCAACAGGGTTTCCCAGGATACTCCCTCTGGGAAATCAAACTGCAATATCCGCCCACTGGTTGCTTCATCTGTTGCCAGAACAGTTGCTTTAAGAGGAGGTAGGGGGGTAGTTAGCTGTTTCGAGACGCTACTATCGTTGAGCCCAACTTGGGATGAGGGGGTAAACCAAATCTCTGCTCCTGGCTTAAGACGCCTACCTGGTTTCACTAAAGCTAGCCAACTCTGGTGTTGTCCCTGATGTTCTCGCTCTTCTAACAACAATATCTCCACAGGCGCACCAGTGGATTTACGCCCATAGAGTCGAGCGGGGATAACCCTGGTGTTATTGAGGATCAATAGGTCACCCGGTTGCAGTAGCTGAGGTAATTCCCTAAAGATGTGGTGGCTATGGTGAGTTGGTGAATCTACCACCAGCAGTTTTGAACCATCCCTCTCGCTCAAGGGTGTTTGGGCAATTTGCTCTTGGGGTAGTTCATAGTCATAGCTTGAGACTAATTGGTCGATTTGGTGCTTGGATGTCTGTTTGTCAATCCCTGTCATGCTGTTATTCCTACATTGGGGAATATCCCCTATCTAAGATCGGGGGAGTATCCCCTACCAGTTAGCAATCCTGGCTTGCGAAAATAAAGATATCGGATATGATATCAAGCCTCAGTTGGTTACTAACTAACTCCTCTCTATGGATTACCTTTACTTTTTAGCTAATGCCAGTCTAACTCTGCGAGTCGTTGAGTATCTAAAAGACTCGCCCCAGCTACCTATCAAATTTGCCACGGTGATTCATCGGATTGATGGCTGGGTGGTTAAGGTCAAGATGGACACACCTTTAACCGCTCAACAACATGGAGACTTTCGGGCTTATATGAACGAGTTGGGGATTCCCTACAGCCCTGACATTCGTGTGCAAATGGCTCTGTGGAGTCTGGAAACCGGACAGTCACCGGTAGAGGTCATGCGTCGCTACCAAGTTGCTGTGGTTTCTCATGGTAGTCCAAACCAGAGCGACATAGAAGCTTTTTGCGAACAATTTACCATGGGTTTGGGATATTGTCCAGAAACCTTGGCTTGAGCAACGCTCAATTAATGTAGGGTGGGCAGTGGATCAGTTCATGTAGGGTGGGCAGTGGATCAGACAGATTCAGAAGCTGACAAAGCACCTTGCTAGGCACTGCCCACCGTAGGATTAATCACTGGAGGAAGTTCATGTAGGGTGGGCAGTGGATCAGACAGATCCAGAAACTGACCAAGCACCTTGCTAGGCACTGCCCACCGTAGGATTAATCACAACGGTGCCAGATCTCAGTAATACCTAGAATTTTGATAAAATCGGTTATGATTCAGCACGGTAATGTAACCGAAGTCTATGCCCTTGCCAGCAAATCTAGTCACCCTAACTACGACGGAAAATCAACAGACTTTAAGCATAAATCCCCCAACCTCTGGTCTATCTTTGCAGGGAGTTATCAGCATACCAGGGGATAAATCGATTTCCCACCGAGCCTTAATGTTGGGAGCGATAGCCTCAGGAAAAACTACCATTAAAGGGTTACTGTTGGGAGAAGACCCCCAAAGCACTGCTAGCTGCTTTCGTGCTTTGGGCGCAGATATCTCGGAACTTAATACTGAACAAGTGATTGTTAAGGGTATAGGACTAGGGAAACTGCAAGAACCCGTTGATGTCTTAAATGCAGGTAACTCGGGTACTACCCTACGACTGATTCTGGGACTACTCGCCTCTGCTGCTGACCGATTTTTTACTGTAACCGGTGACAAGTCTTTGCGATCGCGTCCGATGTCCCGTGTGGTGAAACCCCTACAACAAATGGGAGCCAGCATCTGGGGGCGTGAAGGTGCAACGCTCGCTCCCCTGGCCATTAAAGGCTCCGTTCTTAAACCAATTCACTACCACTCTCCCATCGCCTCAGCTCAAGTAAAATCCTGTATTATCCTCGCTGGTTTAATGACCGAAGGACAAACAACTGTCACTGAACCAGCCCTCTCCCGTGACCACAGCGAACGGATGCTCAAAGCCTTTGGAGCTCAGATTATTACTGACCCAAAAACCAATAGTGTTACGGTGACAGGACCGGCTCAGTTGCAAGGGCAAGCCGTAATTGTTCCTGGTGATATTAGCTCAGCTGCCTTTTGGTTAGTAGCCGGAGCGATTGTACCCGGTTCAGAACTGATTGTGGAAAATGTGGGTGTTAACCCTACCCGTACAGGTATTTTAGAAGCCCTATCCATGATGGGGGCTGATATTGAGCTGTTAAATCAGCGAGTAGTGGCTGGGGAGCCGGTGGCAGATTTGCGGGTACGTCACGGTAACCTCATCAAAGGATGCACCATTGCGGGTGACTTGATTCCCCGCCTGATTGATGAAATTCCGATTTTAGCAGTAGCAGCAGTCTTTGCCCAAGGAACTACTATCATTCGGGATGCAGCAGAACTGCGAGTTAAGGAAAGCGATCGCTTAGCGGTGATGGCATCCCAGTTGAACCAGATGGGAGCTAAGGTCACTGAATTGCCCGATGGTCTAGAGATTATTGGTGGTACTCCCTTAACCGGTACAGACGTGGATAGTCATACTGACCACCGTATTGCCATGAGTTTAGCGATCGCAGCCCTCAATTCCCAAGGTACAACTACCATTCACGGTGCTGAAGCGGCTGCCATCTCCTATCCAAACTTCACTACCACCTTGCAAGAGGTAATTAAGGCTTGTTGACCGTAAGTATTCAGCTATCAGCTATCAGCTATCAGCGGTCAGCTGTCAGCTTTTGAATACAAGAGGTAAGCATTCGTTTAATAGTCACGAAAGCACAGCGCTTGTGGCCTGTGCCACAAAGAAGCCTGTGCCACAAAGCACCGATTGCGCTACGCCCACGCTACGGGAATGGCCAAGGGCTTTTACCCAGACTTTCAATTCTGATTAATCTTGAACTATTAAATTCTATCCTTAGAGGTTTATTTTAAGCATTAGGCTGACGGCATTAGGCTGACGGCTGACCGCTCAAAATAAATAAAAGTAAAGGGTAAAAGTTTCTAACATTACCCTTTACCCTTTACTAGTTACCCTTTAACCCAAATTTTTCCCCGAGCAGCTAGCCTAACTTATGAAGGCTATCACTCTATTTCAGGGATTGGAGAACTTAACAAAGCTAGTTTATGCAGCTGCTTGGCTTTGGATAGGAACAACCTTTCGTAGGCTTTAATATCCTTATCCTGAGCAAATTCCTGATAGTAGCGCTCTTTGCTGGCTAGTTTCATTTTTTGCAGTTCATCACCATCATTTAGCAGTATCTCCAGCTTCTCGTCCAATTCCGATTCATTTTTGAAATAGTGAGCACCAGGTCCTGCAACCCAACGATTGAAGCGATTATTGTTTGCCAGAACCGGTTGACCAGCGCTGAGGGCTTCTACTAAAGAAGGATTAGTGCCACCAACTTGATGTCCATGAATATAGAGTCGTGCGTGGAATCTCAAGGCATTAACCACTGACTTATTATAGATAGCACCAGGAAAGATCACCTCATCACTGGCTGCTTCTAAAACTTGTTTGTGATAGGGTATCTGATCAGGTAAATAGCGACCAAGCACCACCAATTTAAGACCCCGATGTCGCCTGGAAAAGCCAGAAACAATCTCTAGAATCGAGTTTTCTGGTTCAGGTCTGGCAATCACCAAAGCATACTCCTTCGGAACCAGATTATAGGGGGTTAAAAGTTGTGAGTCGGCATCAACAACTTTCTCGGTTCCATAAGGAATCATCGTGATTTTATCAGAAGCTACTTTTCGGGTCAATAAATGACTCTTGATTCCTGGATGATCAGCAATTAAACTGTTAGCTAACCAACACCCAGCCCATTCATTGAGATATAACCAAATTTTTTCAGGAAGCCTCCATTTACTGCGTTTCCATTCCAGACCATCCATATTCATAAAATTGGTAATCCCTTTGAGGCGATACCAAATACTGAAGATGGCTGTGTTATAGCCAAGGGTAAGCACGATACCCTTTTGTTTGACCGCATGTAATGTAGATTTCCAGTCAAAAATAATCGATCCCAGTGCGTTGCCATAGGGAACCGGTATATGAACCAGACGAATACCATGCCAGTATTCTTCAAACATCTGATTTTTGTGCTCTTCCTGACAATATACTGTGACTTCCCATCCCTGAGATACAAGATATTTTGACAGCCGTTCCGCGAAAGTTTCAAATCCACCATATTGGGCGGGAATGCCACGGATACCAAGAATTGATAGTTTCAACATTTTAGATGCCCGAGTCTAACAGTATACAAAGGAAAAAACTTGCCTTCCCAATTCACGATTTACTTGGACTAAGTGAGCTAAATCACGAAAATGCACCGAACAGCCGATAACAAACGGCTATCAAAGCGATGCAGAGGTGCGACCCGTGGCGAATTTAATTCGACGACTGTAAGCGCACCTAAGCGGTCTTGGGGGAAACCCCCACTCGCTATTGCATCAAGACAGGTAGATAAACCCGATAATTTTTTTTGCCTACCTTGAGCTGCTTTATCAATCAAGTAGATTTCTAGGATAAGGCTAGGCCATGATTTGTCAAAACTCTGTTAGTTTGGCGCAGTTTGACAATGGACTATTACCTGCCATTACTGAGATAGTATTTATCAACAAACCCTTAAAACCATTAAGTATAATACGTTCCAGCGCGGTTGTTAATGTCAGACTTGATTTGATTGTAATACTGCTGGAACGCACTACCCGGAGCAGAGGGGATGTGACGCGCTTCACGCTGTGTCCCCTACAAATTTAGGATTTGTGTGATCAATAGTCTCTGAACTTTAGGCGGTCGTTGAAGCGGTTGTGCCAACTTGTCAAAACTGCCATAATCTGTTACCATTTCAGGATTTTTTAGGACGAATAACTTGACCATAGATGCAAGAATCACCATTAGTTTTCCAAACGGTTTAACGATGGCTTTGCTATTTAATCAGCCTTTCACACAGTATCTTAAAATCCCTGTCCAAATTCGATATTTTAACAAAAGTTAATGTTGTAAACAGCGGTCAATCAATTATCAATAAACTGCTACATATTGTAGTATCTCCCATTCAATCAACTCAACGGTGATCGACGTGGCACTGAGCGAGTTCATGGAAAAACCTCCAACAATTAAATTGAGCTGAAGCAACATCTGATTAGTGATCAGACTTGAGTGATCAGACTTGGGTAACAGGTTAATCAGACTTTGTGAAAAAACTGTGAACTCATCTATCCGGTAGAGTAAACAATTAGCTATTTTAAGGTAATAAACTACCTAGTGACGTAGATTTGATGATAAAAGTTCCAGGATTTATAGGAGTTACTAAATTTAGTTGGTTTTGGCTCGCTAACCCACCAAATATGGGGGGTAATACTCAAAAAATATACTAAGTTTGGTGTAGGAACGGGGGCAATGGGTAAGTCCTGATTGATCAAAAAAATCTCAAAAAAAATCTCAAACAGCGCGCTGAGTTGGCTTACAGTAAATCGTTTTACCCTGTTTTCAGGCTCAGTCTTGAAGAAATCCCAAAAAAAAGCTATACTGTATGAATTGAATAAGTAACGTTTGCTATATTAGTTTTGCTGTGAAATCTGAGCAATCATGGCTCCCGCAAGTAACCTAATCAGCAACTGGGAAATCAGGGATGTGTTAGAACCGAGTACTCGCCAACCCCAACAACTACCGAAACAATTACCGAAACAATTATTGATAAACGGCCAACAGCCCAAGCTTCAGCCGGTGGCATTTATGTTTCCAGGACAGGGAGCACAATATGTCAATATGGGGCTGGAACTAATCCATGAAATATCAACATTTCGTGATTTGATTGATCGATGCTCAGAACTCCTCAAACCCCATCTGGGTATTGACCTGCGCCATGTACTCTACCCAAAGCAGGAACAGACGAATCAGGCCACAGAGCAACTGAAACAGACTACTATTACCCAGCCAGCCATGTTTGTGATCGAGTACGCCCTAGCTCAGTTATGGATGTCTTGGGGAGTCAGTCCCCAAGCGATGATCGGTCACAGTATCGGTGAATATGTGGCAGCCTGTGTAGCTGGGGTCTTCTCCTTAGAGGATGCATTATCTCTGGTTGCCCTTCGAGGGCAGATGATGCAACAACTGCCTGGTGGTTCAATGCTTGCTGTTCCTTTACCAGAACAAGAGCTGCAATCCCTGCTGGGTCAGGAACTATCCTTAGCAGTGATTAACGGGCCATCCCAATCAGTGATTTCTGGTCCTACTGATGCGATCGCATTATTACAAAACCAATTGGATCAACAAGGGCTAGAGTACCGCAGGCTACATACCTCCCATGCCTTTCATTCCAAGATGATGGAACCGATCTTGGACTCCTTCACCAACCAGGTAAAACAGGTTAGTCTCAATCCCCCACAAATTCCCTACCTATCTAATGTTACTGGCACTTGGATTACAGCCGAGCAAGCAGTCAATCCAGGCTATTGGGCTCAGCATCTGCGGCAAACTGTGCGATTTTCTCAAGGTGTGCAACAGCTGTTGAAACAACCAGAGACGATCCTGCTAGAAGTAGGGCCTGGGCGAACCTTGAGCACATTAACTAAACGACACTCTCAGAAAGCGGTTGAGCAGCTGGTGCTAACGTCGGTACGTCATCCACGACAGGAGCAATCGGATCTAAGCTTCTTGCTCACTACCGTAGAACAGCTCAGGGAAGCAGGGGTATCAGTGGATTGGGATGGATGCTATGGTCAGACACCTGACCAGCAAGACATCCCAAGGCACAAAGGCCAAGAAGAGGATGCCCAAAAAGACAACAGTACTCTGGTAGCACCTGACCAACCTCAGCCAGACTCATCCAACACCTTTGTTGCTCCCCGAGATGACTTAGAACGTCAATTGACCAAAATTTGGGAAAACGTCTTAGGAATCAAATCTATCAGTGTTACAGATAACTTCTATGACCTAGGAGGAGACTCTCTCCTAGCCGTGCGCCTGTTTGCTGAGATTGAGAAGGTTTTCCAGAAAAAACTGCCCTTAGCTTCTCTGCTGATGGCTCCAACTGTAGCCCAATTAGTCAACCAGCTGCGCCAAGACCAAGGAGCAGCACCTTGGTCCTCAGTAGTATCAATTCAGCCCAATGGTTCCAAACCGCCTCTATTCTGTATTCATGGAGCCGGTGGTAATGTTCTCAGTTTTCGGGATTTGGCACATTATTTGGGTTCCGAGCAACCGTTTTATGGACTACAATCATTGGGTCTCGATGGCAAACAGACTCCCCTGACCACAGTTGAAGATATGGCTCGCTGCTACCTCCAGGAAATACGTAGTATTCAGCCCAAGGGTCCCTATTTTCTGTCAGGATACTGCTTTGGAAGTAAGATTGCTCTGGAAATTGCTCAGCTGCTCCGCTTAGACGGTGATACAGTGGCTTTGCTAGCTCTCCTTGAACCTAGCCCTCTTGAATTCTCCACAAGTGAAAAGCAACTTCCCTATAAGCGCAGCTATAGTGACCGATTAAAAGGACTGTTTCAGCGATTGATTCACAGAGGTTTTCAAGACGTAATCAAGCAGCAATTCCTAAAGCTTGTTTCTAAATTATATCAGTCCTTTGGGATTTCTTTACCGCAATCTCTCCAAATCATCAAAGTCCAAGAAGCTAACACCTTCGCTTCAAAAAACTATGTGGCCAAACGCTACTATCCAAACCCAGTAACAATGTTCTTGACCAGTGAGCGGATTGCCCAGTCTCCAGAACTCCAAAAAGGCTGGATAGATTTAGTTACTGGAAACCTGGAAATCCAGGAAATCTCTGGTAAGCACTTAGATGACCAACCAGGGAGTTTTCTCAAAGACCCCCATGTAGAGCTACTAGCTCAAAAAATTAGGGCTTGCATAGATTAGGTAATGGTTAGTTAATTGTTAATTTAAACCTAAGCATTAAGCCGTCAGCGATCAGCTGTCAGCCATCAGCCATTGGCCACGCTGCGCGAACAGCTTTATTCAAAAGCACCTCAAGTATCACCATCTGTAGTCCATAAGCTGAGAGCTGAGAGCTGATAGCTGAATGCTGAGAGCTGATACCTGATACCTGATACCTGAATGCTTACGAATTTATAACTTCCTGATATAGATTCAACATTTGTTCACCGATTATCTCCCATGACCAATTCTCTGAAACTATCACTCGTCCTTTTAGTCCCATAGATATGCGCTTTTCCCCATTAGTTGCTAACTGCAACAGTGCTTGATCTAAATCATTGATCACTTGGGATAGGTTATCGACAGGCACTTTAATTCCCCAGTCTTCTTGAACCATCAACGACGGTCCACCAATATCGAGACAAACCACAGGTCTACCAGAAGCCATTGCTTCCAACACCACCGTCGGCCAATGATCATGGAAGCTCGGATGCATTAACACGTCCACCTCTGCCATCCGTTGTAGCACCTGATCACGGGAAAGCTTCCCCCAAAAACGTACAGCATCACCGCATCCAAGGTCCTTGGCCAATTTCTGTAGCCTCTCCTTTTCAGGACCATCACCAATCAGCCAGTATTCACTAGTAGGTCGTTCACGATGGAACTGGGCAAAGGCACGGATGCCCAATGCAAACCCTTTCCAACCCAAAAATCTGCCGATACTAACCACTCGAAAGGGTTCGTCTTGGCGCTGGGGCAGTTGACCTAATCTTTCAATATCCTTTTGATTAAGACCAAAGGGAGGAAAAGCCTTAACTGGTAAATTGTCTGACCATTGGCTCGCTTCCCGAGATAGAATTAATTGGGCGCGAGAAGCAACAGACCACTGGGTAAAGCCACCTAGAAGATTCATCGACACCATCCGAATCCGTTCCATCATGGCCGATTGTAGGGATAATGTCTTCAAGAGTACCGAAGGAATTTTATCTTTAGCTCCACCATTCCAAATGAATGGTACATCTAGCCAGCCTATCCATGTTGGCAACCAGGAATTTTGATAAGTGACATGGTGAACTAAATCAAAGCCAATTTCGCTCTGGAGTTTTTTGGCCACAAAAAATGCTCTAATCTGCCAGGCGATATAGTACAAATAATGGGACAATCCTGAATTCCGAGACCCTTCAGACATTGCTACAAAGATAAAGGTGACATTGTCTAAAGGTGAATTAGCCAATTCCTGTTCAATCTGAGATTGATCAGTTATGTTAGTGAGCACCCAACACTTATGGCTATGGTCTTTAGCTATTTGTTTTACGACATTCCAACCTATACCATATTCAGACCCTCTTACTGGGGAACAGCCATAAGCAGAAATCAGGATATTCATGATTCTTTTTCCCTGATTAATTCAGCTGATAATTAGTTATATTTTAACAGTTAACAGACTTAGGCGTCTGACTAGGGAGTATGTTACCTTTGGAATTAGGTAAATTGATCCCCTCCGATCACAGGATAGACTATCCTGAAGCACTATAGAAACATCCAAGTGTGGGTCAGTGCTCACCAAAAACAGAGCTAGCCTTGAGAACTTGATTGGGCTGTAATGGCTGTATGGCAGACTTGGGAACAGTCAGCGGAGATTAATCTAGGGGTGGTGGCGGCGGAGTTGAAGGAAGTCGATCGAGATTTGGTAGAAATTGATGCTACGATCGAGGGAGTTTTGTGATTAGTTGGGGATAGATGCTCCTTAAATGTTTGTTTAGGTAAATTAAATAGTATGAAAATCCTTTCCATAAAAATCAAAAACTATCGTGTCTTTGAAAACCTTGAAATAAAAAATATTCCCGCATTTTTTGTGATCGTTGGTGCCAACGGTACCGGTAAATCAACCCTATTTGACATATTTGGTTTTATCCACGATGCTCTCAAAAATAATATTCGTCAAGCTCTCCAAGTTCGTGGCGGTTTCAATGAAGTTATTACCCGAGGGAAAGAGCAAGAAGATATCGAAATAGAACTGCAGTTCCGTATGAAAATTCTTGGAACTCAGCGCCTGGTCACCTATATTCTGATCATTGGACAGGAGAAGAGACGACCGTTCATAAAACGAGAAATTCTGCGTTATAAACGTGGCAAACAAGGTAAACCTTTTCATTTCCTAGACTTTCGAGAAGGAAAAGGATTCGCTATCATTAACGAAGAAAACTTTGAACAAGCTGACACAGAACTAGAAAGGGAAGAACAACAACTTGAATCCAGCGACATTTTAGCAATAAAAGGCTTAGGACAATTCCAACGCTTCAAAGCCGCCAGTGCCTTTCGTTCCCTGATCGAAAACTGGCATGTTTCCGACTTTCATATCAATGAAGCTAGAGGCAGCAAAGACGCACTCTATGCCGAACACCTCTCCCCCACAGGAGATAATATGGCATTAGTAGCCCAATACATCTATCAAGAACATCCCGAAATATTCGAGAAAATTCTCCAGCGAATGCAAGAGCGAGTCCCCGGCATTTCCAAAGTAGAAGCCAAAAACACCGAAGACGGCAGACTAATCCTAAAATTTCAAGATCAAGCCTTTAAAGACCCCTTTATCGATCGCTATGTTTCCGATGGCACCATGAAAATGTTTGCCTATTTAATATTGCTCTTCGATCCTAAGCCTCACCCCCTGCTCTGTGTCGAAGAACCCGAAAACCAACTTTACCCCAGCCTTTTACATGAACTCGCCGAAGAATTTGCCAGCTATGCCCATCGTGGTGGCCAGGTCTTTGTGTCTACCCACTCCCCTGACTTTTTAAATGCCGTTCCCCTGGAGAGCATCTTTTGGCTGACCAAAGAACATGGGATCACCAAATTTTCAAGGGCTAAAGATAATCCAACCCTTGTCAATCTAGTCGAAGCTGGAGACTTACCCGGCTATCTCTGGAATCAAGGCTGGTTTAAAGGAGTTGCCCCCTAATGAGTTACGACCTAATTTTTATGCTAGAAGAACCCTCCATGAAAAACGTTTTAGATCAACTACTACCCCAAATTATCCCCAATGAAATTACCTATATTTGTATTACCCACCAAGGCAAACAGGACTTATGGAAATCTATTCCCAAGAAAATTCAAGCCTTTCAATATAGTCCTGACACTAGATTCATTATCGTCCATGACCAAGACTCCCATGATTGCAAAAAACTAAAATCCGAACTATTAGAAATTTGTCAAACTGCCGGAAAATCCAAGAATGTGATGATTCGGATCATCTGCCATGAATTAGAATCCTGGTTCTTAGGAGACTTAGCCGCAGTCGAAAAAGCCTATAGAATGAAACCTGATAGCCTCAGTAAACAACAAAGTAAACAGAAATACCGTAACCCCGATCAGCTTGATTCTGCAAAACAAGAGCTTAAACGTTTAGTTAAGGAATATTATCCAGGAACCCATTCTAAAAAAATTGCACCTCATTTATCTTTAACTGACAATACATCCCACAGTTTTCAAGTCTTTATTAAAGGTATTAAACATCTCCTATCGGTATCACCATGACCAACAAAATCTATGCCTTTTGCCTTTTGCCTTTTGCCTTGTCAACATCCACGGTTTATGAGACTTATGCAAGAGGTCTATTTACAAGCGTCTGCGAATTGCTTCTACAATGTTTCGGGTTCGGTGAAGATTCATTAACAAGGCTAGGGTCAATTTTACCGGTAAAAATGCCCAGCTTAATGCTAACATCAAGGGGTTGGGTTTCATCGAAGCATAGGAGTAACCATGGTTGAGCATGTTAGTATAGGTTACTTGCTGGCAAATATGAATCTCTGTGACGGAAAGTCCGCCACGCCGCCATTTTCCAGTGGTATTGGGGTCAATCCCCCGACTTTTTGGTGTAATTTGCTTATGGGATGAGACACCACCTTCATTTTGAGGAACGTCCAACATTTGTGATTGGAACTCCAGACCCAGAAACTGGCACATCTGTTCCACAGTCTGCTCTGGATTTGTTACCAAATCTTCAAATCTCACCGTACGACATCGGGGATGATTGGCAAATTTTTCAGCAGCGTTAATCGAGGCATTCCAAAGTTTTGAGATGGTAAAGGGATGATAATTGCACCAAGACCGGAAGGCTTCTCGATAGGGAATATTCTTAGCACCCAGGAATTTGATTCGCCACTTATATTTTTGTGACAGCAGTACGTCTCGGGGGTCACGAACCATATTAATAATCCGGCTTTCGGGATAAAGTTCCAGGATTTCAGCGATGTATAAAACATTGCGCGGAGTTTGCTCACAAGGAATCTTCTTACCGTTTTTACCAGCTTTGTATTCCAGAAATACCTTAAAGACATCCCCAGAGGTGAGCTTTTGCTCCGGAAGCTGGGAAATAATTACTTTGGCTTCTTCACTAAAGTCACTGGGATCCCCTGGACGCAAAACATCACTATGCTGAATTGATAGGAGACGAGCCGCTAGCTGTTCTGCTTCTGCCTGAGTCAGGTAAGAGTCCCGATGCTCCTCGGACCATAACTGCCCAAAAAAATGGAGTTCCTCAAAGGTGAAAACCTCTGAATTTAATCCCAATATTAGACCCATCAGAGTAGTTCCACTACGGGAGTTTCCCACTACAAATATCTGTTCCACTCTTGGTTGATGATCAATCATGATGGGCTGATGGGGTAATAGGGTGATAAGGGAATTGCCAACAGTATGATGATAAGTATATCAGCACTAAGGATTCACCATAGCAAAAAAATGCTTGTCTTTTTTTGATACTGTTCTCTTTTGCATTTTGCCTTTTTCCTTAAAAAGTGGTGCGTTACGGGGCTACTGGCTACAAAGTTGAATATGATGGTAATGCCGCCCCTAACGCACCCTACTCCTTTTGCCTGTTCCCTATTCCCTGTTCCCTATTCTCTATTTCCTTGTTGAACAGACCAGGAATTAACTACCAATCCAGCCAGTAACCAAAAATAAAAACTAAAGGGTCGTAGTTTAAATGTCCGTTCCACAAAGGTGTAAAAGAAAGAAACAATAATTATAGTACAAACCATCACCCCAAGGGATTTGTATTCCAGGGATGAAGAGGATTTAATCAGAGATTGAGAGGTTTGGTAAAGCCGTAGCAATATTAGCCAGAAAATCCCCAAACCAACAATTCCAAAATATCCCAGGAATGCAAACCAGTAGGCATCTTCTAGGAGTTCTACATGCCAGGATAAATGCCGTTGTTCATCTGGGGATAGAATCACAGAATTTTCTATTCCTCTTTGTAAGGCACCAGGCTCTGGACCAAAGCCAAACCAGCCTCCTGAATTCATCAAACCATTAACAATAGTCTTGGCTGCCCAACCCCGCTGAGCTTCTAAGTTGTGTTGCCAGTAATCTGGAGAAAAAATCGAGAAGAAATAGGAAGTCAGATCAGGTATTTCACCGTCTTCAGACACTGAAGCGGCTGATGTTTGAAGATTGAGTAATGGGGAAATTAATACTACACTTATCAAAAGTGCTGTAGCAAACCAGAGGATGAGGGCAGTATCTCTTTTTCGTTTGAGATGAACTAAGACTAGAATAGGAATTAGTAAAGATATCATCAGTCCAGCTCGCTTTTTGGAAGCAAAGTTAGCGAAATAGAGCACTAAAATACTAGCGGAGTCTTTGAAGGTGGGAATAATATGACTAGAGTTGGTGTAGACATGACTAATAAATACTGAAATTGCTAACATCAGGAATCCTGACAAGATGGCACTGTCGCCAAAGGTGCCAATGCTGGCATTTTTGGCAGCCATTGTGCCGGAGTGGATGACTTGCCTGGTGAATAGTTTTTGACTGATGCTGGCGGGTAAGAAGTATTGGATGGAGGCTATACCTGCCTGGATTAAACTGGCTATTCTAATACTTTTTAATAATAGGGCAAGCTGTTCGATAGAAATGTCAATATTAACGACAGTATAGTAAACTGAGATATACCGAAAGTTAGTGCGTAAATTTTTTATGCTCCCTGCAATTCCAGCATGGTTAACCACAATGGAAATAATGCTACCAATGAAAAAGGCAATAATTAGGATATCTAGGGGAGTTTTTCGTATACCTTTACCAGAATATAGCCGCAGGTAAATTACCCTTACCATTAGGATATAAAGGATAATTTCGGGAACAAAACGGATTAATGCTATTAACGGTGATGGTAAGGGCAGCCAGTTAAGAACAAAGTCTTCAAAAGGTTGGTAGATGGTAAGGGTTAAAATTATAGCAAATGGTAGTTGCCCTGTTTGCATCGCCCATCTATACCAGGCAATTATTTTGTTCATTGTTGGGAGTTGAAAGTAGGGAGTCGGGAGTAGGGAGTCGGGAGTCGGGAGTCGGGAGTCGGGAGTCGGGAGTCGGGAGTCGGGAGTGGAAAGTGGAAAATTTTCTAAATGCCTGTTCCTTTATGATTTTATTCAGTGGTATTGTAACTAAGTTAGAAATTATGCCTACATCTAAGCTACAGCGGTTTTCATATTAGTGGAGTACACACACGGATTTTTTGCCTGTTCCCTATTCCCTATTCCCTATTCCCTATTCCCTATTCCCTATTCCCTATTCCCTATTCCCTGTTCCCTGTTTCCGGTGCTATAAGCTATGTCTGTTGCTTTAATTGCCCATTACCTTGGTCCTCGCTTAGGCATTGGGCAGTATCTAAATCGATTACTACCACCTCTAGTTGAGGAACTGATCAGCCGAGGCACTAAGGTGAAAATCTTGGCTTCTCCGAATGCGTTTGAGAATACCCCTACCCTACAGGAGTTGGCAGATAGTGTTAATATCCTACCACCGCTGGATTACTCCCCAGCTAAGCGGTATGGTTGGGTGGCGACTCGCTTGAATGGGTATTGTGCTCAAGCAGGAGTAGAGGCTCTTGTCTGGCTATCTAACCCGATCGTTCTGCCGTGGCATCCACCTACTATTGCAGTGCTTCATGATGTGAATGAATGGAAAGCGGCTAATAAGTATGGCGATCGCATAAAAACGGCTTTGCGATCGCTAATTTACCTGGATGCCTCGATTCGTTTTGCCCAGGAGATTATCGTGGTCAGCAAAGCTACCGAGAATGACCTGCTACACTTTCGTCCTAACCGAAGGATTCGACAGAAGGTGAAAACTATTCCGAATGGAGTAGACTCAGCCTTAGCTAAGTTACCGACCGTATCAATTCCTGCTCCCAGTGGACCATTCTTGTTATCGGTAGGTCGCATCGACCCAGCGGCTAAGCGTTTACCGGAAGCTGTGGCATTAACAACTCAACTCAGAGAGCTTAGTGGTGAACCTTGGGAATTGCATTTAGTGGGAGGGATGAATACTTCCACCCAAGCTAGCGGTGAAGCGTTCCTCAAGTCAATTGAGAGCTTGCCTTGGGTTCAGTATCATGGCCACATAAGCGATCGCATTCTGGCTCAATGGTATCGAGAGGCAACAGCGGTAGTGTTTCTATCTGACCGGGAGGGATTTGGACTACCGATTGCCGAAGCGGCATCATTTGGTCGCTTTGTGGTGGTATCTCAAGGGAATCAAGCTGGTTTGGAAGCGGGGGGGTCTGCCATCATTACCGTTGACCCTGATCAGCCCAGGGAGGCAGCCGAGAAGGTAATGGGTGGCTTGAAAGAAAAACAATTAGCTGAGATTAGTAGTAATTTGCCGAAGTGGGAAACAGCAGCAATGGCTTATGCTGATGCCATTAATGAACTATAGTGCAGGGGGCTGCTGAAATCTCTTACCCTGCTCCCGGTTGTACCGTTTTGTCAAAGGGGAACCTCAAGTGGGAGGACACACGATTGTGTTTACTCCCACTGATGCTTCACTTTTAATGATAAAACCTAGAATCACTCAATTAAGCGCGTCTCAGTTTTGTGCGATACATCAGATAATAAAATGAAGTAAATAAAATCAGGGCAAACAATCCAGCCGAAACTACGGATGTCGTGAGCGGAATCAACAGTAAAGAAGTCAGCAATTCAATTACAATTAAACTAATCAAAATCCCAACCACCATTTGGCGTTCCATAAGACTACAAAGAATTGCTCCGGTTGGCGCACCCACTACCACAACCGGAACCGCTGCTAACCAATAATTACTGACGGGAGTGACAAAATCCCCCAGGATAAAGTTATGAATTAAAAAGCCTGTGACGGCATTAATTGCCATCAAAATCACTGAAGTTGGAGTGCTAACTTTCTCACACAAACCAAACAGTAACACCATTACAGAGTAGGCAAAAACATCCATTCCACTCCCAACTAACCCACTAATCATACCGCCCATTACTCCGACGACTAGAGATAAAATTTTTTCTCGTTTACCCCAGTGTTCAATCGTAAAATTACGTTCAGTCTTAGTTAAATTTAATTGAATTAAAATGAGGGCAAAACTGCTCACCATCATTGTAAATGAAATTTTTATGACTTCGGGAGGAAGTAAAGGAGCCAGAAAAGCTGTTCCCATAAAAATACCTGGAATTCCCCCTAAACTCACCCAACGAATTAACTTCCATTCTACTGGAGTTTTCATAGCAACAATCGTAAAAGATGCGGCACTCATTCCAATACTTTGAATGGCTAAAGAAAAGAGTTTTGCATCGGGGGGAGAGACGTGAAGCCACTTTGTTAAAGCTGGAAAAGCAACTGCGCCTCCTCCCATACTTGTCGCTCCTGCAACCATGGAACCAAAGACCATTGTGAAGGCAAATTCCCAATGTTCAATCAGCTTATAAATAGCTCGACTGGGTTCAAGAATAATCAGCCAGCTTGTCCAAACTGTGAGTACACACAATAGACTATAACGAATAGAACGTTGGGATAAAATAAACTGAAACAATGAATACATAAAATTTAAAAGATTGAATATTATTTGATTGATATGGAAAATAATTTTAGAAGCTTTTTGATTTCGGTTTTGGTAAAACATAATTACTATTGTTTAGCTTTATGATTATCAAAAAATGACATGAGAGAGATTTAAAGCATCATCAAAATATGATAATTTAATCAACAAACAAACTATTGAGTTAAGTTTCATCAGTTGTAACAAAAAATCTAATCAGTTGAGCATCAGAAAGTGAAGGGTTTTTGATCTTTGATAAATAGTGTTTTTAAATAGTCGAGTTCAACTACCATCAATAAGGGCAGAGCTGTTTCATTTTCAGGAATAAATTTACAGGTCAATCGGTTGAAAGGGAGCTGGGGTGCTGGAGAGAGAGTATTTTTAGTAAGAAAAATATCCCTATCTCCCTACCCGTGAAATTTTAGTCGAACTATGAAACAGCCCTGCCTCAATAAGGGGGATCTGAAGGGAGTAAAAGTAAAAATCTAGAGAGAGATAAGAAAGATGTCTGGAATCAGAAAATTGCAGAATGCATAATATTTATGTTGAAATAGCACCAGACATCTCTATCTATTGTGATGAACTTAGAAAGGAAGAGGCCCAGGAACTTGAATTCCTTTCTGAACCGCAGGACGTTCTGCAATTTGATCATGCCATGGGATTAAGCTGGAAAACTGATCGAAGCTAAATCCCATACGTTTAGCAGTATAAATCCAACCCCAATGGGCAATATCTACAATGGAGTATTCATCACCGCAGAGATATTTTTGCTGCTTCAAACGTTGTTCAAGGACACCATACAGCCTTTCAGTTTCTTTGGTATAGCGTTCAATTGCGTAAGGGATTTTTTCGGGAGCAAACAAGGCAAAGTGTGCTCGTTGTCCGAACATTGGCCCAATAGAAGCCGCTTGGAAAAAGAGCCATTGAATTGCTTCCCAACGACCTTGAGTTGATTGCGGTACTAACCGTCCAGTTTTATCTGCAAGATAGAGTAAAATTGCACAGGATTCAAATACCGTTTGTCCAGTTTCTTGATCTACAATTACTGGAACTTTAGCATTAGGATTGAGTGCAACAAATTCTTATTTAAATTGTTCTCCTTCATAGACATTTATATGCTTTACAGTGTAAGAAAGTTCAAGTTCTTCCAAACAAATAGAAATTTTGTGACCGTTTGGGGTATTGTGTGTGTACAGTTCAATCATTGAAGACTCTTGGGTTGATTAGTGAAATGTTCAGTGAACTTGAGAGGAAATCATCAAGATTTAATTGTTTTAAAATAATTAAATCTTGCTTGATTTGTTTTAATTTTTTATACTCTCAATATCTTTATATTACTACAATTAATTGTAGCTTAATTCCGGATGATTTATCTTGTTTTTTTTGATAAATTATTACTCACAAATAATAATGCCAATACAATCACTAATCCGGAATTAAAAATTGAAGGTTCAGGTACAGATTGAAGGGGATATTCTTGAGTCGCTTTGACAATACTCAGCACTTCAGAAACCTCAGAAAGAGATTTCTGAGCCTGATTTGCAAATAAATTATGAGAACGAACAGTAGGATGAATGGGATTCCAGAATACAAATTCATCAGGATTGGTTGCATTCGTATCTAAAAAAGCCTCTGTGACATTAGAAAAGCCAAAGTTAGCTGGATTTTCTATAGCTTGATTCAGGGCTGAATACATATCAACCTGAATAATATTGATGTCTGAATTTTGTTCAACTTCTTCTAAAGCTATTTGCAACGCCGCATTATGATCTCGGGTAGCTTGTGCCAGTCTTTGCTGAACTTCAGGAGAACCATTAACAGCAAGGGGAATTGCACCTAAATCAAAAATATTAGGTATCATAATATTTTTTGCCCCTGCATCGGCTAACTTATCAATTGTTGTTAATAAGTTGGTAATGGGTGTATCAACTTCCGTTAAACTTAAACCCACATAATCATTACCTCCTCCCCAAACCATATAAAGTGCATCGGGATCGGCAACGGGATTTTCGGCGACAAAATCATCAATTTGTGTTTGGATTCCCGGTAAAGGCAGTAGGTTATCGGGTAAAACATCTGTTCTCGGATTGAGAACATTATCGGTTCCTGTCGTTGCACCTCCATGGGCGACATTATTTTCAGGATTGATCTCTAAACCCAACTCAGGGATTAAAGTTTCAATCCAAATTATCCCATTGGTAAAACGTCCTTCAAAATTTGGAAATTCTGGAAAAATACCGTTAGTCAGTTCAAACAAATTCCCATCATCAGAAAAACTATCTCCAAAAACATAAACATCGCTAAAAAGTTTGCCGGGAAGATAACCCTGATATTGACCAACTGTTAGGTAATGATCAATGGGACTCTTGGCTGTACCATTTGCGATCGCATCAGCCACTTCTGGATATTGAGAAAGATAAAAATCCTCATCAAAGATTTGATCGATAGTGATGCTCATCAAAAATTTATCCTTGTCCTAGTTGATTTATCAATTTAAGTCCTAGAGCGGGATTTTTACCCACTCCAGTTTTGAGTTTTTAATATTGAAAAAGTCTGACGCTAAACTTCTGTTTATACCGTTTTATAATACTTTTTTTTAGATGAATTAAACATGAAATGACGTTCTACATTCCATTGATTTGAATTACGATTTTTGAGCATTAAGCCTGCACCTATTGCACCAAAAGCTAACAAACCAATAGGGAAAGAAGACTCAGGTATTGATATTGTGCTAATAATAGCCTGGTCTGCTAGCAGACCAATAAAAGCTCCACCCGTAGGATTTTTTAAGAATAAGTCAATGGTGTTAATGTCATCAGGTAGGGGAATATCTATACTTTGAAAACTCTGGCCAATACCAAACTCAATGGGGATTTCAGTTCCAGTGCCTAGAAAAATGCTACCACCAACGATATCCTCAACAGCACCAGTGCGGATTACGTCTACTGTTGCTACAGAAGACCCTTTCTCAGTGAAGAATTGATTACCGGCAAACTCTAGTGAGCTAGGAAATATAAGCCCGTTTGCTGGGGCAGCTTCCAAAAGTTCTTCAGGATTTACAGGAGGTTGATTAAATGGATCTGTTACGGGCTGACCGACTTCCCGGAAAAAGTCTTCAACTCCTGTAGGTTCATAATAAATGAGTAGCCTCGCCAAATCTGATGTCTGATTTCGGAAGGCGTGCTTGCCATTTTGGGGGCCAAAAATAAGCGTTTCAGATGGTGTCAGTGCTGTTTGGTCTTCTAATTGAAACTCTAAAGTACCATCCAGCATGAAAAACCACTCAGCTTCATCTTCATGGAAGTGTAATGGAGTACCACCGCCAGGGACAACAACGACATCTAATAGTGTGTACTGTTCATCAGTGGTCTCGCCTGTTTCGACAAAGGAAATTCGTCCACCTGCGACCCATGCAGTTTCTAAATCTTGGTAGAATAAAGATGTCGATGATGTATCATCTAACCCGGCTAAATAATCAGTGATAGGCGTGGGAATGGGGCCATTCAAAAAATCAGAGATATCAATCGAGCTAGATGTTACTGTTGAGGAATCCTGTTGTCCATGCTGATGGAAATCAAAACCAAAGTGAGCTTCTGCGGGAAAACTAATTCCCAAAGTTAATAGAAATGAGCTAGCGACGTAAAATGCGGTAGACTTAGTTTTGAGATTCATGGGTATACCTACTAAAAATTTTGACAATGTAATGGTCTGAAATTCCCTGATCTTCCAAGGAATTTCAAAAATCATACAATACCAACGTAGTTCCGGGCAACATTTTTAGCAAAAGTTAATGAAGTTGTCAGTTGAGAGAGTTTGGATTCACTTAACTTGCGTCGAAAACGCACATCTTCTAAATATTCTCCTTCTGGTGAGTGCAGCATGGTTAACAAGCTGTAAGAGAATTCTTGAGCACGCCAGATGTAGGGCAAGCGAATTTCGGAGTACTGCTCAAGATAAGAAATATCATTGTTTTCGAGATAAGCTGTTGAGCATTTAGATTGGGATACCTAAATTGCTCAAAGGGAACAGGTAACAGGGAATAGGGAACAGTAAAACAACCATTTAAATGCGCAACAGCTTAGTAGCTAATCAATGTTTATGCTAGGACTACTGCATCTTGCACCGCTAAATTTAAGCCTTTTCCACCCATTGGGGTAATAATATGAGCCGTATCTCCTACTAATAATAATCGCTGATAACCCATGGGTTCCATCACATAATTTCGCAGCTCCATAATATGCTTTTGAAAGATTTCACCTTCATTTAATGGGCATCTTTTTTTAGCAAGCCGCTGGTGTAAATTACTCCAGATGCGTTCATCTGAGCAATCTTCTAAAGTATCGGTGCTGGGAAATGGAAACCCTGGTTTATCTTGCTCATCTTTGGAAAACACACGACTCATGCTTGTCTATTTATTGTGGGGAAATTTAAAATATTTAATTCCCCCTAAATTTCCAAGATAAATGTTTGTTATAATGGTCTCAGGAAACCTTGATCAAATTAATTTGACTCGAAAATTAATATTCTCATTTAATGATTTACGATTTTTATTCAACAGAGCGCCTGCACTGCAAGCCATGAGTAGTAAACCGGAAATCAAAGAAGGCTCAGGAATATTTACATTCTCTTCATCATTTGTAACACCAAATGTTTTAACAAAGTTTTCTAATTTATACGGATTATCAGCCGTAAATAGTAGAGTGCGAGCGGACAATTGTCCCAAGTTACTAAAACTGTACTTGCTTCCTTCTGGCAAGTAAATAAAGGTATTCGGATCAGCACTAAAAGATTGATCGGCAACATTAATAGTTAGCTCTCCATCCAACGTGTAGAGTGCTAAATCAGTTGGAGCTATTAATAATTCTTCAAGCCCTGAGTTTTGTTCGGGAATAAATACATCGAATAATGAGAGCAGTCCTTCCGTTTGATTCACGTTAGCAACCTGTGTATAATTACTTCCACCTAACCAAAAAGAATTCGGATTCGGATCAGGGAGTAACAGAGGAAAATCATCCGGAGAATACCCATCAATTAAGGTGTAAGTATTATCCTCACCCAAGGTTAAAAGGGCTTTATTTTGTAGGAGTGCAATACTGGTATCAATCGGATCAACTAAGGTCAGTTCAAAGTTCTGATTTTCTGCACCTTCAATACCCGTAATCTCTACGTTCTGAATTCGTTCTCCATCCCCAAAGGTAACAGGAATTTCAGCAACAGTTGAGTCATCTTCAGGATTACTAACAATCAGTGTCGCACTCGCTTCTCCATCAGCTTCACCCGGACGAATAACCACAAGTTCAGGATCACCCTCTTGGGTAATTCCAAATTGAGGGGGAGTAATGAGTAATGAGTCAGGTGCCACCACCCCAAAATCGCTCAACAGTTGGAAGCCACCCTCTATCAATTCAGGGGTTGGAAGTTGAGGAAAAGGTGGATTATCAGAGGTTCCCGGTTGACCCAGCCCTTCAAATAGGCCATCAATTCCAGCTGGGATTACAAACTCTATGTGACGGGCAGGTTGTTCACCTGCATTAACAAAAGCGTGGAGAACATCTTTCGGTTTAGAAATGAAGGTTCCAGGTGTCGCCGTAAAGAGTTGATCTTCCAGTTGATACGTGATTTCTCCATCAAGAACGTAGACAAACTCATCTTCAAGGGTGTGATAGTGAGGGAGTGGCCCACCCGGTAAGGTAGTGAAATCAAAGACTGCTAATTGCCCATCAGTATTGTCACCGATTTCAACAAACTCTGCGTTGTCACTGAATAGCCAAAACCCTGGACGATCTACATCAGGTAATACAACTGGAGTGTCACCATCTGCTGTGATTTCAAGAGTATTTGAAGCTTCAGTAGCATTGGTCGGAATGGTAAAAGAAGAAACATTTGAAGAATCCTGTTGTTCATGCTGATGGAAATCCCAACTAAAGTGAGCTTCTGCGGGAAAACTGATTCCCAAAGTTAAGAGAAATGAGCTAGCGACGTGAAATACGGTAGACTTAGTATTAGGATGCATGGGTATACCTAACTAAAAATTTTGACAATGTAATAGTCTGAAATTCCCTGCTCTCCCAAGGAATTTAAAAAATTATACAATACCAACGTAGTTTCGGGCAAAATTTTTAGCAAAAGTTAATGAAGTTGTCAATTGAGAAAGTTTGGATTCACTTAATTTGCGTCGGAAACGCACATCTTCTAAATCTTCTCCTTCCGGTGAGTGCAGCATGGTTAACAAGCTGTAAGAGAATTCTTGAGCACGCCAGATGTAGGGCAAGCGAATTTTGGAGTACCGCTCAAGATAAGAAATATCATGGTTTTCGAGGTAGTAGCTAATCAGTGTTTCTGCTAAAACTCCCGCATCTTGCACCGCTAAATTTAAGCCTTTTCCACCCATTGGGGTAATAATATGAGCCGCATCTCCTGCTAATAATAATCGCTGATAACCCATGGGTTCCATCACATAATTTCGCAGCTCCATAATACGCTTTTGAAAGATTTCACCTTCATTTAATGGGCATCCTTCTTTAGCAAGCCGCTGGTGTAAATTAGCCCAGATGCGTTCATCTGACCAATCTTCTAAAGTATCGGTGCTGGGAATTTGAAGGTAATAGCGAGAAATCTTGCTATTGCGAAGCATATGAGCCGCAAAACCATCTGGATGTACACCATAAAGAGTATGCTGAGCCGAAGGGGGAGCGTAGGCTAAAATGGCTAACCAGCGATAGTTATATTGTTTGCTGTAAATGTCTACAGCTTCAGAGGGAACAGATTGACGAGCTAAGCCATGATAACCATCACATCCAGCTACAAAATCCGCTTGAATCGTTACAGTTGTTTGATTATCTAAATCAGAACATACAACTTCGACTTTGTCATCACTTTGAATAATCTTTTTGCCTTCATGATGAAAGAGTAAATTACCGCCATCCTTGATATATTTTTCAATCAAATCATCGTTGAGATCGCTTTGAGGATAAACATAATGAACATCTCCTCCACTTAAGTTTCCATATTCAAAATTTAGGCTTTTATCGGGATAGCGAAATTCACAAGAACCGTGAGTATAAGCCTTTTTGAGCAGGGTATTCGCCAGGTCATTTTTTCTGAGGATTTCAACCGTTGTACTTTCTATAACTCCGGCTCTTCCTCTGGCATAAATTTCTTCACGATTGTATTTATCAATGATAATACAGTCTATCCCATTTCTCAGCAAAATACTTCCGAGCACAATACCAGCAGGGCCAGAACCGAGAATACAGACCGATGTTTTTAACTGTGTATAAGTTTCCATAGTAAACTCCTGATATGTGTCATTTTTGCTTGAGCAATAATGTGAGTTAAATACCCACATTATTGCTCAGTTTAAGTGAATCATTAAACCGTCACAAGTTGCTTGACAACTGAAGGAAAATGAATTTTTTTTCGTAGCTGTTGAGTCATTGGATGTAAGTCACGGGGTTGAGTTATGGGGCGGAATAATCCATCCTTTTCCCATCGGTGTTCATTGAGGCTAATTGCCCAAGCATTTAACCAGGCAGACTCCGGAAAATCAGCTAATTTTTCAGGCATTGTATCTTCAAGTGCCATGCGAAAAATAACCTGGGCAAGTTCCTCAAACATTTCTAAACTAGCAATATGATCATCGATGAGTTGCTGCTCAGTTTTATTGGATTGTAAATTACGCGATCGCAATTGCTTGATGAAATCCATTTCTAAGTAATCAAGATACTCATAAGTTCCCCGATTTTGCGAGAGTTCTGCCCAGTCTATAAACAACTTTTGCATCCGGTGAGCTAACAAAAAGAATTGACCTGAACCTTGACGAATTTTTGCCCGTTTTTCAGAGTCAAGGAAAATCGAATTAAACATCAGAGGCGCACTAAATGCCCAGCCGGATAAGGTATCCCAAATCACCTTAATGGCCATGACCAAATCTTGATCAAAGCAGGAGTAAACTTTGTGAATATTATCTTTTACCCCTTCGGAATAGGTGAGTAAAAAGCGATTTGCTTCCGCCACTATTTCTGAAGTTAACTTGCCTTGCAAATCCGCTTCAATCATCTGAGTGACGAGAGAATTTCCAAATCCAATTAGGTCAGTGCCAGGAGAATAGAATGGATCGGGAAATACCCCAGCTTCACCAACACAAGCCCAACGATTATTTGAGAAAACTTGCTTAGAGGAATAGCTATAGTGAGGCATCTTCATAAATTTTTGAGTTGAAATCCCTTGAAGATGATTAGCTAAAGTAGGTTCATAGGTTTGGAGCCAATTAAATGCTTTTTCCTCAGTGTTATGTTCTCCGAAAGGATGAACCGTTTCATCAGTGACAATCCCAATACTGGTATAGTTACCGGGGAGCGGAATCATCCAAATCCAGTAGCCTTTTCCACACAAGTGATTAGTTGAATAATATCGTTGATTTCCAGGGACACGCTCATGCCAGTTTTGGTTACTTTTGGGAACAAAATCACTGACATCCACCCGTTCATTGACCCAGAACCAAACCGCACTATGTTTAGAACTATTCCGTTGAGCTAAACCCAGTTTTTTCTGCAAAAATCGACGACGACCCATCGCATCAATAACCCATTTAGCTTTAATAATATTTTTTTGCTTCGTGTCATCTTGAGTGTAAACAATTTCATGGAATTCTTGATTATTTTTAGATAGTATAATATCAATAATCTTACAATTTTCTAAAGATTCAATTCCTGCTTCGATGTTTAAGTTTCGCAGATCATTTTCAAACTTACCTCGGTCAATTTGATAAGAGGAAGGGGAATGAAATTTAGAGAGTCCGAGTTCAGGACGTTCTTCAAATTTACCTTGAGCATCACCTAAGAAGAAACGGAGTCCCAACTTTGGCATATGATTCAGTTTAAAATAATTATCGCTAAACTGAAGTATTTCAGCAAGATAATAGGAACCGACTTCAACCGTTGATTCTCCAACTTTAAAAGCACCTTCAGGTAGAGGTCGAGCCAAACGGTCGAAGACAATAATAGAAAGATCAGGCATTGTTAACTTCAACTGTCTAGCTAAAGTTGAACCCGCTAAACCACCACCGCAAATTGCTACATCATAAGTCATTGTATTCATTATAAAATCTCCTGCTGTATTGAGAGTAAACCTGATTTTAGTTAACATTAATTCAAAGAAAAATGAGACTAACCTAAGCAAGCCTTTAAAGTCTCAGCTAAGACCTGTACATTCGGTTGATCAAAAATTGAATAATGGTCTCCCGGTACATCGTAAATTTCTAATTTGTCGCTTGCTAAATTACCCCAGCCCTGTTCAGGGTCACGAGTTTCCCAATCTGCTTGATTCGGTAAATAAAACTTATTGAATTTAGCAGGTTTTTTAGCCCGAAACATGGTAATTTTACCGGAATAAACCTGTGGTGAATAAGCCCACTTTGCCTGCATATTCGCCTCAGCTACGATAGCACGACTGAGATGATGAGGTAAAGGTTTTCCTAAACCTAGATAAAGCTTGCAAAGGATGGCTTGCAGTTGGCGTTTAGTAACGTCTTTGAGTTCCTCAAATAGTGACTTGGATAGTCCCAATTGGGATAAGTATTTGAAGTAGTGTTGGTTTCGGAATACAAGGCGAGGAAAAGCACTTTTATTGAAAGTGTCAAACATCACCAGCAATGCCACCTTTTCTCCTTGCTGTTGAAGTTGTTGTGCGGTCTCAAAAGCAATCGTACCTCCCATAGAGTTTCCTCCGATAAAATAGGGGCCATGGGCTTGAACACTGCGAATTTCTTTAAGATAATTAGCCGCCATTGCTTCGATTGTAAAGTCAGGCATTTGTTTGCCATCTAACCCTTTAGCTTGCAATCCATAAAACGGTTGCTCTGAACCTATAGATTTGGCTAATTCTCGTAAGTTCAACACATTTCCTTGTTGTCCATGAATGCAGAAGAAAGGCGGTTTAGAACCACGAGGTTGAAGTGGAACTAATGAAGACCAAGGGAGAGAAGATTCGTTTTCAGCAAGAATTTCGGCCAGTTGTTCAATGGTTGGAGATTTTAGTAGTGTTACCAAGGGTAAAGTTTTACCAAAGGTTTGTTCAATTTGAGTAAACAAACTCATCGCCATTAAGGACTGTCCACCTAAATCAAAGAAGTTATCTCGAATTCCAATGGATTCAATTCCTAATACTTTACTCCATAATTGAACGAGTTTGAGTTGAGTTGAATTGCGGGGTGCAATATAAGCAGGTTTAGACGAATTCCTGGATGGTTTGAATGTAGATTGATTGGCTCGTTTCTCCTCTAATTGTTGCTGTTCAGTTGCGCTTAAAGGGAGTACATCCAAGATAGACTGCTCTGGATTGATTAAAATGTTTTCCAGAATAGTACGATAATTCTCCTGCATTTGAGCAATGGTTGCTTCCTCAAATAAATCAGCATTGTATTTGAATATAGCAGCCAAAGTATCACCTTCTTGAATCAGATAGAGATAGAGATAAAAATCCGCTGTTCCGCTATCAAGATTGAATGTTTCGACATTTAAACCTGGTAATTTTAAGGTATGAATTGTTGTATTTTGCAGTGCAAACATCACCTTAGATATAGGGGTTTGCAGTAAATTTAGAGCGTTAATAATTTCTTGAATGGGTAAATCTTGATAAGCGTAACCTCCGGAGACAACCTGACGAACTTGACTCAAACACTCCCGAAAAGTTTGGTTTACTTTAAACTGTGTCCGTAGAATCAGTAAATTCGCAAAGTAACCGATTAATCCCTTTGTTTCTTTCCGACTCCGATTCGCAATTGGACTACACACAAAAAAATCGTCTTGGTCAGTGTAGCGATATAATAGCACCTTAAATGCAGCTAATAACGTTGCAAATAACGTTGCTCCTTCTTTTCGACTGAAGCTTTTAAGTTGAGTCGTGAGTTCAACAGAAAGTAACTGTTTATTGTAGGCACTAGAATGGGTAGGATTAGTCGGATAAGGATGGTCAGTTGGCAGCTTTAAAGCTTGTAAATTATTGCCAAGTTGTTGCTTCCAATAGTTTAGCAAAGTCTCTTTAAACTCACCTTGAATACATTGACGTTGCCAAACAGAAAAGTCCGCATACTGCACTGGAAGTTCTGGGAGGGGTGAAGATTGACCGAGAGAAAATGCTTCGTAGAGTGTTGCTAACTCCTGAAATAAAACTCCTTTTGACCAGGCATCGACGATAATATGGTGAACATTCAGTAACAGAAAATAATCCTGTTCATCAAGTTTAAAAAGTCTTCCTCGAAACAGAGGCAGTTGAGTCAATTCAATCGGTTGCTCAATATCTACCTTCACTAATTCCATTACCTTCTTTTCCCGTTGTTTTTGAGGGAAGCTCTGTACATTAATTACAGATAAACTAAAGGAGAAAGAGGAGTGAATGACTTGAGTGGGTTGACCTTCAACTAAGGTAAAAATCGTTCGCAAAGCCTCGTGACGTTGAATAAGTTCATTCAGACTTTGCTCTAAAGCCAATGGATTGAGTGAGCCGGAAATGCGAAACCCAAACGGCATATTATAAGCAGCAGCTTTTCTTGGTTCCAACTGTTGTAAAAACCATAACCGCTCTTGAGGAAAAGAGAGAGGAAGTGGATTTTCTCGGGAAACAGAGACTAAGGGTGGAGCTTGATTTTGTAAGCTAATGACCGTTCTAATTGCTTCCCATAGCTCCTTTTTAGCAGCCACTGATTGAGTTGAATTATTGGCAACTGGAGAAGTTTTATGTTGTTTTTTGTTCAATGTTTCGAGTGACATATCAGAGCCTAGATACTGTCCAGAGAGTTGGTGAGGAAGCGGCTGGAGTAAAAAATACTCGCAGCCTAGATAGATTTTAAAAATTTAACAACTTTTTTTTTCTTCAATCATCTCCACAATTGTTGAGATATTTTGAAAGTTATCAAAACTAATCTCACTCACATCTAACTGAATTTCAAAAGTCTCTTGCAAGTTAGAAATTAGAGTCATCGTGTTAATCGAATCTAGACCCAAGTTGAAGATATCTACATCGTATTGCAAATCTTCTAGGGTCACATCGGGTATAACTTCCAAAACTAACCCTTGAACTTGTTCTTGAATTGTTGTAGTTGTCATCATGGTGTTAGGCTCCTTAAAATTTCAGTATTTGGACTGTGATGATATCGGTTTAAACTAATTCCTTTCTCATAATTTTTCCGAGTGGACTTTTGGGAATTTCTGGGCGGAATTCAATGATTTTTGGAACTTTAAACTCCGCTAGACGCTGCTTACAAAATGAAAGAATCTCTTGATACTCACAATTTTTTAGACCTTTTTTGACAATTACAGCTTTAACCAACTCGCCAGCATAAGACCCTTTTACACCGACAACAACAGCTTCTTTAACGTGAGGATGATTCATCAAAATATCCTCTACTTCTATCGGGTCAACTTTGCGACCTCCGGTATCAATGAGCAGCTTCTTGCGACCGGTAATATACACTCGACCCCACTCATCTTTTTTCCCTAAATCACCTGTATAGAAACATCCCTCCTTAAAGGCTTGTTGATTCAGTTCTGGCTGATTAATATAACCTTGGGTTAGAGAACGACTTTTTATCACAACTTCTCCACTCATTCCCATGGGTTGTTCATTCCCACTTTCATTAACAATTTTGAGTTCAACATTATTGAGCGGAAACCCAACAGAGTGATAAATTTTGTTGATGTCTTCCTCTAAATTAATTGCCACAGAGCCAGCCTCAGTACAGCCATAAAGCTGTCGAATAGGAATCCTAAATCGCTGCCAAAACTTATCGAAAATGTCTTTGGACAAGAAGTTTCCGGCTGAAAAGCATAATCTCAAACTAGATAGGTTCACCGAGGTTTTTGTTCGAGTTTCTGCTAAAGCCTTGAAGATATAAGGCACTGCTGGAAAGATTGTAATCTTCTCCGTTTCAATCAGTTCAAAAACTCGCGGACACCGGAAGACAAAGGGAACCTCAACAGGTGTACCATCCTTTTGCAAAACCTGTTCTAAAATAACTAAGGTTGCACCATTACAAGTTGCTGCGAGGAGACAATTTCCTAACCCATGGGCATGATACATCGGAACTGCACAAAGAATCTTGTCTGAGGGCTGAATTTGGGTGGTTTCTGCGAAGTTTTTAACCTCATGGTAAAGACTCGCTTGGGTGCGTGCAATTCGTTTTGGTTTCCCCGTTGATCCGGATGAATATTGATACAGAAGCTCAGAAGAAAGAGCGTTTTCTGAATACTCTTGATGTTGAGATTTTCCTGGCAGAATTAGATGGTAGAGATAGTGGCTTCCCGGATAAACACCATCCACAACAATTAACTCAATTTTTCGGTCAATATTTGCAATAATATCCTGAAAAATTTTGGCACGCTTGAGGTCAGTAATTACTGCTTTTGCCTTGCTATCACTGAGACAATAACTCAGTTCTTCGGCTTTGAATAAATGATTGAGGGGCAGAACAATTCCCTGTAACTGAGCAACAGCATAGAAGCTATAAACAAACTCAGGACAGTTGGGTAAAACAAAAGCGACACAATCACCTTGACCAATTTCTAGAGAACTTAATCCCTCACTTAATCCTTGAACTTTGGAGTCAAGTTGCTCATAGCTAATTCGGGACTCATTATAGACAAGTGCTGTATGTTTTGGAAAGGAATGGGCAGCTTCTTTCAACCGTTTAATAATCATACTTTTACCTCTATTATGGGACCTTATCAACCGATACTATTAGAGCTTTCGCCTAAAATTATTTTCCGGAAACTTTTCTGTAATCATCATAGTGTACTGATGATTGGAGATGACGCAGTAGGTTCTATACAGGAGATTTTCTTCGGGTTCAATCTGGAAATAATCTGCTAAATCACCTGCATGTTCTTTGCCAAGTTCGACATTTTCTTTGAAGATTTCCACTTTGTTCTCGACCCAGAGTTTACCAATGGGAGTTTTGGTCTGTAACAGTTGGGTTCGCATTTTTTCATTCAGTCTGTCGAGAACTAAAATTGAATCGGCATAGACATAGTTGCGGTCACTCATCTTACCTTGAAGTAGCACTTTGCGAGCGATGACTTCTGTGCCTTTTTTGAGGTTCATCGGCAGGATGTCTTCTTTGATTGTAATCTTGTCTTCAAACAGCTTTTTGATTTTGATTGCTTCCCCCGAGTAGGCTTCAATCATATCCGTAACAGTGCCGTTTGTCGTCAGCAATATTCGCTGAAATGGGCTGAGTAATACAGGTTCGATGTAATTCCGCTTTCGCGGAAAGTGTTGGGAAAAAATTGGCCTTAAGACTAGGGTTTGAGCGTTCATTTCCATTATTTCTCTAGAATTGGGCAAAAAGATCTGTTTGATGAGATATTGTGAGTTGAATCAATCTAAGTTAGCCTTCAATTTTTTCTTCAACTCACAACAAGTTTTAAACAATGGCACTGAATTTTTGGGTAGCTTGAGGGCATGAAGGGGTGAGGGCTAACTTTTCCGGCCAACGACCCACTGTTTCACCAATAACTGCCATTTCTTGCATCAGTTCTTGATAACGATGAGGCGTCAAGGATTGAGGGCCATCAGACAGGGCTTGGGAAGGGTTGGGATGAACTTCTATCATCAGAGCATCAGCTCCTGCTGCAATTGAAGCCATTGCCATTGCCGGGACGTATTCGGCTTTACCAGTCCCGTGACTGGGGTCAATCATAATGGGAAGATGAGTCAATGTCCGCAAGACAGGAATCACGGATAAATCGAGGGTATTGCGGGTATATTTGCGGTCATGGGTGCGAATTCCCCGTTCACACAAAATAACATTGGAATTTCCGGCTGCTAAAATATATTCAGCCGCCATTAACCATTCCTCAATGGTTGCGGACATTCCCCGCTTCAGCAGAACCGGTTTCTCTTGAGCACCAACTCTTTTTAACAGAGAAAAGTTCTGCATATTACGAGCACCAACTTGGAGAATATCTGCAACAGTTGCTATCTTTTCAATGTCGGCTGCATCCATTACCTCGGTGATAATTCCCAAGCCTGTTTCTTGACGTGCAATGGCCAGCAATTCCAAAGCACTCTCACCATGCCCTTGAAAAGCATAAGGAGAAGTCCGAGGTTTGTAGGCTCCACCACGTAGGAAATGAGCACCTGCTGCTTTAACTTGTTGGGCGGTTTCGACAATCATCTGTTCATTTTCAACCGAACAAGGGCCGGCAGTTTGAACGATGGGACTGTGTTCGCCAAAAGCAACAGAACCGTTCGGTGTTTCAACAATAATTTCACTGGGTTCACCATGTCGGAAGTCTCGACTCGCCCGTTTAAAGGGATGTTCAACTCGTGATACTTTTTCAATAAAAGGACTGACAGCCTGAATTTTTAAGGGATCGAGTTCAGCCGTGTCACCGACTAAACCAATCACCACTCGGTGTTTGCCGATGATTTTTTCGACGCTGACTTTGTATTGGGACAGTTCGTGTTTAATGCGTTCAATTTCGACTGTCGGAGTGGCTGCTTTGAGGACAATTATCATGCTTTATTTCCGTTGAGATTGGGTTTTATGATTTGGGAAGTGATTAACCGGACTTGATCTAACATCAACTTAGTTTTGACGAAGATCAGAAGTTGATATGTAGAGTGTGTAGGTCTTGGTGTGCATACTGAAAAACCCTTGATTGTTAGCTTCTAAAAACTTTTCGGGGTTCAGCGTATGTTTTATGCCGAAGAACGATTTTTTTTTCGAAACTTCTCAAAACTGACCTAGACCATTGGGTGAACAAGATTCACCGAAGCCTTGCTCCACTTGAGCTCAAACCAATTTCCAAACCTAGGTCTGATCAAGGGAACAGGACTTACTCAAAACTGGAATCCAAACCCTATAAGTGGTAAGTTGAGTTAGTAACGCACCCTACCAGTAGCCCTTGAGATTGGGTTGTCTGATTTGGGAAGTGATTAACCGGACTTGATCTAACATCAACTTAGTTTGGACGAAGATCAGAATTTGATATGTAGAGTGTGTAGGTCTTGCTGTGCATACTGAAAAACCCTTGATTGTTAGCTTCTAAAAACTTATCGGGGGTCAGCGTATGTTTTATGCCGAAGAACGATTTTTTTTTCGAAACTTCTCAAAACTGACCTAGACCATTGGGTGAACAAGATTCACCGAAGCCTTGCCCCACTTGAGCTGAAACGAATTTCCACACCTAGGTCTCATCAAGGCAACAGGACTTACTCAAAACTGGACTCCAGGAAAATTGGCGTACACCAATTACCAATTACCGATTACCAAGTCAACTTCGTAAGTCCTAGCAGGAATGAATACTTCCACCCAAGCTAGGGGTGAAGCGTTCCTGAAGTCAATTGAGAGCTTGCCTTGGGTTCACTATCATGGTCACATAGCGCGTTCGCGTAGCGTGGCCGAAAGGCCATCGCATTCGCGGCTCTTTGGTATCGACAGGCAACAGCGGTAGTGTTTCTGTCTGACCGGGAGGGATTTGGACTACCGATTGCCGAAGCCGCATCATTTGGTCGCTTTGTGGTGGTATCTCAAGGGAATCAAGCCGGTTTGGAAGCAGGGGGGTCTGCCATCATCACCGTTGATCCTGATCAGCCCAGGGAGGCAGAAGATCAGGAAACCCCCTGGAAGAACTCCTAGCTGCGATCGCGGTAGAGCAACCACCCACGAAAAACTTAGCACTAGCCAGATATCCGGCTGCTGACTGGATTACGAAACAGGTAATAGTCAGGACAAAACTAACTCCATCTTTGCCCCTTGGGGAAGAATGATGGATCCAAACTAGGACTTGGATAACTTCTTTTTAAAGACATCCGAGTTGAACTTAGCAGCGATTAGTTGAGGGCTGTTGGACCCCAGAAGGTATGGCAAAATGGTGATGGCTTCTTCTGGTTGCCATGGGTCTACTCCTATGCGCTTCAATAAGGTCTTGACCTGTTCAGACACCATGGCACTTCCAGACCAGGGTGCCCAATTGATGCTCAAAGCAGGTAATCCTAGGGCTTGACGATGATGTGCGATCGCATTCAGGAAAGCATTAGCAGCAGCGTAATCAGCTTTTCCCTGACAGCCCCACAGGGAGGCAATCGAGGAGAAGCAGACGAAAAAGTCTAGGTTCATCTCTTGGGTAAGTTGATGGAGCAGCCATGCCCCCATTACTTTAGGTTGCAGGGTAGCCTGAAATACATTCAGGTCCATCCCTTGTATCTCCTGATAATTTTCAATCCCGGCAGCATGGATAACACCTTTGAGGGGAATCTGAGTATTACGCAAGTGTTCAAATACCTCAGACATCTCATCCTGATTACTGACATCAGCCTGAGCCACAATCACCTTGGCTCCCATGGCTTTGAGTTCTTTAACCGCGTTAACCCGTTTCCAAGACTCACTGTCTTGGGGTAAGCTTGCCCACTGATCTGATGGTGGAAGTTCTCGGCGTCCTAGTAGCACTAGGTTTTTTGCCCCTTGTTCAACCATCCACCGGGCAACCCGGAGTCCTAAACTGCCCAAGCCACCAGTAATCAGGTAGATACCATCAGCCTGCACTGTTAAACATTCCGTTTGAGTGGGTTTGCTAGATACCAGGCGAGCCAGATAGCGTTGTCCCTGGCGGAATGCTACATGGTCTTCCCCGTCTCCCTGGCAAATTTCTGAGAACAGAGCCATGGCCTGTTGCGTAGCACCCTTATGATCAGAATTATCAGAATTATCAGAATTATCAGATATAGATGGGTCTAAATCCAGTAGCCCTCCCCAAATTTCAGAGTGTTCTAGGCCAATTACTCGTCCCATGCCCCACAAAGAGGCTTGAGCCAGTGCTACCGGAGCAGGGTTGGCTTCCACTGCTTGGCTGCCAGAGGTTACTAACCACAATTTCGGTAAGGTTGAACTACCAGTATTGACCAGTGCCTGAACTAGTCCCTGAACTAGGTGCAGTACGCTTCCACAACTCAATACGTGAGACTCTTCGAGAGAGGATGGTGTGAGTGCTTCAGACTGTTCAGTCTCTAGACTCCACAGATGAATTACTCCATGACAGGGCAATGGATTATTTCCAAGAATTTCCTGGAACAGCCGCTTAAAATGATTGGGATCAGCAGGGTTGATGGTTCCAAGTCCTCCTGGTAGGCTTTGGTCAACTTCACCTGGATAAATCAGGCAACAGCTGTGACCATGCGATCGCAAATTTTCTGCTAATGCCTGTCCTACGCCACCGTAATCCGCAAAGATCACCCATTGACCAGGCTCAGTTGCTTCAGTGGCCTGAGTTTCTGCTTCGGGTGTACGCTCTTGAAGTTGCCACTGAATCTCGTACAGGGAATCCTCGACCAGGGAATCGGTCAGGGACTCTGGGGTAACCTCCTGTTGCTCTTCCCCTACCAACAAGTTCGGTAGTGGTGTTTGAGATGGTGTTTGAGATTTCTGCTCGACCCAATACCGTTCTTTCTGCCAAGGGTAGCAGGGTAAACTCACAACCCGAGAATTGGAAGATCGGAATAGTTTATGCAACGCGACTGTAAAGCCCTGGGTGTAGAGTTTACCTAGAGAGGTGAGCATGGTGGCCCGTTCCCCCTGACTAGGGCGTAGGGAGGGTAAGACAACCCCCGCTTGATCGAGATGGTTGAGGGTTTGAGCAATATATCCGGAAAGGACAGGGTCAGGGCTAATTTCTAAGAAGATGGTATGACCAGCTTCCACTAGCGCTTCAATAGCTGGAGCAAAGCGGACAGCTTCCCTGATATTTTGCCCCCAGTAGATAGCATCGAAAGCTGAACCTTGACTAGAGCTACCGGTAACTGTAGAGTAGATGGGAATAGTTTCTGGCTGGGGTTCGATCCCTTCAAGTGTCTGCACCAATTCCTCTTGAAATGGTTCCATTTGGGAACTATGTAAGGCATAATTCACTGGCAGCAATTGGCATAACACCGACCGTTGCCGCTGTGCCAGGAATTCAAGGAATAATTCCATTGCTGTAGACTCTCCAGACACCACCGTTGAGGTGGGACTGTTAATTGCTGCGATGCCTAGGTTGGGGTTTGCCGATTCGAAAATAGGATCGTATTCAGACAACAGTTGTTCTGTATCCGCTACGGAGAGTTCCAATGCTGCCATCTTGCCATTGCCTGTGGCTTGCTGCATCACGCGACCGCGATCGCAAATTAACTTCACAGCATCGGTTAAGCTCAGAGTACCAGCAATGTGAGCTGCTGCAACTTCACCTAAACTGTGACCCACCACTGCTTTTGGCTCTATGCCCCAAGAACGCCACAGCCGAGCCAGGGCAACTTGTAGGGCAAAAATAGCAGGCTGAGCAATTTCCGTTTCCCCAAGGCGGGATTCAGACTCGTCCGCTGTTAACTCCGCTAACAATGACCAGTTAGCCTGGGAGCGAATCAGGGCATCGCACTCCTCTATAGCCCCTCGAAATACTGGTTCCGATTGCAGTAGCTCTCGTCCCATCCCCCACCATTGAGGCACCTGACCAGAGCAAACAAAAACTAGATTCGGGGGGTGGTTGTTCCCTTCACTACCACCAGCTAGGTCAACATCTGAGGGGTCTTGGAGTAAATCTTGCAGGCGCTCCTTCGCGTCTTCAGGGGAGTTAACTACCACAGCTAAGCGGTGTTGATGGTTAGTGCGCCGGACACTAGCGGTGTAGCAAATGTCCTCTAATAAGGTAGGGTCGATATCTCTAGTGGCTAACCAGTCTTGATAAGCCTGAGCCAGGGATTTGACCGCTTCTGGACTATGGGCTGAGAGCGGTAGTAAGTAGGGTGGCTTGAGGGGTCTTGTCTGATCCGGGACTTGGGAGGATTCAGGAGCTTGTTCTAAGATCACATGGGCGTTAGTACCGGCAAACCCAAAGGAACTGACCCCAGCCTTGGCTAAACCAAACTCCTCAGGCCAAGGACTTAGAGTCTGCTGAACCCGTAGCGGTAGAGTATCGAAGGGAATATCGGGGTTAGGGTCTTCAAAGTGCAAGCTGGGGGGTAGTTGTTGATGTTTGAGGGATAAGGCAACTTTGATTAAACTAGCAATGCCAGCAGCAGCTTCCAAATGGCCAATATTGGTTTTAACTGCTCCGACAGCACAATAGTTTCCCTCCTGACGATCAGTGGCAAGCACGGAAGCGAGGGCGATCATTTCCATGGGATCTCCCAGGGGTGTGCCAGTACCATGGGCTTCAATGTAGCTAATTTCCGAGGGTGCTACGCCAGCATTGTCTAAGGCTTGAGCGATCAGTTCTTCTTGAGCTGAACCATCGGGAACCGTCAGTCCCTTGCTACGACCATCGTGGTTAACCGCACTGCCTCGGATAGTGGCGTAAATCGGGTCATTATCAGCTAATGCCTGGGATAGGGGCTTGAGGACAATGCAACCTGCTCCTTCACTGCGAACGTAGCCATTGGCTTTGGCATCAAAGGCTTTGCAGCGACCATCGGGAGACAGGGCTTTTAGCTTACTTAGGGCAATGTGACCAATGGGTGACAGGATAATATTCACACCCCCAGCCAAAGCCAAGGTAGACTCTCGAGTCCAAAGACTCTGACAGGCCAGGTGAACTGCAACCATTGAGGAAGAGCAGGCGGTGTCGATTGCGATCGCAGGGCCTTTAAAGTCGAATAAATAGGAAAGGCGACCAGCGGCAATATTCAAGGCATTACCGGTCAGATCGTATCCTTGGGGCTGAGTGGAATACTCTGGATGAGTGTAGCTGTAATCATTGTTGGAAATTCCCACAAATACTCCAGTTCGGGAGCCAGCCAAGTGGTCTCGCACCTGTCCTGCATCTTCCAGGGCTTCCCAAGCCACCTCTAGCAATAGCCGTTGTTGGGGGTCCATGGCAGTGGCTTCTTGGGGGGAGATGCCGAAGAAGTGGGGGTCAAACTGGTCTACTTGGGGCAAAAAGCCCCCGTAGCGAGAGTTCATTTTGCCAGGAGTATCTGGGTCAGAATCATAGAGGTCATCGAGATCCCAACGGGTTTTGGGGATTTCAGTAATGGCATCGACTCCATCACATAATAATTGCCAAAAAGCCTCTGGATTTTCGGCACCAGGAAAACGACACCCGATGCCAATTATTGCAATTGGTTCCATGTTAAAAATCCTTTTAATTACAACGTAATAGTCTTGAAATTGAGTCTTATTGATTAGTCAATTTATGTGTGGCGTGTAATAGTCAAGACTAAAGTTATTGGGGAGCATCCCATTGCTGTCAATCTAGGATCTAAACCAATCAATTGCAATACTAGAGAGAACAGCATTTTTTCATGATACTTTTTCCAAATTGTAATGCTCCGATTTATTGTTAAAACTATGAATCTTGAACTAAGCGCTGAGCAAGTTATTCAACTGTTGGATAGTTAAAAATTAAGACTGGATTAAATTCACGTCCAAGCCACTTTTATAACCGTCCCAGCAAAATCAAAGCCTGGCTATAATCTAAATCATAGTTATCAAAAGGCTCATTAATATCAATATCAGCTGGTTCCATTTCCAGACGCTCAGCTAACTGATCAATTAACCAAGTTTTAATTTCGTCTTGAGTAATAGTAATAGATTGGGCCATTTGCCTAACTCTGGTATTTTTTTCATGGTGACTACAGTAAGGTTTGGTTTGGTTTGGATATCAATTATCCTGTCAGCCTGCAACAACGTTTTACTGCCTTTTGGTAATTGGTAATTTGCAATTGATAATAGCGGTAATTTTACCGAGCATCGATTACTAATAACCCGACAATCTTTTGTTGCATCCCTTTTAGAGAAGGGGTATGATATTCAACTTATTGTACCAAGTTGTTCTATTTATTTGTCTGGGTCACTCAGAGAAGTTACGCAGCTATTTACAAAACTTTATAATTTTTCTGCAATGGTAGTAAAAGTTACCAGGGGGCGGGCGTTTGGGGAGATGGGGAGATGGGGAGATGGGGAGTTGATGTAGGGTGGGCAGTGGTTGATACAGATCAGATTAGCTGACCAAGCCCGTTGGTAGCCACTGCCCACCATCGGATTAATCACAATGGTGCCAGATCTCAGGAGTCCAGTAGGGTACGTTAATATAATGTAACGCTCTCAATAAATATAGAAACTATAGCATTTTTAATAGCTATTAGGATTATGCTGATTATCAGCCAGTAATCTTAATTTTGCTTCAATTTTTGGCTTTAAATTCGGTTCACGTTTAATGATTGCCTTAAAAGCTCGTTTAAATGATGAAGTTAAAATTAAATTAGTCATTGTTTAATTCGGCGATAACATCATCAACTGTACCCCGAAAAACGTTACCTTGTTGATATTATTGGTGAGCTTTAGTAATATTAACAGTGATTTCTTCTCTTCTTTGTTCAATTTGTCTATGTCTAACAATATTAATTAAATCGTTCTGTTCATCTAAATAAAGAGCGTCAATCATTTATAAAATTTGATTGAAGTTACTTGTTATAATTTTTTCCTCTTTTGTCAAAAAAAATCTTATTTTACTCTAATTTAATCTAATTTATTCCTAGAGGGGCGACAAGCGCCCCTCTAGGTTGTATGTAAGCATATGCGCTACTTGAGGTGCTGCGCGAACAGCTATCAGCCGTGAGCCAAAGGCTCACGCTTGGCCTTGGCCGTTGGCCACGCTACGCGAATGGCCACGCTGCTTGAGGTGCGAACAGCCGTCAGCTAATTAACGGGAGGTAGTTCACCTAGGGTGGGCAGTGCTTAATACAGATAACCTTACAAAGCCCGTTGCTAGGCACTGCCCACCCTAGCCATCTTTTAGGGTACGTTACTATAATGTAACCCACCATCTCAATAAACATAGAAACTATAGCGTTTTTCATAGCTACGAGGTACACATAATTTTTTACTTATTGCCTCTTGCCTCTTGCCTCTTGCCTGCTCCCTGCTCCCTAAAAAAAAGTACCTCACCTAATTCAAAACCGCTATATATGACCACTGCCACTCCACCCCTAACCTTAGAGGAGTTCCTCAAACTCCCAGAAACCAAACCCCGATCAGAATTTATTAATGGGGAAATCGTGATTAAGCCCATGGCACAAGGCCAACATAGTCTGCTTCAGATTGAGTTGTGTCAAGCTATCAATCGAGTCGCTAATCCCAACAAAATTGCCAAGGCTTTTCCCGAATTGCGCTGTACCTTTGGGGGTCAATCAATTATTCCCGACATCACAGTCTTTCGTTGGGAAAACATCCCCATTGAACCAACTGGCAAAATTGCCAACCGCTTTGAAATATCTCCAGATTGGGCAATCGAAATTCTTTCCCCAGACCAAAGACAAACCAAAGTCCTGAGCAACCTGATCCACTGTTTGCGTCACGGAACTGAACTAGGATGGTTAATTGATCCGGAAGAAGAAAGTATTATCGTGATCGATCAGACTCAACGATTGGAAATTCTTTCAGCAACGTCTACGTTACCGATTCTCAATGGAGTAGAGTTAGAACTAACAGTTGAGGAAGTTTTTGGGTGGTTAACTCTAGGGTAGACCGTATCAATCTTAATTTAGGGAGTATTGGTTATTTCCACAATCATTTCTCCTTGCTGCAACTGTTCTAAAGCATCAGGCAAAGTAGCGCTTAGTAATTGCCGTAAGTTGCGGTTTGTGACGTTACCACAGGTTAGCCACAAAATTTGAGGAGGTGTTCCCAAACGACATACTAAATCGATGAAGTCACTATCTTTGGTCATAATAACAGCGTTTTGAGATCGTGCAGCTTCAAATATCTCGATATCATGAGCATCTCGAAGATCCAAGTCTCGCAGAGCAAAAGCCTCTAAGCCAAAAGTGGTTGACAGCCAATTTGCTAATGTTGGAGGCAATTGAGCATCAATCCAAATCTTCAGGTGCGACCCGTGGCGAATTTAATTCGCCAACGGAAAGCGCACCTAATGCTGTCAGTCTGGGAAAATCAGTGCGTCGTGCAGCAAAAAGTAGACAAGCTTGAATATCTGCGAGTTCCAAATCGGGGAAATCTTCTAAAATTTCAGTAACACTAACATTTTCAGCCAACATTTCTAAAATATCGGTAACTCGAATTCGCATCCCTCGAATGCAGGGACGACCACCACACTGACCAGGGGTTTGAGTAATGCGAGCGATCAAGCTAGTTTTTGAATTCATGAGGGTGTCTAAAAGTTGCTTTGTTTGTCTCCATTTTACTTACATATGTAAGGATATGCGCTACTTGAGGTGCGGTCAGCGGTCAGCGGTCAGCCGTCAGCTGTTGGCCTTGGCCTTGGCCTTTGGGCCACGCTACGCGAATGGCTGATAGCTGATAGCTGATAGCTGATAACTGATAGCTGATAACTGATAGCTTACCCCTAAGCCTCCCCCCATCCCTCAATGGTAGCTACCAAAATGTTAACTAAAGGATGGTCTAGGGCTTCCTTGAAAGCTTCCACTCCTCCTGCTTTCAGGGCATTGATAACCTTAGCTTTTAGGGTTGGGTTATTCTCAATTTGGTCAACAACTTCACTGACAACTATCATCTTTTCTTGACTTGTTGTAGTGGGATTACTCTGGGATAGTTGGTTTAGAAGTTGCTGGATTTCAGCTGCTGCTTCGGCTAGGCTTTGTTTTTGCTCTGGTGTCGCATTATTATTCTCAATATTTTGTGTAGCGTTGTCGCCTGTTGCGACCGGAGCATTAGCATTAATAGCGTGCCTTTGGTCTATATTAAAATTACGTGAATTATCTGACATATTATTCTCCGCTTCAGCTTTATTTATAACTTTGACTATAGAATTGGATGACTGGTTACTGATCAAAGCGTCTATAACATCTTTGAAGTTATGAACATAGCGATTGTTAGCCTCATATTTACCCTCTAGAAAAGCAATTATTTTAGCATCTTCCAACCTAGCATTATCATAACTTTCCAAAAATTGTCTCTCAACCTTACCCTTATCTATTGATTCTGGAACTTCCAAAGTAAGTAAAACATCATTTCCCTTCCTCTCAATTCCTTGAATCGAATCACCAGTAATTTCATGATTTTCCGCCATTAATTTTTGAAAGGCTTGACGAAATGCTTCTGGATTAACCCCATTACGCAGAAGAATCTGCACCGTATTCGTAATCTGCTTATAAAGCTTGTCAAAATCCCCTGGTTCAAAAACCCGATTAAAGTCATGGGGACGACGCTCTCGACTTCCCATATCATTGGGATTCTCTAGTAAAAATAAAAACCGACAATCAACCTTAGTTAAGGTAGTTGTTGAATCAATATTCCACGCTTCTAAACAAGCTCCCGTAAGATAAGCATGGGTAAAATCAGTACCAACGCAATTAGCTTTAGTTAAATTAGCCCATTCTAAATTAGCATCCTCTAAAGTTGCTTCGCTAAGATCAGCCAGTTTTAAATTAGCCTTATTTAAATTAGCCCCTTTTAAATTTGTACCTCTAAGATTACCATTAACATAAGACTTATTGTAACCATTACCACTAACCAATAATTTTCTAACAGCCGTATCAGCTAAGATAGTATTACCAGGTCTAGCTCGGTCAAGCTTAATAGTATTTTTCCAACAAGTACGAGTAAGATTAGCCTCTCTTAAATCTGTACTTTTAAGAATAGCTCCCGTAAAATCAGCATCGGTTAAGTTAGCCTTGTAAAAACTTGTTCCTCCTGTGGCAGCAAAAGCAATAGCAATAGTGCGAATCCAGGCATCTCTGGGGTCCCCCTTTAGAGCACGCCAGCCCAGGTAAGTGCCAAGTAAAACGAAGGCTCCGGCTCCGGCTAAGGCTACGGCTACGGCGAAAGCTACGGCTTCGGCTAAGGCTACGGCTAAGGCTACGGCTACGGCTACGGCTACGGCTAAGGCTAAGGCTTCGGCTACGGCTACGGCCACAGCGAAGGCTACGGCTAAGGCTACAGCTACGGCAAAGGCTACGGCTACGGCTTCGGCTAAGGCTCCGGCTGCGGCTTCGGCTAAGGCTACGCCTACAGCTTTGGCTACGGCTACGGCTACGGCTAAAGCTACGGCTAAAGCTACGGCTAAGGCTACGGCGAAAGCTACGGCTCCTCCGATGCCTTGACGAAGGATAACAAAAAATAAGACAATTATTACAACCAGTGCTATCCAGCCGAAAATTTGTACCTCTACCTTGCTAGACACAAATATTGACGTTATTAACACCCCACCCAATAAAGAAATAATTCCTGATAGTCCTGACGTTATCCAGGAAACCAACAGAAGAACAATTACCTGCCGTTTTTGTAATCCAGCCTTTGCCTTACAGAACTGAGTTTCCTTTAGAATAGCATTCTTAAAATTTGTTCCTCGAATATCAGCGTAACTAAAATCTGCTCCTGAAAGGTCTTTCTCCTGAAACGATTGACCTCTAAGATTTACCCCTTGGAAATCCCGTTGTCCTGCTGCATATCGTCTCAGAACTTTTTTAGCTTTCATTAGCGATAATTATATATAGTTGAATGAAGGCCGAATCGCTCCTCGATGTAAACTACAGTCGATGAATCAGGATTCCGGAAATACTTACGTAGGAATAAATTTACTTGGTCACATAGGTGTTCTTGTAACCCTGTTACCGTCCCACCCCTGGGATGCGCTACGCACAGCCAAAGGCGATTGGCCTACGGCCACGCTACGCGAACGCAGGTATTCAGTTAGGTTCATCTGAACTAGAACACTGTTACCAGCAGTGCGATTGGCCTACGGCCACGCTACGCGAACGCACCAGTACCAAGAACCAACATTCCAATTCAAACGCGATCGCACCAGAACCAATATCCCAATTCAAACGCGATTGGCCTACGGCCACGCTACGCGATCGCACTCTTTGGCAAAAACCAATCATCCCAATTCAAGCCCATCGCTAATTAAAACTTGTTCAAGAATAAGCTAAGTTTAGAGGCTCCAGCTATTTCCCAGTTTCTTTGCCATCTTCGTATATCCAGCACATTCTTTCCGGATTTTTTACAAATATGAGATAAACCATTAGCAGCTGTGTATACCCGCACAGCTGATCACACAGGTGCATCTTACTGATTACTAAATTACTATGTTGGACTTCTTTTTGAGCCGCGACACCAACTGGCTGTTTGAAACTGCCATGGACAACCCCGAATTGGCTCCGTCCGTGGTTGAACTGCTCTTCCTAGAAGAGATTAAGTACAACGTTCGTGACAGCTCAATCTTAAAACACGACTATCATCTGACAAATTTAAGACAAGTCTATGTTGACACTCTCCGGTCTAAAGACCCGGGGCAGGATAGTAGTTATCAATAGTGCTAAGATAATAAGTTGCACTATATATAAATAGTTCATGTAGGGTGGGCAGTGCTTGATACAGATCAGATCAGCTGACAAAGCCCGTTGCTAGGCACTGCCCACCATCGGTGTAGCCCCAATCGGAATCTGATCGGATTGGCCGTTGGCCACGCGGGGCGCGATCGCACTTCCCAATTCCATTAAATTAAAACCAAAAAAAATAGCCGTAGAAATACTATCCACGGCTATTTCACTGCTGTAAACCCTATGTCATATCTATCAGTTTCCGAATCAATCCGCATGTGATCCTACGCGAACAAATCGGATCCTTTGACCGGGGGGGGAAACCCCCCCAGAAATTTAACCTATTAACGCCAAGTCCGATACTTGGTTGCAAAACTAATTACTTCCCCTGGAATACCCGTCGGCTGCAAAGGGCTCCACTCGGAAACATCTGCATACCCCAGTACATAAAGGCCGTAAATAGTATTAGTTACTGCTTCAGGAGAACCCTTAATATACTTAATACGTTTTTTCTTCGGCTTAGAATCATCAGCATTATTGTCTTGATTCGGAATAAAGTCTGTAGACATGACTAAAAAACTCAATTACGTTTATAATGATTATTGTAATGATTATAGTTTAATTTTTCAAGGGTTTTGAAAAATTTTTTTTGGGGAGGTAATTTTAGGAGAAATTGTCAGGGTGGGCAGTGCTGAATAGGGATCACCTTAAAAAGCCCCTTGCTAGACACTGCCCACCTTACGATTCATCTAGCTTATGTAGGCTGGGCAGTGCTGAATATATATCCTCTTAAAAAGCCCCTTGCTAGACACTGCCCACCCTAGGATTCATCTAGTTGCTCTTGTTGTGTTGCTGGATCTGGACTAAACCATTCTATTACCTTGTCATTAAGAAGTCCGCCAAACAGCCAAGCCCCTAATCCTACAAATAAGGTCGCTATTATGCTGATCAGAGCAAGTTTATTTGAGAGAGTCCATTCCCCATTTCTGGGGTTCGGTGTAGGTCGTGGGTCGGGTTCAGGCTTATTATTAGTAGGTGGTTGGAGATCTGGTGTGATCTTCCCTAAATCTATATCATAATCATCAATTAAACTTGATACCTCAACTGTGTTATAGGGAGGAATATCACATTTATCCGTATGCTCACCATAAGCAATCCGCTCTCTTAATTTATCAAATTCATAGAAATGAGGATTTTGACTGTTTTTACAAGTAGAACAATTACAGGGGATTAACTTACTACACCTCAATCGGTTATAAGACTCATGGATCTTATCTAGTTCGTTAGTAACAATAGTCAACCAGTCTCGTTTATGTCTACCAGTAACTCTAATTTTAATTTCTGGCTGTTCGTAAGATTCAATTACTTCTGCTTTGGTGTTATCTTTGTTTAAAATAACACCACTTTTCCACACATATTGCTGCTGGTAAATCCACTTATGCATTACTACAATAAACCGAGTAATAATACCTTTCGGCATGAATTCATAGGTATAGCGGAGAATTAGATTGTCAGATTCATCCCAATCATACTTAGGTTGATTTAACGTTAGTAGTTGTGGCGCGATGTAGCTATCTTTCCTCCCAGGGATTAGATAGCAAAGTTGAAACTTGATCATCAATTGTAGCAGTTCATCCTGCATATAAGCATATTTTTCTTCCGACCAAATTTTTTCTAAATCAGCGCGGTTAAAGCAACCTAGATTGCGACTAACGTCATCGTTATCCAGCACTTTATATACAGCATCAGTACCCCATTCCGGTTTGAGAATCACCGTTTTCTTTAACAGAGGGTCATCTTGAAAATGCAAACACACTCCCAGATCGTGTAGGTACCCGCTTAACTGTAATTTATCCTTGTATAAAGTAAACCCATTTTTTGAGCAGATCCTTAGATATTCCTCCAGACTGATGTGATTACGGCTATCTTCTTCTAAAGCTTCTCGGACTTGTTTCCATGTTCTAGGTAAAGCTGCTTCCTTGATGTGGGGGAGGTTGCTAATATCAAATTTAATTTGGGTAAGAATATCCTCTAAACCTCGGTTAGTCGCTAGGTTGGTTGCTAGGGTTTTTTTCAGATTGGTAAACTGTCCCCGTAAGGCGCGCTCGTTTATTTCTCTATGACGATCTTGTTTCTCGTTCTTGATAATTAAGAGAGGACTGTTGTCGCTTAAGAGTTCTACTATCTTAAGCCAGTAGTGGAAGTCTGTGTCTTCTTTCCTGGTATCTGCTACTAGGGTGTAAAGGGAACGTTTGGTCAGGAAGAATTGATGGGTGGCGTGATAAATTTCTTGTCCCCCAAAGTCCCAGATATTAACCCGAAATTCTCGACCGTTATCCAGTGGAAATTCCCATTGGATAATGTCAATTCCTTCGGTAGATTTTTCGTTTTCCTGTAGTTGATAGTCTGGGTTTTCTATCTTTTTGGCTAGTGTTGTTTTTCCAGCACCTGCTTCACCGACAATCAGGAGTTTTGCTTCATAGATATAATCTTTTCCTTCTTTCAGTTGTCGGAAATAATCTCTGATTGCTTCAATACCATTTTTTGCAATTTCTATTGGTGGAGTTTCAAGGGGATTTATCCTTAAATCAAGCTGGGTTAATTTGGTAAGCTTGGTGATGGAGTCTGGGACTGTTTTTAATTGATTATCGCTTAAATCAAGCTCGGTTAAGTTGGTAAGCTTGGTGAGGGATTCTGGGACTGTTGTTAATTTATTATCGCTTAAATCAAGCAGGTTTAAGTTGGTAAGCTTGGTGAGGGATTCTGGGACTGTTGTTAATTTATTATCGCTTAAATTAAGCTCGGTTAACCTAGATAGGTTTCCGATGGATTCTGGGACTGTTGTTAATTTATTATCGCTTAAATTAAGCTGGTTTAATTTGGTAAGCCTACTGATTGACTTTGGGACTGTTATTAATTTATTACTGCCCAAATCAAGCTGGGTTAAGTTAGTTAGCTTTCCGATGGATTCTGGAACTGTTGTTAATTGATTATCGCTTAAATCAAGCTGGGTTAATTTGGTAAGTTTAGTGATAGATTTTGGGACTGTTATTAATTGATTTTTACCAAAATCTAACTGGGTTAAGTTAGTTAGGTTTCCGATGGATTCTGGGACTGTTGTTAATTTATTATATTTTAAATTAAGCTGGGTTAAGTTAGTTAGGTTTCCGATGGATTCTGGGACTGTTGTTAATTTATTACCTGTTACATTAAATTGGGTTAAGTTAGTTAGGTTTCCGATGGATTCTGGGACTGTCGTTAATTTATTACCTGTTAAATTAAGCTGGGTTAAGTTAGTTAGGTTTCCAATGGATTCTGGGACTGTTGTTAAGTCATTAAAGCTTAAATTCAATACTTCCAACTGTGGTAAATTAAAAACTTCAGTTAGGATTTCAGTTAACTGTTCACCATCGTACGAAACCAAAGCCCTGCTTAAATCTAACTGTTTAAGCTGCTTCTCTTTTGCTTCTCTTATTCTATAAACAATATGTTTTGGTACAGCCATTTTTATCACTTATTAATTAGAAATTATAGCGGTTTTAAATAAATTATAGCGGTTTTAAATTAGGTGAGGTACAATTTTTTTTAAGAAACAGGGAGTAGGGAGCAGCGATGCAGCGCGGTCTTGGGGGTTTCCCCCATGAGCGACTGCATCAAGACGGGAGCAGGGAGCAGGTAAAAGGCAAGAGGCAAGAGGCAAGAGGCAAGAGGAACCCACCCCTAACCCCTCCCAGGAGGGGAAGGCAAGAGGCAAGAGGTAAAAAATCCTATGTACCTCATTAAAATAAAAACTGCTATACTTATCAAGTTCGTAGGGTGCGTTAGGGACGGGGGAGCGATGATTGTAGTGTTAGGATAATCCCTCCCGTAACGCACCATCCAAACGGCAAAAATGAGATGCACCCTTTCAAGAATACCAAATTTTAGCATATAACTAATGTCAGAAGTCACAATTAACTTACCTGAAGACGTTTTTAGTGCCCGTCGCCTTCCCCCAGAAGAATTTGTGCAGGAAATGCGGCTTGCTGCTGCTATCTACTGGTATCAAAAGCGGGAAATCTCGATGGAAAAAGCAGCCTCCGTCGCTGGGTTAAACCGTAGGGACTTTCTTGCCGCCCTAGCCCGGGAACAAATTGATGTCTTTGCTGTTGACTTTGACGATCTAGAGCGTGAGTTAAACCGTGGCTGAACTTCCTGCTATCAACACCTGCTCACAGATAAAAAAGTTATAATTTGGGCGTTGCGTCAGTCTTTGAATGAATAGGAGTAGAGTGGGCATCCTGCCCGCCCGAAAATAAGGAGGAAACTGGCAAGATGCCAGTTCTACACAAGATGCCAGTTCCACGTCTGATGCCCATTCCACCTGACTCTTAAAATCATTCCATTATTAAGCAACGCCATAATTTGAGTCGAGTAGTAACTCACTAAAACGAGATTTGTCTCTGAGTAATGCTGAGAACAAAATGTTGGTATCAACTATAACTGGTTGGTTTTGTCCAATCACAATTTACTACTTATCAAGTTTAGATTTCACCTTAGACCAAACCGTAGAGTCAATCTCATTAGCTAATTCAGCCGCCACCTCTTCTGTAAGTTGACTGCGCTGGCTGATTGACTTGAGTTCAAGATAGTTGAGGAGTTGGGTCAGTTGCTGATAATCAATTGCTGTCTTATCAATCTTGATGATGATCGTTTGGTCATCAACACTAAGATTGTAATAAGGATTGTTAGACATAAGTTATAATCCAATACAGTAGTATTGTAGTATATTCCATATAAGTAAGCATTAAGCTATCAGCTATCAGCTATCAGCTTATGCGCTAATTGAGGTACTTTGCGAACAGCTTTTGAATAAGCGATGCAGCAAGGGAACAGGTAAGCAAAAGTTTAATCTGAGTTACGTTACATCCATTAAGCCTGTGCCACAAAGCATCTCAAGTAGCGTGGCCTTTGGCCAAGGCCAAGGGTTTTCCCCAGACTTTCAATTTTATTTTAAGCTGAATGCTGATAGCTGATAGCTGAATGCTTACGCCGATTCAAACCGCTAAGAATTGCTGAATCACATCCTGGCTCAGTTCACTAGTCGCCCCTGATGCCACAATTCCACCCTTCTGCATGGCATAGTAGCGGTCAGCTTGTCGGACAAAATGTAGATGCTGCTCCACTAAGAGCACGGAAATCCCAGTGGTTTTAATAATCCGCCGCACAGCTGCTTCAATTTCTAAAATAATCGACGGTTGAATCCCTTCCGTGGGCTCGTCTAACACTAATAACTGAGGACGTCCCATTAATGCCCGTGCGATCGCTAATTGTTGCTGTTGTCCACCACTCAAGTCACCACCCATCCGGGACAACATTGATTTTAAGACTGGAAACAGCTCAAAGATACTGTCTAGGATGTCGTCTTCAGCCTTTCTACCCCCTCGACGTGCTTCTAAACCCAGCAACAAATTCTCTTTCACCGTTACCCGAGGGATAATCTCCCGCCCTTGGGGCACATAGCCAATCCCTAATCTGGCTCGTTTATCCGTCGATAGTTTGGTCAGCGGTTGACCAGCAAAGGTAATGGTGCCAGTGCGGGGTTTGAGTAATCCCATAATCGTTTTGAGTAGAGTAGTTTTGCCCACACCATTCCGTCCAATCAGGCAAACCATTTGTCCTGCTGGTACATTCAAATCTACATTTCTGAGAATGTGGCTTTCACCGTAGTAGACATTTAAATTGGAAATTTGCAGCATAAGAGTTTTTTAGAAGTTAGAAGTTAGAATTTAGAATTTAGAATTTAGAATTTAGAATTTAGAATTTAGAATTTAGAATTTAGAATTTAGAATTTAGAATTTAGAATCGGAAATCGGGAATCGGGAATCGGGAATCGGGAATCGCAAAAATCCCGATATAGTAGATTAACTCTTGCCTATTGCCTATTGCCTATTGCCTATTGCCTCTTGCCTCTTGCTTCTTGCCTCTTGCCTTCCCCTCCTGGGAGGGGTTAGGGGTGGGTTCCTCTTGCCTATTGCCTCTTGCCTCTTGCCTTCCCCTCCTGGGAGGGGTTAGGGGTGGGTTCCTCTTGCCTATTACCTATTACCTATTACCTATTGCTAGCATGCCTCTTGCCTTAAATGCTATAACACTTTACCCTTTACCCTTCTCCTACTTCTGCTTCCAAGCTTTTTACCACTTCTGCTGGCAGATCCAACAGCTGCACCAAGTTTTGGTAAGCCGCTGCTTCAGCATCGTTAATTTTTGGTTCGGTAGGTGTACGGGAACTTGATTTAATCACTTCATAAGCCAGCTTTACGATTAGTTTTCGTTCTTCAATAGTTTCTATGTCAGTAGTCAACTCTTCGATGGAAACATTAAGTGCTAAATAATTTTGTAACTCTTGTTGTAATTGTTGCTTTTGTTCTGCATCTGTAGCAAACACTTCGCTAAAGCGAGATATCATCACATCAATTTCTTCTGGTGCCAGATTACCATCAGACCAAGCCATAGCAGACACAATCCGTAGCATTTTCATTTGCTGTGCTGTAATCGATGGCTTTTGTCCTAAATACACTTCAATCACGCGGGGGTCATTTTGGACTTGATCCATTGTGCCTTCACACAACACTGAACCCTGATGTAACACGGTTACTTGACTAGCAATCTGGCGCACGAATTCCATATCGTGTTCAATCACAATAATGGAATGACTCTTAGCTAGAGCTAACAGCAAATCTCCGACATTTTCTGTCTCTTCATCGGTTAAACCAGCCACCGGTTCATCTACTAGTAATAAATCCGGAGACTGAGCCACTAACATCCCAATCTCTAACCGCTGTTTTTCTCCATGGGAGAGTAACTCCGCCAGTAAATTCGCTTTTTCCACTAAACCAATGGTGTGCAGCAAACCAGCTACTGTCCGTTTTTCCCCGGGTAATGTACGTCCAAACAGGGTGGAAAACACATTCTTATCACGATTGCAGGCTAAATCTAAGTTTTCCCGAACCGTTAGATTTAGGTAGACTCGTGGTGTCTGAAATTTTCGACCAATGCCGAAGCGAGAGATTTGGTGTTCCGATAAGCCTCGCAAATCCCGTCCCTTAAACAACACCCGTCCCTCCGTTGGCTGTACTTTCCCAGTCACTACATCCAGAAACGTAGTTTTCCCAGCACCATTAGGACCAATCATCACTCGCAATTCCCCAGCATCCATACTGAAATTAAACTGGTTAATTGCTTTGAAGCCGTCAAAACTTACGGTTAAGTTATCAATTTCAAGAATTTTTGATTTCATTTGTAGTTTGCTAATGGTTAATGACTTTAGAAGTTGTAAGCTATCAGCTATCAGCTATCAGCTATCAGCTATCAGCTATCAGCATATGCTTAGATGGGCTTTTCCCCAGACTTTCAATATCTCATGAATCTCGTATAAAATTCTCTCGTTTGCGTATCGGCGCACGCTACGCTGGGTTTATTTTAAGCTGTTCGCGTAGCGTGAGCTTTTAGCTCACGGCTGACAGCTGACAGCTGACGGCTGAATGCTCCCTGCTCCCTACTCCCTTGCTGTAATAACCATGCAATGGAAATCAAGACCAGCTTAATGACCAATCTCTTCTTTTTCCCGTTGGACTAGTGGGTCTTTTTCTAGGCTGGGATAAGTTGTTATCACTGGTTTTTCGGTACCAAAAAGCGATCGCATTTGTTCAATTCCCTCGTCTCGCAACCAGCCGACAATACCATTAGGCAGTACTGTCACTACAATTAGGAACAGCGCGCCCTGGAAAAATAGCCAAACTTCGGGAAATTGCTCACTCAACAAGGTTTGACCTAGTCGGACTAATAAAGTACCCAGAATTGCTCCGACTAGAGTTCCTCGTCCTCCCACAGCCACCCAAATCACCATCTCAATGGAAAACGCTACTTCCATATAGCTGGGGGTAACAATCCCTGATTGTACCGTATAAAGGGCTCCAGCCACTCCAGCGATTCCCCCAGAAACCGCAAATACCAGGACTTTGAATCCGGTAGGATCGTAGCCAGAGAAACGCACCCGATTCTCATCATCCCGTATGGCAATTAACAACCGACCAAAACGTCCACTGGTTAACCAACGGCACAATAAGTAGATCAGAACCACACACAGGATACTAATTTCGTAGAAAGCTAACTGAGCTTGTTTGGAACTTACTAACATCCCAAACAGGGTTTCTGTATCAGTTTTTAACCCATTAGTACCATTAATTAGCTTTTGCTGTCCATTGAAAAAATTGAATAAAACCAGCAGTGCGGCTTGGGTTAAAATCGAGAAATAAACCCCTTTAATCCGGTTACGAAATACCAGATAACCCAGCAATCCAGCCACGATACTGGGAATTAAAACAATAGCAATTAGGGTAAAAGGAAAGGAATAAAATGGTTGCCAGAAGAATGGCAGTTCCTTTACACCATAGAGGGTAAAGAATTCCGGTATTTCTCCTTCTGGTAATTGCAGTTTGAGGTGCATAGCAAAGGCATAGCCCCCCAACGCAAAAAATATACCATGTCCTAGACTCAGCAGTCCGGTATACCCCCAAATCAGGTCAATCCCAATCGCGACAATAGATAATGACAAAAAACGCCCCAACAGCTTGAGGCGAAAATCCGGCAAAATCACTGGCATTAATAACCCGAAAACTAGAGCAATTCCTACGATTGCTACTATTTCTATAATTAACTTTCGTCGCCGCTGCTTTTTAATGGCTTGTGTTCTAGATACATAGGTCATAATTTCTGAAAATAGCAACTATAGCATTTATCAATTTGGTGAGGTACTTTAGCAAAGGGAGTAGGGAACAGGGAATCGGGAGTAGGGAATCGGGAGTAGGGAATCGGGAGTAGGGAATCGGGAATAGGGAATCGGGGGAATAAAATTGACTGTACCTCATAAATGTTGAAAACGCTATAATTCCGCCGTGCGTCCTTTTTGTGGGAATATTCCTGAAGGTCTCACTTGTAAAAAAGTAATAATTAAAGCGAAGACCATAACTTTTGCCATACTGGTGGTCGCAAAGAAGGTAAAGAAGTCCGTTACCGGTTTAAGAAACTCTACTGGCATCAACATAAAGGCTATGCTTCCCGAACCAATAATATAGGTAAGTGTACCAATTGCTAGGGCGGCTATTATGCTTCCGAATAAGTTTCCGACACCGCCAACCACCACCACCATAAAGGTATCGACGATATAATTTTGACCAGTATTGGGACCGACAGAACCTAGTAATGTAATCGCACAACCTGCTACACCAGCTAAACCAGAACCTAGGGCAAATGTTAACGCATCTACCTTTTGTGTAGGGATACCTAAGCAAGCACTCATACTGCGATTTTGGGTAACAGCTCTAATTCGTAATCCCCAACTGGAGCGATTTAAGAACCAGTAGGTACCCAATAGACAAATAATCGTCAAAATAATGATAAAGATCCGGGCATAGGGCAATTGGAAGTTACCAATCGGAAATCCCCCTTGAAGCCATGCCGGTGCAGTCACGTCTACATTTCTGGCACTAAACCAAGGTCGAGTAATTCCCCGTTGACCCGTTTGTCCTAACAACACCCCAGTTACGATCGCAATTCCTAGAGATAAGAATACCATCAAAGCCATCGTCCAATTGCGAATTCTCTGCCAATCTAAACGACGGCTGAGAACCCACCTTGACCCAAAAAACAGCAGGCAAAATACCGCAATTCCAATCACCAATACCCAATTTACACTGCGGACAAACTGCCGCAATATCAAACTTACCCCCCAAGTAGCGAGAAGGGTTTCCAAGGGTCGCCCATATAGATAACGAATGACCCCCCTCTCCAATACCAGTCCTACCAACGCTGCCACCAGAAAAGCCATGGGCAGGGCAAATAAGATGTAGACATTAAACAACGAATCGCCAAAAAAGGCTTTAAAGGTATTTTGGACAACATACGTTGTATAAGCGCCCAACATCATTAACTCGCCATGAGCAAGATTAATCACGCCCATCAGTCCAAAGACAACAGCTAGTCCTAGGGCAGCGATCAGTAGCACGGAGCCAATACTAATCCCGTTAAAAATTCCTTCTAAAAGTGGCAGCACAATTGAATTAAATATGAATTATGAAGGATGAATTATGAAGGATGAATTATGAAGGATGAATTATGAAGGATGAATTATGAATGGTGAAAACTACTTGATTTTTATGTTTTTGAAGTTTATAGTAAGCACTCAATACTCAACTAACAAAACTCAATTTTAAATGCCTTAAGGCGCGCTTTCCAATGGCCGGGGAACCCGGCCTTGGGTCGCGCCTGTAGTTTACTTCATAGGTCATAATTCATCCTTGATCACTTATGCTTTCTCCTTTTTGTACTTCCCTCCCTTATTGGGATCGCTCCAGTCACACCCATACCCTTTCGTTTCTGCTACATATTGATTCCAGGGGATGGGAGGAACGGGTTTAGGTGTGGATGAGACAATTTTGAACTGACCATCGGCTTGGATTTCACCAATGCGCACTGTCTTAGAAATGTGATGATTTGGATACATCTCTACTGCTCCTTCTGGTGCGCCAAATTTTTGACCGATAGCAGCTTTGCGCACAGGCTCTAGGTCAGTAGTTCCAGCTTGCTCTACCGCCTGCTTCCATAGGTAAACCATAATGTAAGCCGCTTCCATGGGGTCGTTGGTTACCCGGTCTTCGCCATACTCGGCTTTGAAGGCTTCCACAAACTGCTTATTGTCGAGGCTATCAACAGATTGGAAGTAGTTCCAGGCGGCGTAGTGACCAATTAGAAATTCTGGACCAATCTGCCGGACTTCCTCTTCTGCAATACTCACCGACATCGTGGGATATTTGTCTGGAGTGAGTCCAGCACCTTTGAGTTGTTTGAAGAAGGCGACGTTACTATCCCCGTTGAGACTGTTGAAGATTACGCCACCATTTGGTAGTGCAGCTTTAATCTTAGAAATGATCGGGGTAACTTCTGTATTACCAAGGGGAAGGTAATCCTCGCCCACGGTCTCTCCACCCAGGGCTTTGAGTTGCTCCTTAATAATCGTGTTAGCGGTACGAGGGAAAACATAGTCCGAGCCCACTAAGAAAAACTTTTTGCCCTTGTTTTTCAGCAACCAATCTACCGCTGGCTCAATCTGCTGATTTGGTGCAGCACCTGTGTAGAAAATATTCTTGGAACACTCCTGCCCTTCGTACTGCACAGGATACCAAAGCATATGGTCTTTGGATTCAAACACTGGTAGCACAGCCTTACGGCTAGCCGATGTCCAGCAACCAAAAATAGTAACAACTTGATCCTTATCAATCAGTTTGGCAGCTTTCTCAGCAAAGGTTGGCCAGTCAGACGCACCATCCTCAACAATAGGCACAATTTTCTTGCCTAATACCCCCCCGGCTTCATTAATCTCCTTGATGGCAAGCTTTTCAGCTTCCACCACAGTGGTCTCACTAATTGCCATAGTACCGGTCAGGGAGTGGAGAATACCCACTTTGATCGTGTCTTCACCACTAGCATCTGAACTCTCGGTGGCTGTGGAGCAAGCCTTCAACAGAAGACTAGTTCCCAATGCCGCTGAGCTATAAAGCAGAAATTTACGTCGTCCTAATCCACTTACCATACTTTCGTACAATCCTCTACCAAATTTAGGCGTAGCCTCATTGAAAAAATTGCGAAGCTAGGGTGTGATATTAGACCTAGGATTGCAAGTAAACTGTTAATTAGGATACAAAAAAGCTAAACTTTCGATCAGTTCATGAAAAATTGACATTTTTTAACATTTTTTAACATTTTTTTGAATCAGATCTACCCATGCTGAGCACTATCTATTCACATTCTGTTAATGAACTCTTTACAGCCTGGATAAGCAAAACCTCCTTTACAAAAGCAAGAGAGAGCAGGCGAAGCCAGGACCGGTTACTATGGTTCAATAACCTCGAAAAAAGCCTATTTTTGCCTAAAAATATAATATTGCCGCCATTAGGCATCATCTATTCAAGCTTTATTGCTCAACTTCTAAACTTACGGTTGTCTTGTAACCTATTGTCTTGTAACTCAGTGTACAGATTGACCATAAGGTTGATGTATTAATAAACACTAACGACTCATGCGCTAACATTTGGCGAGATTTAAGCTTTGTCAGGGGAGGATTTCCAAGGATGTCACACTGGATGTCACCCGAACTCAGGGGCATCCAGAATCAACTGGATCAATCAATTCCTAGCCAGTGCGAGCATTCGGCAGAAAGTTTTTGTTGGCTATGCACTCTCCATTGGTTTGGCCATTTTGGGAACAACGACTGGATTAGGGATTGGCCAGCATTACCAAAAGTCAGCACTAGCTGAACTCACTCGTGCCCAAAAACAAGAACATCTGCTGAAGAATTTACAAATCGCGATTTTAGACCTACGTTCCTATCCCTACTTAGGTGCGCTTTCCGTGATGGCGAGCAATCCCTCGCCATCACGGGTCGCACCTCCTGTTGCTGTGCCCTTGGAAGACCTACAGCCGCTTCAAGAGAAAATTGACCAAGCTCAGCAACTGCTGTTGGAAGCGCAACGGTTTGTCAGAGAGTTTGATACCTGTTCTAAAACAAATACCAATCATTTACTGGATTTACTCAAGACCTACAGGATAATTATTGATTCCTACAACACTCTCATTCAATCCCTGTTGCCGGAAAGCGCACCTGATGATCAGCTTAAACTTGCCCAAAGGCAACTGTTGCCACAGAACAATCCTGAATTAACCACTGCCCTAGAACGCTTTTTTGAGCAGTCAGACCAGCTGATTAGAGCAGCTCAAGTCAAACAGCAGCAAGGGTTGAGCGCCCTTAACCGTGCTGATCAGTTGTGCTTTGGGATCATTGTCAGCAGTATGATCGCCTCAGTTGCGATCGCAATCCTATTAGCTATTCATACCAGTAATGCGATCGCACAGCGAATCAAAAGCCTGACTGAGATCACCGAACAGGTCAAACAGGAGTCTAACTTTACCCTGCAAGCACCAGTCACGACCCGAGATGAAGTGGGTGTGTTAGCCACTTCTCTCAATCAGCTGATTCACGGTATGGCTGACTACACCCAGGAACTCCAGCAAACGGAAATCCAGCTGATTCAAAACGAAAAAATGTCCAGTTTGGGTACTATGGTTGCTGGTATTGCCCATGAAATGAACAATCCGATTAACTTTATCTACGGCAATCTGTTCTTTGCCAGCGATTATATTGAGGATTTACTCTCTCTGGTGGAACTCTATCAGCAGTATTATCCCAACCCTGACCCAGAGATTAAAAATCGGCTCGAAGAGATTGATCTGGAATTTTTGGCCCAAGACTTGCCTAAAATCATCGCTTCCATGAAAGGCGGAGCTGAGCGCATTCGTGAAATTGTGCTTTCGATGAGGAATTTTTCCCGATTGGATGAAGCCGAGATCAAACCGGTTAACATCCATGAAGGAATTGACAATACCCTCGTTCTGCTCAGCAACCGCCTCAAGCCAGGGATTGAGGTGATCAAGCAGTATGGGGATTTACCTGTGGTGGATTGCTACCCAGCTCAACTGAATCAGGTATTTTTGAGTATCTTGGAAAATGCCCTTGATGCCATAGAACAGGATGCTACAGAACACAAGGCTATAGAACACAAGAGTGTCGAATCTTGCCCATCCCCAGTCTTCACCATTCGGATTCAAACGGAGCTAGTTGATCAAAACTGGGTAGTTATCCGAATCGCTGACAATGGCCCTGGGATTGCCGCAGCCATTAAAGACCGGATATTTGACCCATTTTTCACTACCAAAGACCCAGGCCAGGGAACTGGCTTGGGACTCGCCATTACCTACCAAATTATTACCCAGCATCGAGGAAAAATTGAGGTGGCTTCAGAACCAGGTCAGGGAGCCGAGTTTGTCATTAGTTTGCCAAGATAAAATCTGAAAACCTCAGGTGCGATTGACCCATTAAGAATTAAATTCGCCACAGGTCGCACCTTCTGCGACAAGGGTTAAGTAAAGGTAAGCTATCAGCTATCAGCCGTCAGCAGTCAGCTAATCAACGGTCGTAAACAAGAATCGGGGGTGCTGGTAGCACAGGCTTCTAGCTGGTGGCACAAGCTTCGACGCATCGGACCAAACCCATTAGCTGATAGCTGACGGCTGAATGCTTACAAGTAAAGAATTCCTATTACTTATAGGGTTTCGTGCGCAGTTGAGCCTAAGTCCTGACAGCGTACCATCAACAGTCAACTATATAAGTAATATTTTGTATCAAGGACTACAAACACCTGGTCAGAGGTTTGTTACTTTCATCCATTAGACTGATGACAGGTGTGAGTGAGAACAATGAATAAACAATTACGCGCGATGTTACTGATGAGTCCATTGATGTTGGTATCCCAATGGGCAGCATCCAAGGTCGCGATCGCACAAGAGGTTTCACCAAACCTTGACCCAGTAAACCTGGGGCAAATGCCTGCACAATCAAAGCAGGTGTCAGTTGATAAACTGATCAAACAGAGTAAACAAGAGTCAGCTTCCATGGGTCAAGTCACCAGTGTTTCCCAACTGCGTGATGTATCTCCTGGAGACTGGGCTTATGAAGCGCTACGGAGTTTGGTAGAGCGCTACGGTTGTATTGCAGGATATCCCAATCGCACCTTTCGCGGGAATCGCGCAACAACCCGGTATGAATTTGCCGCTGGTTTAAATGCTTGCTTGAACCAGATTGAGCGTTTAATTGCTGCGTCTACCGCCGATTTTATCACTCGTGAGGACTTAGAAACCCTGCAACGGCTGATTCAGGAGTTTGAATCAGAATTGGCTACTCTCGGTGCACGAGTGGATAACTTAGAAGGACGGGTGGCATTTTTAGAAGACCATCAGTTTTCTACCACCACCAAGCTAGAAGGGGAAGTGGTCTTCTCTATTGCCAACGCCTTTGGTGAAGACAGTGACAACCAAGTCGTGTTCCAAGACCGGGTACGTTTAGCGTTTGTCTCCAGCTTCACCGGTAAAGATGCCCTCTACACCCGTCTGGATGCCGGTAATGCAGCTACCTTTGATGGCACAGACCAAGGTGCCTTTACTTACAGCTTTGACAGCGGCAACGACCTGGGTATTGGTTGGCTAGCCTACTACTTCCCGATTGGGGATAATATTGATGTCTATCTGCCAGCTGCCTTTCCCCTTTGGCAAGATTTTGTCCCCACCATCAGCCCCTACCTGGATGACTTCACTGGCGCTAGCGGTGTTCTTTCCAGCTATGCTGAATCGAGCCCCATCTATAAAATTGGTTTAGGCGCAGGTGGTGGACTAGGCATCAACTTTAGCCTCGCCGATGCCGTAGTATTGAGTGCAGGTTACTTTGGTGGCAATTCCTTTGACCCCTCTGAAGGTCAGGGTTTATTCAACGGTGAGTTTTCTGCCTTAGGTCAGCTGACATTTTCCCCTAGCGACAGCTTTCAGTTAGCCTTCACTTACGTTCGTGCCTACTTCAATGACTTTGATGATGGCAACGCTATCTTTGATACGGGTGTTGGAACTGAAAACGCCAGGGCACCCTTTGGTGATGGAGGAGATGTCACAGCAAACACTAACTCCTACGGCGTAGAAGCCTCTTTTCAATTCTCTCCCAATTTAGTAATTAATGCCTATGGCGGCTACACCGATGCTGAACAAGCTTCTGGTGGCAACGGTGATGCTGAGATTTGGTACTACGGTCTAGGACTGGCATTACCAGACTTTGGCAAAGAAGGTAACTTACTTGGTATAGTTGCCGGTTCTGAGCCTTATGTTGGTGGTGATGATGATACCGCCATTCATGTTGAAGGCTTCTACAAGTATCAGGTAAATGATAATATCTCGATTACTCCCGGATTAATCTGGATTGCTGCTCCCTTTGGAGACAGTGATAACGAGGATGTCGTGATTGGTGCTCTTAGAACTACTTTCAAATTCTAAGACCTGATCCCAAGTCCGGTTAATCACTTATAATACTGTAGAACCCATGGCTTTTCATGACTTGAAAATTGAAAATTGAAAATTGTTAACTTTCAAGTCACGAAAAGCCAAAAATTATAAGAAGTTAACCGGGCTCGGTATTAGCAAATTATTAGTAATATCATGTCCGCTTGAATACTTATACTAGGGGCGAAAGCAAGGCATTTGGCATTTGGCACCCACCCCTAACCCCTCCCAGGAGGGGAATGGCAGAAGTAAAGGAGTAAGGTTTCAAGGGATAAAGTTTTTTATAACTAATTATCCGAACCTGATATAAGCATATGCTAATAGCTAATAACTGAGAGCTGATAGCTGATAGCTGATAGCTTACAATTATTGAGACGTCTTAAGATTTTTTTCAGTTTGTTTAAACTTGTTTAAGCCGCTTCAGCTAGCTAAAGATTGTCGCTATCGCGTGGATGAAATCGATTACTACTCCAGTCCCTCAGATATGTGGATAGCATTGCCAGTAATGATTTAGAAATTGCTGTCAATGCTTGATCTTATCGAATTATTTATTGTTAATTTGCTTGAATTATTGTAACTAATAAGGTAGTGAGCGCTCACTGTCTCAGGAATTGCGATCAGAAATTGCGATCGCTTCTTTGTCCTCTATGCATAATCCTGGTCATTTGTCAATCAATACCGGGTATTAAGCTTTTTTAAGATTTTTGTTCTTGCTGTTTAAGCTGGTTACCCTTGGTTCTACTATAAATTAATAACTTAAATCCAGATCGACCTTTCCCCCTCATCCCCACTAAGCCGACTTGGCTAGTGTAGTCATACCTGATTATGGTTAGGGGGAAAGGGTAAGTTTGTAGCAACATGATCACAATAAAAAAACCGAGCCAGCAATTAATGTTGGTTCAACTTAACAAAAATAAACAAATTAATTATATCAATTCTGAAATAACTTCCCAATCTAAAAGTTGGAAACAGCTTAGGTGGTTAGATAATAACCTAACCCAGACTAACCTGGTCTGGCGGTTGTGGGTTATTTTGATGATAGTAGTTACTCATCATTTAAGCAATCCTAGACAATTCCAATCCTAAGGCTGAACAACTTTTCGGAAGCTTCTAGCTTAGACCATTGATTGATTAGAAAAAAATTTTAATTTTAGTCCTGGTGAGTTGTTAGCTTTCCAGGATTGGCTGGTAACTCAATAACTATAGCTCCAGTCAATTTGTTCGTTAACCGGTGCTCATTCTCTAACCAACATAATTTTAACGTGAACTATACAGCAATTTAGTGGGACAATGATGGCTATATATCAAGACCGGGAAGCCTTTATCCCTTACCGTCGAACCGATTTGATCGAACTTTGTCTTGAAGATGGAAAACTTGACCCTACCAACTCCCAGAAGTTTCGGGATTTTTGCGAAATTCTGTCAGCCTATTATCATTTTAACTTCCATGAAACCCTGGAGAATTTAAAGGATAACTTTGCTCCCTTTAATCCTGATGCTGACACCAAGTCGATCAAGGAACTGACTCCAGATCAGAAGAGTGAGAGGGAAACTAAATTGATATCGACCTTGACAACTCTCCTGAAAAGTGCAAATTACTTTTCCTTACCTAAAAATATCCTGGAACAGGCTGTGTCAGAACACTCATTGATTGAACTAAAGACTGAGATAGATTTTGATGACTTTGAAGAACTAGTTTGCTATGGTAGAGGAGACAAATCTAAAATTTATTTTTTGAACAAACTTTTAAAACCAACTGAACAAAACATTGAAATCTATGAACGAGTAGTTTTATTGATTAAATTCAAAGATAAATCTTATTTTGAATCAAAAACTTCTAAAAAACTGAAAAATCTCAACTTTGTTCCCGGTAAAATTTATGTTTATCTCTATGGCAATATTCCCAAATTTGATCTAGAATTCTTATTTCCAAATGTTCAAATAGGAATGACCTGGAAAGACCGCCTATTATTTGGTTTACCTGCCATTGGAGCTGCCATTCCTCTTCTGGTCAAAGTTCTACCCCAACTTATCTTTATCCTGGGAATAATTTTGTTCGCTATGGGAGTGGAAAGCTTCAGAATTGACCAAGAAAAATCCCATGATATTATGGCTGTACTGCTCACTACTTTATCTGTGGTGATCGCCTTCGGCGGATTTGCATTTAAACAGTACACAAGTTATCAAAATAAGCAGATTAAATTTCAAAAAAGTGTTACCGAGACCCTTTTCTTCAAAAATTTGGCCATTAATGCTGGTGTGTTTAAGTCTTTGATTGATGACGCTGAAGAAGAAGAATGTAAGGAGATTATTCTAGTTTATTATCATTTATTAACTAGTAAAAAGCTACTTAACCCTAAAGAGTTGGATAACCACATTGAAGCATGGATGGATGATAAATTTGACACCAAAATTGACTTTGATATCAATAATTGCCTGCGTAACCTCGAAGAAATAGAGGGCAAAATTGTAAAGGATAACCTAGAACAAGGGAGTAGATGTCCAATCCCTCTGCTGACCTATGATCACCAAGGTCGTTGTCAAGTCTTACCCCTACAGGAGGCTAAAACCTTGATCGATTATGTTTGGGATAATGCATTTGGTTAACCATCTTTAGTCTCCTCTAAGATTCATGGTTCATAGTTCATAGCAACAGTACTAATCAAAACTAATGAACCATGGACAATTAACTATGGATAATTAACCAGCCCACAACCCCCAGAAAAATCGGTTTGGAACACCAACCGATGGTCTAGCTCAAGACATAGACAAGTTTCACGTCTGAGGGTGACAAATTGGCAGGCTGCTGACTGTCTGGTTGTGTGAGGTTTGCAATTAGGTGAAGCAATAAAGTGAGCATGGCGGCTTGAATTAGTCTTTGGAACATGAGTGTTCTCCTGAATCCCGATGGGCTGGCAGTGATTTTTCTCTGTTGAATATCTACAGAATATCTACACATTCCCAATCTACGACTCCGGTAAAAAACTTGTCAGGTATAAAATTTAGGTAAAATTATGGAAAATTAAGGAATTAAGTCTTATCACTCTACTAGCTGTCTTTCCAATTCTTGCCGCAGACGGAAAAGAATAGTGTCCGACTCCACCCGGTCTAGAATTTCTTTAATGACGGTACTTGCTCCTAGTGGTCCGAAAGAGCAACCTTGTTCGAGATAAACCTGTGCCGCTTGACCAACAGCATACGCCCCATAACCTGCAATTCCAGCTTGGGTAATTGCTGCCCCAGCAAAGGCACCCAAGCCACTCGGACCGATAACCACTGAGGCACTCTTACCTACACCAAAAAGCACACTGGTACCCAGTTCACCTAGCAGTAACCCTCCAGAACTGATCAAAATCTTTTGCCATAGCTTACCTGCTTCATAGCTAGTCATAGGTAGACCATACAGCCGCGCTAGAGAACGAATCATCACCAAGTCAGTCAGAGTACCCCCTAACACATCTAAAATTCCAATCGGATTGAGGGCGACTGCTAGTGCTTTATACTTGGCAAACTGCCAGATTAAGTCTTCTGCTTCCGTTTTGTGTAACTCAATGGCTTTTTTGGCAATAGTATTCTGAGTATTGCGGGCTTGAAATAGAGCGTTGAGGGCTAAAAGTGATCGCCCTTCTCGGTTAAGTAGACTGAAAATTTTCTGTTTAAGCTGATCCACATTCGGAGGTGGAGTTTCCCATTCATAGGTCACTCTACCATCAGGCCACTCCACCCGTACTTCCATAGAAGCTGGTTCTGCTGCCACTAGGACAATTTCATCCGCTGACAACATCTTTTGTAAACGCCGATCCTTGGGGCTACCGGTACTGAGTTTTTGCAACTGTTGATAAATTGCCTCCCGGTCTTGTTCTGGATAGAGGTCAATTTTGTTAAATACCAAGATTAGAGGCTTTTGACTTTGCCGCAGTTCACAAAGAGCTTGATATTCAGTGCGAGTGATATCACCAGCCACGACAAATAAAATTAAATCGGCTTGGGATACCACCTCCCGCGCCATCTGCGCCTTTACTTCTCCATGGATTTCGTCCAATCCTGGCGTATCAATCAACTCGAAGAGGACTTCACTTTCGGAGCTAGGTGTCCACCGTACCGACTTGGGCCATTGAGTGACACCGTGAATCGGACCAGTTTTAAGAATTTTTTGTCCCAGCAAAGCATTAATTACCGCTGACTTACCACGACTAACCAAACCAAAAGCGGCAATGCGAATCAATCCTTGGTCAAGTTTGTCTAGGCTAGATTGCAAAACCTCTAATTCAGTTTGCAGCAAGGCTTCCATTTCCACATCAGCAGGATTCCCCTGGGAACGATGAAAATTGGTGTACCAGGACAAGGCTTGCTGTAAACTGGCACGAGTGCGGTTGAAGAGAGTTTTCTGCTGGTTGTTGGTGCCATAGGATGTCTGATTACCACCAGCTGGTTTAGATTGGGAAGATCCAGGATAACTCAAGGTTAAATAGGGAAAGACCAGTTACAGTTACTATTTTTACCTAAGCCTTGATGAGAAAATACCCATTATCCGATAGCAATTACCTGATACCAAGTTGCAGTCAAAGAATAAACAAAAAGGAATTGGGAATTAGGAAATTTCCCCCAATTCCTCCTGACCCCATAGGTAAATTAAACGTCAACAACGCCACTTGCTATAAGCCTGTAGACTAATGTGGGATTGGCGCAGGCTGATTGATGGAGGTAAATATGAGTGATGTGAATAAATCTAAACAACAGCTGATTCAGGAAGTGAAAGCACTGCGCCGACAAGTGGATCAACTTAAAGCTACACGAATCGTCTTCAGTGCTCAACATCAGCTATTTAAAACCTATGCCACCATGATGCAAACCGCCTCTGGCTCCCTGATGCTTAGAGCTTTGTTACAAGATATACTCCACGTTGCTGGTCGGCTCACTAAGGCAGAGGAGAGTAGCCTGTTTTTACTCAATGCTGATGGTATGGTCACTGAGAGTCTTCTAGCTCGCGGTGCAACCCTCCCACGATATAAAAAGCAGATCATTGGTCAGGTTCTAGACCAAGGTTTAGCTGGTTGGGTTAGCCGCCATCGGGAAGTTGGGCTGATCACTGATACTATGGATGATGACCGCTGGCTTACCTTACCTGGTCAGCCCTATCAAGTACGCTCAGTATTAGCTGTTCCTATTCTCAGGGGCAAGAGGTTATTAGGCATTATCACCCTAATGCATTCCCAGGCGGAACACTTTGGTGCTAAATCTGCCCGTTTAATGGAAATGACTGCTGAGTCCATGGCTTTGATCTTAGAGAATGCTCAACTCCACAGTCAACAACAACACCTAGGGCAACAGTCTCCTCAGAACTATCAAGTTTTCTCCCCACCCAATCAGCTCACTGAGAGTTCAGATAATTTCTCTTCCCTGGGAATTTACATAATTTATAGTAAAGGCGATTTTCTATATGTTAATCCCAAAATGGCGGAAATTTTTGGCTATTCCTTTGGTGAACTTATTTCTCTGCAATCCTTACTACACGTGGTGGCAGAAGACAAGCGTAAATTTGTGGATGATCGAATAACTAATTGTCTTCAGGGTCAGGGTAAAAATCTCTACTTTACCTTTCCTGGTCAGTGTAAAGATGGCAGCAGGATTAACCTAGAAATTTATGGTTCCCGAACTAAATTATACGGTAAGTTAGTAATCATTGGAGCTTTGCGAAAACTTAATCATTTAAGGGGTTAAGTTCTATGATGTTTGCTCGATTATGTTTGCTCGATGGTGTTTCCTCTAGCAATACTATTGCCCTGAGATATAGTCATCGGCAGGTTTAAAAAAATAAGTTTTATAAAAATTATGGATAGTGTCTCTAATTTTTTGATAGTTTAGAGCTGATTCGCTTAATATTTCTGGAACGGCTAGCAATGGTAGCTTTCCCTTTACCGATTTGTACAAATACTTTACCAGAGAAAAGATTACTGAGAGCTGGGCGTTGGTAAACTACAAAATCATCTAGCTTTGATGTTTCCTCAAACCCCATCTCGGTCAGAGCATCATTGAGAGCAGCAGTAAAAACTTTCTTACTCCTGAATTCTAGGGATACTGTAACGGTTCGATTGAAGTAGGTACCTAATAAACCACCGATTAAGCCAAAAATTATACCAACACTATAGGGCATCCCTGTCACCAGACTTAGCCTCAAAACTTGCGAGGAAAAGACAGTGGTAATTAGGGTTGTACAGGTGAAGTAGTACAAGAATGTTATTAATAAACCAGGACCGAGCTGCATAGAAATTTTATTTGATGTTATAACTATACATTTGCCATTAGTTTAAGACATTTTGAATCTGTTTCAACAGGTGCGACCCGTGGCGAATTTAATTCTTAATGGGTCAAGCGCACCTTTGTTTTTTCCAGAGCGCGTTCGCGCTCTGCTGACCATCTCCATCTTCCGAGAGAGGTAAATCTCGGTCTCTATCCAGGGATGGATTGGGGTAGTGAACGGATTAACATACCTTAGTCTAGCTGATCAACTGGTTCACAGGGGTTGATCAAGTTAGCGATCGCTTTTAGCGGAAGCGAAGCTTCATCGCGTGTAAATCCCTTTCATCTGCCTAGGGTCTCATGGTCAATGGTTCCGCTAAAAGCCGTTAAATACCGGTTTGTCAAAGATACTGATTGTGCTGTTTAAATAGATGAATTATAAATGGGCGGTATAGGAGTCGAACCTATCTAGTACGGATTAAAAATCCGTTGCACAGCCGCTATGCCAACCACCCAGATTCTATGGGAATGACAGGAGTTGAACCTGCAACAATTCGGTTAAGAGCCGACTGCTCTGCCAATTGAGCTACATTCCCATCACAAAAGCAAAACCCCTCTGGGTCGAGTTGAACAACCACATCTAAAATTAGGACTGTCAGTGCCAGTTCCGCGCTTCAGAGGGAAATCCACCAGGGAGGTACTGACCCTCCTACCACTGCGTTATAAAAATCCTTTAGAGCCGAAAACCCCTTGTCTAATGACCGGGGATGAAGGCTCACAGCGGCTTGACGCGCCGTGAAAAAAACATTCTGAAACTTTCCAAATTTTTATTCTGAGTATGGTAAATTAAAATAATAACGGTAGAGGTCGATAACCGATGATCATATTAGAGTTTAAAGCGAAAGGCAAGAAACATCAATATTCTGCAATAGATGAGGCTATTCGGACAGTTAAATTCATCCGAAATAGTTGCCTAAGGTATTGGATGGACAATAAAGGGGTAAACAAATTTGACCTCAATAAATACAGTGCTGTCCTTGCTAAAAAATTCGCTTTTGCAAATGAGCTAAATTCTACCGCTCGTCAGTCCAGCGCTGAAAGAGCATGGTCATCAATTGCCCGATTCTTTGAAAACTGCAAGAAAAAAGTACCCGGAAAGAAGGGTTTTCCTAGGTTCCAAAAACACTGCCGCTCAGTCGAATATAAACAGTCAGGCTGGAAGTTGTCCCCCGACAATAAATCGATAACGTTTAGCGACAAAAAGGGAATTGGAAAGCTCAAACTCAAAGGTACATGGGACTTGTGGCGCTTTGACAAGAAACAAATAAAGAGGGTTCGGATAGTCCGTCGAGCTGATGGCTATTACGTTCAGTTCTGCGTCTCGGTTGATATTAATGAGCAGTTAAAACCTGCTGACGCCACCATTGGCTTAGATGTCGGCCTAAAGGATTTTTATACCGATTCTAGAGGAAATACTGAACCTAACCCCAGATTTTACAGAACGGGAGAAAAACGTTTAAAGTTTTACCAACGCCGGGTTTCCCGGAAAAAGAAAGGCTCATCCAACCGCAAGAAAGCAATTAATAGACTAGGTAGGACACACCTCAAAATAAGTAGGCAACGTGAAGAACATGCCAAGAGACTGGTTAGAAGTTACCGCAAGAAGAGTGCAGCCTTTATAGTTGGTAGGCTATGCATCAAAGGTGGCAGGTTTTGTTGTAAGGCTGCACTCTTCTAAGGTTTCGTCTCCGGCGCGTTGCGTGGTTCGATCTAACGATTTGGTCGCTTACGAAGATTTGAGGGTTAAAAATTTGGTTAAAAACCACTGCTTGGCTAAGTCTATTAATGATGCAGGTTGGTATCAATTTAGGAGTGCGATTCGTTGGTGAGAAACCATACCATGAATGTATGGGGGATTAACCGCTTGGTCCAATAGAACCACGACAACTTGATAACCATGAAGGTGAGAATCCTTCCCTCGTGAAATCCGAGTGACAGCCTTACCCTGATTCATGAACCTAACAAACTCATGGATTAATGCAAGGGTCGAACAGTGAAGCACCCTTAACCTGACCAGGTGTTAGTAACAGGCAAAGAACCCACGGGTACGAGAGAAAGATACGTCTGAATCATCGTCATGATAACGTAGCGAAATAAGGTTTGATACGCTACAGACAAATAAGTCAATGGAAGAAGGTTTGAATAGTTTTCTAATTATTCAAAGATTTCCCAGAAGTCTTCCCGGTGAATAGTATCACCCTAAAGGTTCACAGAATGGTTATCAGGAACGAAGTAACCCTCATACATACTCTCAGAAAGGTCGAATATTCTGAGTAGGTAGTTAGCCGCAAGTTAGATGAGGGCAAGATTGAGTCAGAAGCAAATGCCTAGAGTAATAACTAGGATACGCTGACCGACTCACGTTATAGGAAAAAGTATAGTCGTAAGTAGTAATGAAAAAGTCTAATACTCTGGGATTCTCCCAAAAGTCGGAATGGAATAAAGTCAACTGGCGAAAGCTAGAAAAGACTGTATTTAAGTTACAAAAACGAATATACCGAGCCTCACAACGTGGTGATGTCCGCGTGGTAAGAAAGCTACAAAAGACCATGATGAAATCATGGTCAGCTAAGATGATTGCGGTCAGACGGGTAACTCAACAAAATAAAGGCAAAAAGACTGCCGGAATAGATGGGGTCAAAGCTTTAACGAATAAGCAACGCCTCAAATTAGTAGCCAGCCTGAAAATCCTAAAGAAAGCTCAACCAACCAGAAGGGTATGGATACCTAAACCCGGAAAGAAAGAAGAGCGTCCTTTAGGGATACCCACCATATATGACCGTGCCCTACAAGCCCTAGCCAAACAAGCATTAGAACCAGAATGGGAAGCCAGATTTGAACCAAACTCCTATGGGTTCAGACCTGGACGCTCATGTCACGATGCTATAGAAGCAATATTTAGCAATATATGTCATAAACCAAAATGGGTTCTAGATGCAGATATTGCTAAATGCTTTGACAAAATAAATCAGGAAGCTCTACTAGAAAAATTAAATACTTATCCATCCATGAGACGTTTAATTAAGTCCTGGCTTAAAGCTGGTGTGATGGATAAAGGAATATTCTCACCTACAGATAAGGGCACCCCTCAAGGTGGAGTTATATCCCCACTTTTAGCAAATATAGCCCTTCATGGCATGGAACAGGCGGTATGGAATCACGCCAACTCGGTGAAAGGAAAGAAAACCTATTATAAAAGAGGATTGTCCCTAATCAGATATGCAGATGATTTCGTAATAATGCACCCTGACCAGAACGTGGTAGTAGAATATCAACAAATAGTCAACGAATGGTTAGGAAATATAGGGTTAGAACTGAAACCAAGTAAAACTATAATAGCCCACACATTTAATGGTTTTGATTTCCTAGGATTCAATATCAGACAATATAAAGCGGGGAAAAACCACTCAAAACAAGGTTTCAAAACTATCATCAAACCATCCAAGGAAAAAGTGAAAGAGCATTATGAGCAGCTCTCATCAGTAATAGACAGATATAGAGCCGCTCCGCAAGAGGCATTAATAAGCCATCTTAAACCCATTATAAACGGATGGTGTAATTATTACAAATCTGTATGTAGTAAAGACACTTTCAACAGTTTAGGGTATAGGCTTTGGAACAAACTTCAGAGATGGGGATATAGGAGACACCCTAATAAATCAAAGACCTGGGTAGCTAAGAAGTATTGGGGAACCATCGATGAGGATAGGTGGACTTTCATGAAAGATGTGAACCATTTTCTCCCGAAGCATAGCAAAACGGAGATAGTCAGACACAAGAAAGTCCAAGATATAAGAAGTCCCTATGATGGAGACCTAATCTATTGGAGTACCAGAATGAGAAAGCATCCTGAGATGACCACTCAGAAGGGAAGGCTTTTAGAACGGCAAGAAGGGAAATGCGCTCATTGTGGTCTTACTTTCAGGGATGGCGACTTATTAGAAAAACACCACATCTTACCACGTGCTCTAGGAGGTAATAATAAGGATGAGAATCTGGAGTTATTACACCTACACTGCCACGATGCAAAACACGGAAAGAGAATAAACACCTCAAGTCTAGATGACAATCCGTTAATGAGGTACCAATGACAATGGTTCCTATGATGAGGAGCCGTGTGATGTGAAAATGTCACGCACGGTTCTGAAGACGAGTCAGTGGGGTGATTCACTGGCTTAGTTTAATAATGGTTGGAGCATTTTGGAACCAAGTTTGGTAGGATCACTGTTGCAGTAAACCCCGCCTACACCAGCCAAAACTGCTCTGACTGCGGTGAAGTGGTCAAAAAGTCTCTGTCAACTAGAACCCATGTTTGCAAGTGTGGTTGCCAGTTAGACAGAGACCACAATGCCGCAATAAATATACTCCAAAAAGCCTTGGGTACGGTAGGGCATACCGGAACCTGGATCCTGGATCCGAACACTTTGGGAGATCTGTCCTCTACTCTTCCTGGTTCCGACCTGGTTGAGCAAGACGGTTCTGTGAACAAAGAATCCCCGCGTCTTTAGACCGGGGAGTGTCAACAGCACAGTGCCTCGCTTTTCGGCTTCTGGTGGCTAGAGGAAGATGGAGGAATCGAACCCCTACAACATCGCTGCCGTACCACGGTTTTCAAGACCGATTGCCGTCCACTCGGCGGCATCTTCCTTAAGGTGCGCTTTCCGTTGGCGAATTAAATTCGCCACGGGTCGCACCTAAGGGTGTCTGACGGGACTTGAACCCGTTATGACTGGTTCCACAAACCAGCGCCGCGACCACTTTGGCTTCAGACACCAAGTTGTTTAAAACAATACAAAGTTCTAATTATTTAGTGCTAATTATTTAGGATTGCTATCGTTAGCATCAAGTTCCTTGTCACGCAATATTGCCCTGACTGTCATTAAAATCTCTCCTAGTTTGTTTTTCCCACTACCATCAGCACCACAACCCCAGTAATAATCTATGGGTGAATTCTCAACAATTAGCTGATCACCTGTAGCAAGTAGTAACTGGCGAAGATCACCATGGGTTTCAAATTTTTGTAACACTCCTCGCTGCATAATCTCATCTTTGACTTTTTCCCAATCATCACGAAGAGGATGAGAGCGATTGCGTCCCATTTTTGCTGCTTCCTTTGGTGTTTTTGCCTCACGTATTTTGTCATACCAAGAGGAATCAGTAGTCACAAATTTTTGGGCTTGGAAGAAATGCTCACTAGTCGCCCACCACAATTCATCTAGCTCAAAGCCATGTCGGGAGAAGTTGGAAAAACAACCATAGGGTTTTTGGCGAGTACCGTAAAAATAGATTGTCATAATTGTTGCTGAATAATGAGAATGCTGACCACTCAGCCAGGTGGAAACCTCAAGGTTTTATGGAACCTAAAACCATAGTCCCTGGATTTTATCGATGGTTGACTTTTATGGTTTGAAGGTTGATAAGCTAAGGTTTGATGATTGAGGTTTAAGGGTTAACCGTTAACCTTTGACCTTTAAATTTAGCTTAAGATGGAGTCGGATTTGAACCAACAATCAATGATTACAAATCATATGCTCTACCAATTTGAGCTATCCATCTTACTTAAAAACCATAAATTTAGAGATTTTCGAGTGACCAGCACGCATCACCATTTTAATCAGGAATTTCGATCATTGTCCTAGCATTGCTGATCGAGAGTACTCGATCAACTGTTGACTTGAACTGTTCAATAAAGGTTTGTCGTCTTTCAAGTTCTTCAGCCAGGTTAGTAGGATCCAGTAGTTCAACCCCTTCTCTAGCTAGAAAGCTATCTGACAAGGATTGATACTTCTGTGAACCAACCGATGCATTCTGTCCTAGCACTTCTAGAGCTAGTTTATCAAGTCTGTCTTTGACTCGTGCTTGTGCCGTCTTATAGTGATTCAGGGTTTTAGTATATGCTGACTGCATAGTACCGATAACTGCTTCATAATACATGATAAACATCTTCATCTCAATGGCTTCTGCCACAGTCATCTCTTGGTCAGCAACCGTAACCATTGTAGACGCATTGGATAAGACAATTACTCTCTTGATCGTCCGCCTTCTGGCAATCAAGGCATCCACTTTTTGCAAAGCTGCTTTAGCTTTTATCTCATAATCTTCTCGTGATTTGAAGCCTGTTGGCACTTGACCGACTTCAACCACAGAAATTAAGGTGTTGTTGTCCAAAGCTGCTCTGGCTGAGTCAATGCGCTTTTGCAGCAAGGTCAACTCTGCTAGAGCATCTGTGACAGTCATAGTTGTCATTTTACCCTCCTTATCTCTTCATTTGTATCTCCTAGCTCATCACTTGTCAACCATGGTGTTAGTGTCAGCATTCAGCTCTCAGCTGTCAGCCGTCAGATTAAAATAAACTTCGTTCGCGTACCGTGCGCATCCCACAAACGGTAGAATTGAATAGTTCGACATTAATGACAATTGAAAGTCTGGTAAAAAGCCCATTAAGCATCCCGCATAAGCTGATAGCTGATAGCTGATAGCTTACGTTATTTGTTATTTGTTATTTGTTATTTATTATTTGTTACTTTATAGTTTTTACTTGACAAACCCCTTTCAATAACTTTCAATAATAAGTATTCAACCAGAGATGATATTACATCATGGCTGCAAATTGGTGGCAGGGGTGAGAATTGCACTCACTGATTTCCAGGGTATGAACCTGGCGAGCCTACTCTTGCTCCATCCCTGCGATACCCCTGGCAGGATTTGAACCTGCAAGACACTCGTTCTGGGGGAGTGATGTCTACCAATTGCATCACAGGGGTAAAGTCGGGGTGACAGGATTTGAACCTGCGACATCTTGCTCCCAAAGCAAGCGCGCTACCAAACTGCGCTACACCCCGTTAGTACTCCTGGTGGGAGTCGAACCCACAACTGACCGTTTTTAAAACGGTCGCCTCTGCCAATTGGGCTACAGGAGCATATTTGATACCAAGTTGCTATCAAAATTGATTTGGTTTGAAGGTTGAACGCGATCGCGTGGCCTTAAGGCCTACGGTTGTTTGGTTGTTCGCCTTTGGCGTCCGAAGTAGGGTAGGTTGTTTGGTTAAAGCTTACAACCGGTTAACCTTCAACCGGTTAACCTTCAACTGCTTAACCTTCAACAATAGAATGCCGGAGTTGGACTCGAACCAACCTCTCCGTGATTCAGAGTCACGGCGACTTGCCAATCGTCCATCCGGCATTGAGCACTTGCAATAGCAAGTGACAGCCCCCCAAGGTCGGCATCGAACCGACGACCTCTCGCTTTTCAGGCGAGCGCTCTACCCAACTGAGCTACCGGGGGATACAAAGGAGAAAGATCAAACCCCTCCTGACTGCCCTGGCAGGGATCGAACCCGCGACCATCGAGTTAACAGCTCGCTGCTCTTCCAACTGAGCTACAGGGCATTCATCGTGCCGACGGGGATCGAACCCGCAATCACCTGCTTGAAAGGCAAGCGGCTTAACCAAATTTGCCTACGGCACGGGAGCGCGGAGACTGAGATTTGAACTCAGATCAACGGTTTTGGAGACCGTCATGTTGCCAGTTACACCATCTCCGTATGTGGTAGCAGCGGCGGGACTTGAACCCGCACCCACCTGGTTATGAGCCAGACGCTCTACCTTTGAGCTACGCTGCTTGGAGTCACTGCTTGGAGTCACTGATTGGAGCAGGATTTGCACCTCCAACCGATAAAAGCGACTGCAAAGAGCGATGCAGAGGTGCGACCCGTGGCGAATTTAATTCGCCTACGGAAAACGCACCATTACGGTCTTGGGGGTTTCCCCCATGAGCGACTGCATCAAGACAGCGAGGCTGACGGGAATCGAACCCGCGACTTCCTGTTCGACAGACAGGCGCTCTGACCGTCTGAGCTACAGCCCCAGGACTTGAGCAGTTTATCCGTTGGAGTTTAGATCAATCTTTTAGATAAATCTTTGAGTTCACTCTGTGGGGAATCAACCCAAGGGTCTATCCCCACGTGATGAGCAAACACAGTTATATCCAAACATGAATCAAAAGGTATGTTACATATTTAGTTGTCAAGGTTCGGTGTAAGCTTTTGGATTCGAGCTTTTTGACTCTTTCCTCTGCGCTCTGTTTATATACTACATAAATACTACAAGCGGTGTCAAGGGTTTGGGCAAACTTTTTTTGGAAATTTTGAGGAGTTATGTGGATAGTCCCCAAAAACCATACATGTAGTGTTTTGAGATAAAAATACACACTATATATATATTTAGGGGGGTAACTCCTCATTGCTAGAGGGGCAAGGGATGGTTTAACCGATGTAATGGATGACAGGATCGAGCAGGTCTCGATCAGGAGAAACATGTTACTCAGTTGTTACTGGTGCCTCTTCCCCCTCTTCGGTCTCTTCTTCAATCCTGAAGGAGGGTGGGATTGGGATTCGGTATGATGTACAGACAGTGCACTATGGCAATAAGCAACAAGCAAGAATGCATTTAGATCCCCTAGTCCCTAATTCTTTGTTGAATCTTTTGCAACTGGCTAGTCCCGTACTACCAGTAGGTGCTTACGGCTATTCTGAGGGTTTGGAAACTTTAGTTGATATTGGTGTGATTCACAACCAGGCTACTCTGCACCAGTGGCTAGAGCATCAACTGCGCTATGGAGCCATTCGATTAGAAGGTTATGTTATGGTCCGAGCTTACGAAAGTTATGGCAAAGGGGATTTAGAGGGTTTGAACTACTGGAATGCTTGGGTAAGTGCTGCTAAGGAAACTGCTGAATTGCGGACGCAAAGTTGGCAGATGGGTAACTCGTTGATGCGGTTACTGCTGGATTTGCACCCACCCAGTGAAACCATTGTGGAGAGAACTCATGTAACCTCTGAAGCAAATGTAATCTCTCTACACGATGTAGCATCAGCTGTGGGTCAACCCTGTAATTATGCGATCGCGTTTGGGATTGGGGCTGCTCACTGGCACATTGACATTACAGCCACAGTCTTAGGTTACTTACATAGCTGGGCATCTAATGTGATCGGTGCTGGGGTCAAAGTGATTCCCCTTGGTCAAACCGTTGGTCAACAGCTACTCCTAGCACTCAACCATAGACTTACTCTGACCACCGAAGATGTTTTAACTTTGGCGGATGAAAAATTAAGTAGTTGTGGCTGGGGATTAGCCCTGGCAAGTATGGCTCACGAAACTCAGTACACACGATTATTTCGCAGTTAATTCTTTTGAAAATAAATAATCCTTTTTTTAAAGACTTAATAAAGTTAGCTATATTTTGTTGCTGATGTTACTGAGAGATGCTAGATTTTCTAGTTAGCAAAGTATCCTACGACAATTAGCGTATCTTAAGACTTATATCATAGTTATGATTAAGCCAGAATAAATAAAGTTAAGTTTAATTAATTTTATTTAAAAAACAACCTTAATGAAGCTAAAATTTATCAAGGTCAGCTACTAATTTACCTTCATTTTGGCTAACCGGGTTTTGCTTATGGTTAGTGAAACTCGATAATGGTGCATCTCCACAACCTTGGCTTGACTTGTCTGCTAACATTACCAGTTTGGTGCATTCCTACAAAACCATGATTTACGGAAAACTGGGCGAAAAACCCGATATTTTGTAAACAATATACAAATATAGTGGCTGCGTAAGTTCTGAAAACTATACACAATATCAGGATTCACAATATTATAATTCACAATATTACCTATTAGGTATCTAGGTATCTAGGTATCTAGGTATCTAGGTATCTAGGTATCTAGGTATTAATTAAAACAGGAACTATTGACAACATCGGTGCTAATAGAGGCGCTATAAAACTATGATTATTACTTGTTAATTATTCATTTTTAATTGTTAGTTAATAGTTACTAATTACTAGTGGCATTGCTATATATCCATAGAGACACCAATGACGACTGACAAATTATTGACTACCGACAAACTGGCACAACAGATTCAAGCTTGCGCAAAGGCGCAATTGACTGGTCGGTTGAAGATTAAAGATCCCCACGGTCAGCAGTGGAGTCTTTCTTTCCACTTGGGTCGTTTGATTGGGGGTGCTAGTAAAATGCATCCGATTCGTCGTTGGTGTCGGCAGTTGTCTGTACACTGCCCAGAACTATCAGCATTTCCTGTGTGTCAGGGATCGTCGGTTCAGCCGGTGTATTGGGATTACCCATCTCTAGCAGAACTAGTCAGACAGGGGAAAGTACCGCTAAAACAGATGAGGTCGGTTGTTGTTGGCAACTGTACAGAAATAGTTTTCGATATCATCCAACGGCAGGAACAACTCCGCTGTGGTTCATCAGAGCAACTAACTTACAGGCAGATTCCTCAAGACACTATTGATTCAACCTCTGATTCAACGTCTGATTTAACCTTTGATTCAAAGTTGGTAGTAATTCGAGCTGATCAGATTTGGCAACAGGCAAGCCTTGCTTGGGAGCCTTGGCAACAGGCTGGTTTGGTAAATATTTCCCCTTCTTTGGCTCCGGTGATCTGGGATGCTGACAAATTGCGACAGCAGACCTCATTACTTGCCTACCACAATCTAACTACCTTGGTGGATGGCGATCGCACTTTGAGGGATTTAGCTCTCAAGTTGAAACAGAATCTTTTGGCTCTGGCCCAATCAATCATGCCCTACATCCGAGATCAGGTGATGGGTCTGATCGAGGTTGGGGACTGGCGCTGTGATACTCACTTTACTAAAGCCACTAACCCAATGCCAGAAAATGCTCGAAGGTTTGGAGGACCAGTAATGACATTACCAGCTAGTCCCTTGGTAGTTTATATCGAAGACAGCCACATCGATCGGCTGACCATGAGTCAAATTCTTGCCAATGCTGGCTATCGATTTATCAATGTTCAAGACCCCATCAAAGCCTTGCCGACCTTGCTAAAGTGCAAACCACAGCTGATCTTCTTGGATTTGGTCATGCCAGTTTTAAACGGGTATGAAGTCTGTGCACAAATTCGTCGGGTTTCGGTGTTTCAAGACACGCCAGTGATTATGGTCACCAGTAATGACGGAATTGTAGACCGAGTGCGGGCAAAGATGGTCGGTTCTACAGACTTTTTAGCAAAGCCTATTACTCGGTCAAAGGTATTGACAATTCTACAAAGGTATCTCGGGGTTAGTCGTAATATCCTGTCCGGTTGACTACTTACTTTAATACTTTAGCAAAGTGAACAGGGAGTAGGGAGTAGGGAACTTTCGATAAAAAATTATCACAATTAATTGAGTATACCTATTAAAGTACTAATTATTAATTTTTTTTATGGTAAATTAAAAAAATTGCAAATCAGGGCAAATATATTATAATATAAATAATATTTACTAGTTATAATATATAAAAAAAAAATAACATACTCAATACTTTTATATTCAAAATAAATTATGACTACAGTCCTTTTGGTTGAAGATAGCTTGACAGAAAATGAGATGCTAAGTGGTTACCTCAGAGAAGCTGGTCTCAAGGTAGTTAGTGTCACAAGTAGTGAGGATGCCCAGATCAAACTCCAGTCCCAGAAACCAGATGTGGTGATTGTTGATGTTATTTTGCCAGGACAAAGCGGGTTTGAACTGTGCCGGGAACTCAAGACTAATTCCAACACCCAAACCATCCCAGTGGTGATTTGCTCAACTAAAGGAACTGATGCCGACAAACTCTGGGGTTCGATGCTGGGAGCTGATGCCTATTTACCTAAACCGATAAACCAACAAGAACTAATACAAACAATCCAGCAATTGTTAGGCATTAGGTCTTAGGTATTAGGTCTTAGGTCTTAGGTATTAGATAATGTTGAACTCCCTTGACCCAGTGGTAACACAAACCAATCTTGACCTACTGAATTTAGATCCACTAACCCCAGAAACCCGAGTGCGGTTGCTGCGTTTTCCTCTTGGCTTTGAGGATAGTATTCTGTTGCCCCTAGAGCAGATTACAGAAATTATCAGGGTGAATCTGCCGGACGTTCTGCTGGTGCCGGAAATGCCCAGTTGCATTTTGGGAATTGGTAATTGGCGCTCAGAAATGCTCTGGTTGGTAGACCTAAACCAGCTGCTTGGCTATCCACCTTTGTCGGAGCAAGGGCAAGTTTCCCTATCTCCTGTGGCAATAGTGGTTCAGGTCAATGACCAGTCTGTGGGTTTGGTGGTGTCGCAAGTAAATGATATTGAGTTACATGAATTGGAGCAACTCCAGCCACCGGCTTCTGGCTTATTTCCTCCTAGGTTACTGCCTTTTGTCCTGGGGTACCTACCTGGGAATGGCGGTGCAGTCTTGGATGTCACGGCTATTACTCAGTGTCCCCTATGGCAGACACATCAAGCAGGGGAGTCTTGGGGAGGGGAGTCTTGAGGTTTTTCGACTTAGCCTCCTCCGAGATCTGGCAATTGATCAGGGCAATTATGACGAGTTTTGATCAACCAAATCAATCCCATCAAACCAATTATGACTGGTTGGCAAGCTCGTCACTAACTCTGCCCATTGAACAGTCGATTGGCAGGGTTACTACCGACTCGATTGCCTCTGAGATGCCATCATGGTCGGAAATTTTACCATTACCAGATGTTGAACAAACCGAAACTATAACTATGCCACAATTTGAGAAATTTGATCAATCTGAGGAAATACTCAGTTCTAAGTCCCAACTTAATCAATCATCGAGTAATGGCAATGGCAAGGGGACACCTACCGGGGTGAAGTTCCACCTAGCCGTGGATATTGAGCAACACTGCAAGGGTGAGCGGCAGTGGTTATTCCACCTGGCCACTCAGATGCGCAAAGCAGAAACTAGTGATGCCCTGTTGAGAACCACAGTGACTGAGGTTAGTCAGGGTTTACGGGTAGACCGAGCCTTGATTTTTCGCTTCCAGTCCGAGAATCGGGGTACAGTGCTAGTTGAGTCGATGGTGGGTGGCTATACTCCCAGTCAGGGGGAGTACCTACCAGTGATTGCTTTTGGGGCAGAGAATCCCTCAGCCTACGAGGAACAGGAAGTTGTAGCCCTTAATGATATTAATGACCGGGCTCTGAGTCCGTTTCAACTCCAACTGCTAGAACGATTCCAGGTCAAAGCCAGCTTAAGTCTACCGATTTTGATCGATGGGCAATTGTGGGGCTTACTGGTGGTGCAGCAATGTTCTGGTTCCCGGGAATGGCAGGAAGCTGACATTAGTCTGCTCTACCAAGTTGTTACTGAACTGAGGCTAAGTCTACAGCCAGTGGAATCTTTTACCCGACGGCGAGAGCAGGTGAAGCAGGAAAAGGTCTTGGCTCAAATCTTGGCCACAATTCCACCGTCTTCTGATCCCAATATTGCCCATGGCAACATTTGTCAAGAAGTGCGCCTATTTTTCAAGGCTGATCGGGTAGTGGTTTATCGCTTCAATCCTGACTGGAGTGGTGAATTTGTGGCTGAGTCGGTTGCAGAGGGTTGGGTGAGCCTGCTCCAAGACCAAAAGCAAAATCCTAACCTGACATCACCAGATCTATTGTCCTCTAAGCGCTGTACGGTCAAGCAAATCGGATCCGTTGCCAGCCCCAATACCGATACCTATTTAAAGCAGACACAAGGGGGCAGCTATTTCAAAAGTCAGCAGGTACAGCGAGTTGACGACATCTATGCCGCTGGTTTTTCACAGTGCTACATTGAAACCTTAGAAAAATACCAGACCAATGCTTATATTATAGCCCCAATCTTTGATGGTGAACACCTCTGGGGCTTATTTGCCGTTTACCAAAACTCTCGCCCTCGGCGCTGGCTTGATAGTGACGTGGTGCTGCTGTCACTACTCAGTGACCGTCTCAGTAGTATTCTCAAGCAATTGGACATGGCAGCCCAGCTACAGGAGAAATCGGAGCAACTGGATATTGCTGTTGAGGGGGAAAAAATAGCCAGTCGGTTGCTTGATAAGATACTTAAGAGTTCCGACTTGAACAATGTTTTCCAAACTGCTACTAAAGAAATCCGGCAGCAGCTGAAGTGCGATCGCGTGGCTGTGTATCGCTTCAATCCTGACTGGAGTGGTGAGTTTGTGGCTGAGGATGTGGCACACGGTTGGATACCGTTAGTTGAACCGAGTATTAAAAAAGTCTGGCGCGATACCTATTTGGAGGACACCGAAGGCGGTCGGTATCGCAATAATGAAACCTTAGCCGTTGATGACATTTACTTGGTTAATTACGATCAGTGTCACATTGACCTGTTAGAGCAATTTCAGGCTAAAGCTTATGTGATTGTACCGATTCTGCAAGGGAAAACCCTGTGGGGTTTACTCGCAGCTTACCAGAACAATGGCCCTCGTCACTGGCAGAAAATGGAGGTGGGTATACTAGCTCAGATGGGCCGACAATTTGGGGTTGGCCTCCAGCAAACGGAGTATCTTGAGCAACTGCGAGCAAAATCCAGCCAACTGCTATTGGCTGCAGACCTAGAAAAATCAGCAGTCAAAATAATCAACAAGATCCGGCAATCTCGGAAACTGGATACCATTTTCAAGACCACAACCATAGAAATCCGTAAGCTCCTGATGGCTGACCGGGTGGGTCTGTTTCGCTTTGACCCTGACTCCGATTTTAATGATGGAAAGTTGGTGTCGGAAGATGTGGTCAATGGCTACGATAGGATGCTGGGTAAGAAGATTCACGACCATTGCTTTAGTCAAAAGTATTCCCGCCACTATGTCGAAGGGCGAGTACACGCAGTTGCTGATATCTACAATGGGGACCTGAGCGATTGCTACATTGAGCTGCTGGCTCAGTTTCAAGTCCGGGCTAACCTGGTGGTGCCATTGCGTAAAGGAACTGAACTCTGGGGATTTTTATGCATTCACCAATGCAGTAAGCCCCGTCAATGGCAGGAGTATGAGATTGATTTTGCCAAGCAGATTGCCCTACACTTTGAAGTTGCCCTACAACAAACAGAGTACCTGGCCCAAGTAGAGGCAAAATCTACCCAGGTAGCTAAAATCGCACGGATGGAGCGAGCGGTAGTTGGAATCATCAACAAGATCCGTCAGTCTCGAAACCTGGATACCATTTTCAAGACAACCGCTATCGAAATTCGCAAGCTTCTTCAGGTTGACCGGGTGGGTGTATTTCGGTTTTACCCTAACTCTGGCTTTGATGATGGGGAATTGGTATCTGAGGATGTGGCATCAGGCTACGATGCCATGCTAGGAACCAAAGTTACCGACCACTGCTTTGGTGAACAGTATGCCCCTCACTATACCGAAGGACGTGTGCAAGCGGTTGCTGATGTCTACAATGCCGGACTGAGCGATTGCCATATTGAGCTGCTGGCTCAGTTCCAAGTCCGGGCTAATCTGGTTGTGCCCCTACTTCAAGGACCTGATTTGTGGGGATTGTTGTGCATTAACCAATGCAGTCAGCCCCGTCAATGGCAGGAGTATGAGATTGATTTTGCCAAGCAGATTGCCCTGCACTTTGGGGTAGCCCTACAGCAATTGAGCTACCTGAATCAAGTAGAAGCCAAATCCCACCAGCTTGGCCAAGCTGCTGTGCGGGAGCGAGTAGTAGCAAGCCTTAGCAACCATTTGTCCCAGTCTGTAGATGTTTACAGTGTCTTCCAGAGCATTACCAAAGAGTTGCGGCAAGTGTTGGGAGCTGACCGGGTAGTGATCTATCGCTTCAACTCCGACTGGAGTGGTGAGTTTGTGGCGGAATCCGTTGCCCCTGGCTGGCTTTCCCTAATCACTGAACAAGAAAGAGACGACCGCCTGAAGGTGGATACAACGGCTTCTGAGCGCTGCACAGTTACAGTCCTGAGTGTTAATTCTCTGTCTAATGTTGATACCTGCTTGCAAGAAACCCAGGGTGGGGACTTCGCCCGAGGTGACCGCTTCAAGCAGGTTGATGACATCTATGCCATTGGTTTCTCTCCTTGCTACATCAACACTCTGGAACAATACCAAGCCAGGGCATATCTGATTATGCCGATTTTCCAAGGTGAAAAGCTCTGGGGGCTGCTGGCGGCTTACCAAAATACGGGACCCCGTCAGTGGCAAGATACTGATGTCACCCTCATGCTCCAGATTAGTAATTCCCTGGGATTAGCCTTGCAGCGATCCCATTACCTAGATCAGTTGCGAGCCCAATCTAGCCAACTCACCAAAGCGGCTTTTATTGCTCAGGGGGTAACCAAAATAGTCGGTAAGCTATTCCAGTCTCGGGAGGTAACTAAAATCTATGGTATCACAACCCAAGAAGTCCGGCAGTTGCTCAAATGCGATCGCGTAGCCCTCTATCAATTCAATCCTGATTGGACTGGTGAGTTTGTGGCTGAGGCAGTTGCCACCGGTTGGTTACCATGGGTGGGAGCGGATATCCAAGCCTTCTGGCCCGATACTTATCTACAAGACACCCAGGGAGGTCGGTATCGCAATCGTGAAAGCGTGGCAGTTGATGACATTTACACCTTTGGTTATTCTGACGGTTACCTGGAAACCTTGGAGCAATATGAGGTTAAGGCTTATATGCTGGCACCAATTTTTCTAGAAGGAACCTTATGGGGTTTACTGGCTACCTACCAAAATACTGGTGCTCGTAACTGGCAAGAGTTTGAACTCAACGCCCTGGCTCAGATTGGGGTGCAAGTGGGGGCAGCCCTGCAACAGGCTGAGTATCTGGCACAAATCCAGAACCAGTCCCAGCAGCTGACCAATGCCGCACAACGGGAGAAAGCCGACAAAGAAGCGGTACAGCGGGAGGTAATGCAGTTGCTCTCAGCAGTGCGGCCAGCTCTAGAAGGAGACCTCACTGTCCGAGCTCCGGTAACCAACAATGAAGTAGGTACCATTGCTGATGCCTACAACAACACCTTACAAAGCCTGCGCCGGATCGTGACTCAAGTCCAGCAAGCCTCCAGGAAAGTTGCCCAAACGTCTGTTGACAGGGAATCCTCCATTGCTTTGCTCACAGCCCAAGCCCAGCAACAATTTATGGCTCTCGGTGAAGTCTTAGAGCACATCCAGACCATGGTTAATTCTACAGAAGCTGTAGGTCAGAGTGCTCAACAGGTAGAAGTGGCAGTCCAAACCGCTAACCAAACCCTCCAAGCAGGGGATGCCGCCATGAACCGTACCGTAGATGGAATTCTGGAAATCCGGGAGACAGTGGCAGAAACCAGCAAACGGCTCAAGCGCCTGAGCGAATCCTCCCAGAAGGTTTCGAGGGTAGTGAACCTGATTAGCAACTTTACTAATCAGACCCAATTGCTAGCGTTGAATGCAGCCATTGAAGCCACAAGAGCCGGTGAGTATGGACGGGGTTTTGTAGTTGTTGCCGATGAGGTGCGTTCTCTAGCCCGTCAGTCAGCGGAAGCCACCACTGAGATCGAGCAGTTGGTGCAGGAGATCCAGAAGAGTACTGCTGAGGTATCTACAGCCATGGATAAAGGTATTCAACAGGTTGCCCAAGGAACCGCAATGGTACAAGATACCCGTCTAACTCTCAATGCCATTGTTGAAGCCACCAGCCAAATCAGCCAGCTCGTAGACGGTATTACCCAAGCAACCCAGGTACAGACCGAAGAGTTCCAATCAGTGACCCAAACCATGACTGAGGTTGCAGGAATTGCCAACAAGACTTCTGAGGATGCCATAGAAATTTCTACCTCTTTCCAAGAACTCCTCGCCATGGCTCAGAATCTTCAAGCCAGTGCTGACCAGTTCAAGGTTGAGTAGTTATTTGCCTTGCTAAGATTAATTTTAGCAAGGCAAAAGGCAAAAGGCAAAAGGCAAAAGGCAAAAGGCAAAAATAGACTAGAATATATATTTTTGATTGGATTTTATGATGATAACTAACTTTTAAACAAAAACTTAGTTAATATTGGCAATTATTGTTTAAACAAAAACCAATTAAATAGAGGGTTTAATTAAAACACTAATCACTAATGATCCGAGCATTTTTTAGTCTAATCCGGTAGAGATATTTTGTTTTATACCGATTCCCGATTCCCGATTCCCGATTCCCGATTCCCGATTCCCGATTCCCGATTCCCGATTCCCGATTCCCGATTCCCGATTCCCGATTCCCGATTCCCGATTCCCGATTCCCGATTCCCGATTCCCTACTCCGATTAACCATTGACAAAAATACGTCACCCACTTGACAACTTCTCTAATGACTAATGACCCAAAAATTCGTGAGCAAAGCTATCGCTACTTTCTCCAGGAAGCACCGGAACTGCTGCAAGTCTTGGAAAACGATTTGCTGAGTTTGTCAGAACACTATAGCATCAATAAAGTCAACAACTTGATGCGCACTACCCATACCCTCAAAGGCGCAGCAGCTAGCATTGGCTTGGAAACAATTGCCACGGTAGCTCACTCCTTGGAGGATGTTTTTAAAGCTCTGTTTAACCCGGACTTGTCCATTAATCCAGAAATTGAAGCCTTACTGTTTCAAGCTTATGAGTGTCTCCGCCTACCTCTGACCGCTGAACTCACAGGGGGGCAAATCGATGACACCGAAATCAAGAATCGAACTGCTGCTGTTGTTGCCCAACTCCAAGAGAAGCTGGGGGACTGTTTTGGTCTCGAATCCTATCTGCCCACCTCAGTAGAATTGGGCTTCGACGTCACCCAGTCCATTTTTGAAGTGGGGGTTAGCCAAGGATTAGACTTAATCCAAGCTGCCCTAAATAGTGACAATCCCACTGAAATCAGCATCACAGTTCGCAACCAAGCAGACATTTTCTTGGGGTTAGGGCAATCTCTTAATTTACCAGGGTTTGCCGCTATTGCCAAAAATGCGATCGCAGCCCTAGACAACCATCCCGAACAGGTGGTAACTATTGCCAAGACGGCTTTGTGTGATTTCGTTGCAGCACAAGCAGCAGTGCTAGAAGGGGATAGGACTCAAGGTGGTCAACCTTCTATGGCTCTGCAACAACTAGCTGACCTGAGGTCTTCAATTCCAAATTCACAATTGATAATTCACAATCAATCTTCTGTCTTGGACAACGGAAAAGAACAAGACCTTAATCCGGTTGAGCCGGGAGTAAAACAAGAAGAAGGTATTGTTAATAATTCTTCCGTTACTCATCCAGAATCTAAAACAAGCAAACAGTCCCAGCTTGTGGAAATGATCTGGGGAGGGTCAACTACACTAGATGACCAAACCTCTGATCAAAGTAAAGAATTGCAGAGGTCGGAGCAAACAGAAATAGATGTCTTGGATGGAGAGATAGCCTCCCCTGAGCAAGAAGTTGGCACAGAAAAAAATTTTGTTTTGCACAACATGGGGATGATTGATGGAGATAATGAAAACAAAGAAGAAGCACAAGAGCCCGAAGTGATCACAGACGAGATCATCCCGCCCATAGGCAACACTATAAATTCTCCTCTAAACTCTTCCCATCTCGCCATAACTCCCTCCAACCAACATCCAAGCACGCCATCATCTAGGGATAAATCTGGTACTGTGCGGATAAATATTGAGCATCTAGAATACCTGAATTACACAATTGGGGAATTACTAACCAACCAAAACCGCCAGTTGCTTGAAAATGAACAACTGCTGGCGGCAGTGCGAGTACTCCAAGATCGTGTCCACCAACATCAGCAAGTGCTCGACCAACTGCAAGATTGGTACGACCGCCTGTTTATTTTGATGCAACAAAAGCAGATTAGGCAAAGGTTGCAGGTTAGCAAGTTTCAGGTTGAAGGTTTAAACAAAAACTTTGCTACCGACTCAAATCCTAGCTTTTCCTCCTACCCTTGGGCAGAAAAAACCTTGCAGGTTAGCAAGTTTCATGTTGAAGGTTTAAAGGAAAACTTTGCTACCAACCCCAATCCTACTGCCAACCTTGACCAAAAGGCCACGCTACGCTCTCAACCCACTAACCTTCAACCCACTAACCTTCAACCCACTAACCTTCAACCCACTAACCTTCAACCCACTAACCTTCAACCCACTAACCTTCAACCCACTAACCTTCAACCCACTAACCTTCTTGATACAGACTATTTCGATGACCTGGAACTAAAGCGTTATAGTACACCCGAGCTTCTGATTCAGTCAGTTCTAGAAGACGCTATACAATTAACAGAAGCTGCCTATGACATTGAGCTGTTCACCACCCAATCCAGTAAGACTCTCGAACAACAACGTCGGTTGTTAACCAACCATCGTGATGTCTTGATGGAGGCTCGGATGTTGCCTTTAGGGGAAATATTTAGTCGTTTCCCCCCTGTCCTCAAGCAGTTGTCAGCCTCCCACCATAAGCTGGTAGAGCTAAAAATCTCTGGTAATGATGTTTTAGTGGATAAAGTTGTTGCCCAGAAACTGTACGACCCCCTGCTGCATCTTGTGCGTAATGCTTTTGACCACGGCATTGAGACTCCTGCTCTACGGCAACAACAGGGCAAACCAGAAAACGGATTAATTGAAATCACTGCTTGCCATCGGGGCAGACATTTGGTGATTGAAGTCAAAGATGATGGGCCAGGGTTGAATTTTAAACGGATTCGCCAACTAGCCGTAGAACGTGAACTGATCGACCTCGAACAGAGTAATAGTCTCAGTGAGGCTCAGCTGAGGAATTTGTTGTTTGAACCAGGCTTTTCCACTGTCTCTGGGGTGAATAACCTCTCTGGACGAGGTGTTGGTCTTGATGTTGTCCTAAACCAGGTCAAAGCTCTGAGGGGTTCCGTCCAGGTTGATTCTTCTCCCGACCTTGGCACCAGATTTAGACTACAAATTCCCCTGAGTTTAACCATAGGTAAGTTACTCCTGTGCCAGGCTGGGAAGCAAGTTTATGGGTTGATCACTGATCAAGTCAAGCAAATTATTATTCCTCAGGAACACCAGCTCCGAAGTTGGGAAGATGGTAAAGTGCTTCACTTGGGTACCGGGAGTGATCAGCAACTGGTTAAAGTCTACCAACTTGGGCAAATCCTAGATTATTCCTCTCTGGCTTCTCCATTCTCAGTAACCCATCCCCATCAGCCTGTTGTTCCTAAACAGACGATTAGACCAATCATTCTGATCCATTACCAGGATCAGCTTGTCGGTCTGGAAGTAGAGCAACTGCTCGGAGACCAGGAGTTGGTGATTCGTCCTTTGGGGACAATGATTGTGCCACCCCCCTATGTCAATGGGGGCAGTATTCTAGCGGATGGTCGGTTAACACTGGTGCTGGATGGGACTGAATTGATCCAGTACCTATCTGACCAGCGGACCGATGGCAGTCAAAGGTTAAAGGTTAGCACATTGAAGGTTGAAAGCAAAAGCGATGACCAAGCCACCCAAGCAATGGAAACCCTTTCACGAAAGCAGCTTCCACCTTCATTGGTTGAACCGTTCTGGGTCAGACATAAGCCAAAGGTACTCCTGGTAGATGACTCGATCACCCTGCGCCAAACTCTAGCCATGACCTTGGGAAAGAATGGCTATCAAGTGTTTCAAGCCCAGGATGGTTATGAAGCCATTGAGCAACTACAGCATCAGAAAGATATACAGTTAGTGATCTGTGATATTGAGATGCCTCGCATGAATGGGTTTGAATTTCTCAAACACTGCCAGCAAGACCCGGCTTTGGTAGATATTCCTGTAGTCATCCTCACCTCCCGCAGTAACGATAAACACCGCTTGATTGCTGCACAGTTGGGGGCAAAGGCTTATATCACTAAGCCCTATTTGGAACACAAATTGTTGACAACAGTAACCGATGTTGTTGAGCCCATTTCACCCTCAATAACGGAGTAGGGAGTAGGGAGTAGGGAGTAGGGAGTAGGGGGAATAAAGACTATAGCAATTCTCATAGCTATGAGGTACACAATTTCGGGATTTTAGGTAATAGGTAATAGCTAATAGCTAATAGGTAATAGCTAATAGGTAATAGCTAATAGGTAATATAGCAGTCGCCAGGGCAGTTAGTACATGACAAAAGTCTCAAACCTAAGTAAGCGCAAGAGTTTGACTTCTGACTTCTGACTTCTGACTTCTGACTTCTGCTATAGCTAATAGGTAATAGCTAATAGGTAATAGGTAATAGCTAATAGGTAATAGTTCATGTAGGGTGGGCAGTGCATCAGACAGATAATGAAGCTTGCAAACCACGTTGGTAGGCACTGCCCACCCTACGATTAATGACAATGGTGCAAGATATCAGATAAACGCTATATACTGCCTAAGTATTATCAACAGTATATTCAACCCTATATCCTGGAATGATTTGGTAATTTTTAATTATTAATTTATCATTAATACGTAAAATTTTTTAGCCTAACAAATTATCAAAAAAATAAAAGTTTCCCTTTTCCTAAATATTAATAGCTATAATAAGGTTAAATAAAGGCGATGTTAGACAATAATTCAAAGCCAGACAAATTCATGGTTTTTAAGATTGCTGACTATTCCCTATGTCTTGGGATTAGGGATGTCCTGAAAGTGGTAAATTTTACCACTGAAATCAGCCGGGAGATGAAAACCATGGGATTAGTTCAGCTAGGCAAGCATACGATTAAAGTTTGGGATTTACATCAGCAGTTGGGCGATGGTAGTTTACCTCACCGAAGCCCTAACCAAAGGTTCTTAGTAATTATTCGTCCTAGGGACTCCGAACTTTGGGGAATTTTTGTGGATGATCTGCCCAATTTGGTGGAGTTACCCCAAGACATGATGCGACCTATCCCGAAGTCTTACCGTCAGGCCAGTGTTCTGGAGATGATATCTCATGCAGCTGTTATATCAAACGAAGCATCTACTCAGAAAATTTTTCTTTTGGATTTACAGCAAGTCGGTGCCTTGACCCCTTAATCGTCAATAGTTATAGCGCTGCGCGCTTCATCCCTTAAATTTGCCAACACCATTACAGCCATTGCTATAATAAAAATCTAAAATTGCCAATTGCCAATTGTTAATTGTTAATTTATCATTAGCAATTAACAATTTTTTTATGGCTAATGACCATAAATAAACTACACTATTAAAATTAACTCTAAGTTAGTTAACATGAGTACTTTTCGTGTTGGGATTGCTGGTCCAGTTGGTTCAGGGAAAACTGCTCTATTAGATGCATTGTGTAAAGCGCTGCGAGACTCTTATCAAATCGCTGTGGTCACCAATGATATATATACTCAGGAAGATGCCCAGTTTTTAGTTAGGAGTCAGGCCCTAGAAAGCGATCGCATTCTGGGTGTGGAAACAGGGGGTTGTCCCCATACTGCCATTCGGGAAGATGCCTCAATGAACTTGGCAGCCATTGAACAGCTGGAAAATCGGTTTACTGATTTAGACTTGGTGTTCCTAGAAAGTGGAGGGGATAACCTAGCAGCAACCTTCAGTCCAGAACTAGTAGATTTCACTATTTACGTTATTGATGTGGCTGCTGGGGATAAGATTCCTCGTAAAGGAGGACCAGGAATCACCAAGTCTGACTTGCTGGTGATTAACAAAATTGATCTGGCACCTCAGGTGGGAGCAGATTTGGGGGTGATGGAACGGGATGCTAAAAAGATGCGAGGAGATAAACCCTTTGTGTTTGCGAATTTGAAAACTAAAGAGGGAATCTCTACGGTGATTGAGGTGATAAAACTTGACATGGGCTAGATTAAGTCGGTTGAGAAGGGAGTAATAAAAGTGTGGGAATCAAACCTAATCTGATCATGGGAGCATGGGTGGTGATGATAATGTTTTTTTTGTTTGTGTTATAGCATTTATCACTTAGTTGAAAAATGCTATATAATTAATTATTATTCCATAGTTTAGCAATTTTAATCTACTCAACTATAGGACTAAACCAGAAATAGTTATTGAAAAGTGCTGTAAGTTTTGCTTCCATGGCAAAAAATGTATCAAATTATACATAAACCTAGCAGAGCTGGTAGAGCCAACGTTATCCTGGTTGAATACCAAAAAGGCGATCGCACACCCTCGTCACCCCCATTCCTAGACAGATTCAATCACTGGGACCCCTTGCTTTCCAGGGTTTCCCTTTCCTGCTGAAAACAGGGAGTAAGCTCTTCTTCCTCAACAATATCCACAGCCTTAGTAAATTATCGGAAGTAAAACTCAACCAGTTAAGTCCATCTGATTGCTGTGATTTGATAGTCTAAAATATAATGGCTCCTTAATTACCAATCCAATGGAAGTTGTTGTCCCCTTTACCCCTCCTAGTCGTCCAACCGAGTTTTCGGCTCTGGGCTATCTGTTTGGGCGATTTGACCCAAACCCATCTCAAGAGCCTAATAGGTCAGTTAAAGGAACTCTTGTTCTCAAACAAGGAATCAGCTTCAGTGCCTATATGCACCAACCCTTGTGGAAGAAATTAAGTACCAACCCCTCTTTTGGTGAGAAAAAAGTCTATCTCTGGCGAGTATATTTCCGCATCACCAAGGCAGGAAAACTGGCTCAAATTCAAATCAAAAAATTTATTCCCCTAGAGGGGAAAACTACTCTACGTCATTCTCCCAGTGATGAAAGAGTCGATCAGTTTCGAGTTCGTGGTTTAATTCACGATGTCAAGCCAGAAGCAGTGGTGATGTATGTAGAACGCAATCACCTGCCTCCTAGAGGAAAAGCCAAAAGTTATCCATGGCAGCCTTTTTTGTTAAGTCTCCAGGGGTCTTTGCCACAACCAGCAGAAAAGGATGATTTCTGGGAATTATTTTGTAGACGAGTAGGAGAGCAACTCTACATAGAAGAAGCTCATCCAGTTAACGTAAATCTAGAAGACTCAAATTTCTATTCCCATTACTCCGAAGAAAAAACTGACTATCAACCTCAACCAAGCCCTAAAACTAAACCCAATGAAGTTATCATGATTCAAGGAAGAAAACCCGAAATCACCATCAAGTTTACCGAAAGACCCAATTTACCGGAGCAAGGCAAGAAAGTTACCTTACTCCTGACTGGGGACAATGGCATAACCGTTCAGGCAGAACTCAATCGCAAGACCCTTAAAAAGCAAGTAGAAAAGATGGATAGCTTTGCTGATTGGGTAGCCGCTTTGAGTGGAAAGATTGCCAGGGTCTCTCCAGAAGGGGTAATTGAGTTAGAAGGTGCAGGAGTTAATGTATTTGAGAAAAAACCAAAAGTTAGCGAATCAACTGAGCCAAAAGAGTCTCAGAAGCCCTCTAGCAACCCAGAAACAATTAAGCAAGAACAATCACAACAACCTGCTCAAAAGCAGAAGAAAGTGTTTCGTCTGATTGATTAGGATAGGTGTTGGTTTTAGGGAGCAGGGAGTAGCCCACAGGGGTAGGTTTTTTACCTGAGGGTCAAACGGGTAGTGTGGGAGGTGTGGGACGTGTGGGGAGATCGGGAGATCGGGCGATGGGGAGATCGGGCGATGGGGAGATGGGGAGATGGGGAGATCGGGCGATGGGGAGATCGGGAGATGGGGAGATTAAATTGATGGGTAGCCGTAGTTTCCAGAATTGGGATCAGTAACACTAGTGTGACTTGCCACTTTTTTTTTGGGCGTTGCTGAATTAAGGAATGAATGCGCGATCATCTGGTGAAAGTTAAAGCCCCCCTAGCCCCCCAAGCGAGGGATTGCTCGCTTGGGGGGCTAGGGCGTGTTTTCAAAGTTTTCCGCAAGATATTAGATCCCCCCCAGCCCCAGGGCTGTTTCATTCCCAAAATTATTGCAAAAGTGCCAAAAGTGTGGGGATGTTGTTGCTAATTAATCTTTGAGCAATAGTCACAGATGAAAAACCGTTACTACGTAGGAGATTAATAACAATGCTACGAATAATGGACATATTGGCAGGAGCGTGGGCTGCTTTGATGGAGGAACGGTCTTCTTTAAAAACCACATCTTTTGACCAATGCAAGCGATTTTCAATTCCCCAATGTCCACGAATGCCTTGTGCGAAAATCTCAGCATCAGCGACCAAACTACTGATGTAGTAAGCAACCATTACATATGCTTGTCTACCTCGCTGTCCTGTTCTTTCAACCTTAATTAGGGTTTTCAAGCCAATCCATTGGTTAGTGATACCAGTCAAATCATCAAACACACTGATACGTCTTTTGGTGAGGCGACCATGTTTTTTCTCGATGCTAGTATGAGTTGTCAGGGGCACTGCTGATTGTGTATTGACTTGAATCTGTTGATAGAGCTTGGGCTGATTATTTTTTACCGCGATGGCATAATGATTCCCACTGTTGATAATTAAGTCGCAGGTTTTTTTTGGCAGTGTAGAGAATCCAAGCTCAATACTGCTTGTTCTAAGTGAAGTGTCTTAATCAAAGCTTGAACTGTACTGATTTCACTGCCATGTTTGTTCTCGAACTGATTTTGAGTTAATACTAAACCCTGATCATGAGTGAATACCGACACCACGCAAATAAAATTCTGATATTTGGTGTTGCTATTGCTCACTGTGCCTCTGATCCTTTTGCCATCAATGCTTAACCATTCTCCAGGACTGATTTGGATATACTCTGATGCCCAACGCAAGAAAGACCTTGGCAAAGTTATCAAAATCTATACCCATCATGACACGACGTATGGTGGAGTAAGATGGCACACGCCCTTTTGGTATTTTCAAGGCTTCGATTAAATCTTCTCGGTGACGTTGTGCAAAATCTCCCAGGGCACGGTAACCCAAGTATCCACTCATTGTTCCCATGATGACTATTAGCAGTACCACCCACAACGGATGTCGTCTGCCGTCAGTAGTACGAAAATCCCTTACTTCACCGAGTCTTTCAATCAAAGAAGAGCTCATTGTTTTGATTATCTTACAACATTCTCTTAGTATATGGGCTTAATGAGGGAATGAAACAGCCCTGGGGCTAGGGGGGCGAAATCAACTTAACGACGTAAATCCTGTGATAACTGATAGCTGATAGCTTACCGAACTTGCACCTCAAGTAGCGTGGCCTACGGCCAATCGCCTTTGGCGCGCCAGAGCCGAACGCATTATCGTCACACAACTTTAGACGTAGCTTGATGACTACACTTACACCGTCGTGAGTTAACTCTAGCAGGATTGAGAGTTGCCTCATAGTCATAACAATTGATTGCTTCTTCTGTTAGCGCCTTTGAGGGATGTACTGTACATTTGAGGCGATAATCTCCAGTAAAAAAGGCGCAGCGACTACAGGGAATTTGATGCAATTGTCTCAGATGAGCGACACCGTCTCGAAACGTCGCCCGAATTCGCCATAAAGCTATTCCGATTAATGTCCAAGCAGCTATGCAGCACAGAAACGTTGCCAAATGTTGAATAACCTGAGAAATAAGTATCTGGAACATGGTTAACTACTAACTAATAGGATTTCAATTTATGGATGCTACAGATAGTTTAAGTATTCAGCCATCAGCTATCAGCTGATGGCTGATAGCTGAATGCTTACCTAAGTACTAATTGCTAATGGCTCAGGGACTGGTGATGATAGGGATTCCCAAAACCGGATGATTTGCCGTCCTACTCGATTGGGATGGAAATAGTGGCAAAAGTGACCTCCTTCCGGATATTCCCATAAGCGATCGCATTCTTTTAACCAAGGTTTCCATCCTTGCAAAGCATTAGAATCAACAATAATGTCATCCTTGCAACCACATACCATTAATGGCACTTGCACTGCTGTTGGTGGTACACTAACCCGTTTATATAGGGAGTGAGGAGAGGGAGAATAAGCTAAATCTTGCTCTAGGATGGTTACTAAACCTTTAGTGATATGGTGATTGTGATGACCAAAGAGGCTCTTAACCATTTGGGTAAGCAACACTTGGCGAGTGCAGGGTAAAAGTTGGAGCTGCACATAGTAGTGGGCTTGCCAGTCAACTGCGGGATTAACACCTACTGATAATAGAGTTAAAGACTGGACTTTTTCAGGATATTTACGGCTATAGAGTAGTCCTACCAAACCAGCAGTGCTGTGGCCCACCAGATGGATAGGATGATCGCAGGTTTTGAGATAGTCATGAAGTAAGGTAAGGGCGATATCAAGAGAAGTTGGTTCATCTTGGTTTTGGCGATACTCCCACTGGCCAACTCGCTTTTGTTTAGACAAATAACGAATTAAAGGCTGATCAAAACGTAGAAAACTTGGACTAACATTCAACCAAAGGATATCAGGCAGAGTAGACATATAGCAAAGGGAGTAGGGAGTAGGGAGTAGGTATCAAAAATTATCACAATTACTAAACGGATACCTATAGCAATTTTTTAATCACAAATCTTCAATAGGGGTGAAGCAATTTTTTATCTGTTGGCAAGTCATTAATGTTGACCGTTAACGATCAACTGTCAGTGGTCAATAGTCAACGATCAACGTAGCTAGCTTTATAAAAGAGAGACGGTTTTCAGGTGTAAGCATTCAGCTATCAGCTATCAGCTATCAGCTATGAGCCAAAGGCCTATGGCCAGGCTACGGTAACAGTTTATGCCCATAGCGCACACTACTTGAGCTGCTTTTGAATAAAATAAGCACCTCAAGCAGCGTGAGCCAAAAGCTCACGGCTGACGGCTGATGGCTGAATGCTTACCAGCTTACAACGGTTGTAAAAACTAAACTCCAAACTCTTGTTTGAGTTGCGCTACCCAAGTTTTTATCCGTTTTTCAGTCAGTTCAGACTGGTTATCGTCATCCAGGGCAAGACCAATAAACTTACCATTTTTGAGAGCTTTTGATTCATTAAAGTCGTACTCTTCAGTCTTCGGCCACTGTCCAACGGTGGTACCCCCCAATTCGGAAATTTTGGCTTCTAGAATACCAATGGCATCCATAAAATTATCAGGATAGCCCTCCTGGTCTCCAGTCCCAAAATAGGCAACTTTCTTACCACTGAAGTTGATATTATCTAACTCTTCAAAGTAGCCATCCCAGTCAGCTTGTAATTCCCCAATATCCCAAGTAGGACAGCCGATGATGAGATTTTCGTACTTTTCAAAATCGCTATTTTCAGCCTCTTCTATTTTATGTATAGTGACGACATCATCACCGCCAAGTCCTGTTTGAATTTCCTCAGCTGCCGCCTCGGTTTTACCGGTTTGAGAGCCGACGAAAAGACCAATTTTTGACATTTTTATTTACTCCTGATTGATTAGGTGCGCTTTCCGTTTGCGAATTAAATTCGCCACGGGTCGCACCTGTTGATTAGATGGTGTAAGAGGAGCATATCAATTTTGTTAATTCCTGATTTCGATCCCCCTAAATCCCCCTTAATAAGGGGGACTTTTGAATCTAATTCCCCCCTTTTTTAAGGGGGGCTAGGGGGGATCTATGTACAGAATTACAAAGATGACATGCTCCTTGGTGTAAGCAATCAGCGATAAGGTATTTTTAATCAGCCTTTAGTTAAAGACAAAGTACTCTTTAACTAAATGCCTAAGTTTGATTTGATTAAAAATCTTGCTTAGTGCTGATCGCTGAATACTTACTAGATGGTTGAGAAACTGGGGTTGCTTAATAATGGAATGATTGTAAGAGTTTTTTAGAATGGGCATCAGGCGTGGAACTGGCATCTTGTGTAGAACTGGTATCTTGCCAGTTTCATGCTTATTTTCGCGCGGGCAGGATGCCCACTCTACTTATATTCATTCGAAGATTCAGCAACGCCGAGAAACTAAGTAGTATGCTTGCTGTGCTTAGTGGTTAGCCAGGTAGTACAGAAGCAGTTACGTCTTCGATATCCCCACAGGATACTGACTCAGTCAGTATGGTTTCCTCCAGCATTGGCATCTGTTGCCGACAGTGGCAGCAATACCAGTAAATGCTAGTGGCAGGTGGAGACATCCATCTAGGTTATGGCATCCATCTTTATGAACGCCCTCTAGGTCGTTTCAAGTTTATCACTAAAATTTATCAATAAACTGAGACCAAAAGGAGGGCATATTGTCTGTTCCAATAGTTTCGGTCAAGGTTGCATTTAACCTGGCTGTCACTATGGGACGGATGAACCGTTAGTTATATCTAAGCTAGGGAAAAGAAATAATGGGGTTAGGGTTGACATGGCTTCCTAGCCCCAGACAGCTCCTGTTTTAAGAAGCCTATAGAATGCTCCATCAATTACCTTAGCATTTGTTGAAACTTTTTAGCAACTAATTTAACCCATCAATCCCTGAATCATACTGAAGTTATTGACCAGCAGATAGGCAAAAATCGCTCCTCCAGCGCCACCAACTAGAAAAGCTCCAGCAAACTGACTCCATCCGTCAGCAGTTTGGATAGTTTCTGGTACCTCGGGTACCCTAGTAACGAATGTGGGTCGAGGTACAGTTTGTAGCTCTTTCTTAAAGGTGACTGTACCGTAGATTGATAGGCCGATGGTCGCGATGACAATCAGAGCAATGGCTGCTGTTACACCAGCTAAGTTTGCCGTCTGTGAATCCCGCAACGGTCCTAATTTGGCAAACGGACCAAAGATAAAATACCCATGAGCCATGCCAATTTCTAGACCCCTGGACAGGGGAGAAAGACCGGGACGGTAAATAGGTAGGTTTTTGAGGAAGTTAAGGCTAATATCTGAGGAGTTTATTGGGGTTGCCAAGTCACCAACTTGGGGATTACTCCGAGGGATAATCAGCTCACCTTTTTTGAAGTCAAAACCAGCTTCTGCTCCTCGCGCCCGGATAGCATGCCAGATATGACCGAACAGAAACAACACGGCAAAGACAAAGTGGAATGCTGCCAACCAACCGCGAGCAGACACGATGCCATCACTGGCTTCTAAAGTCCCTACTGGACCATAGAACACTTCCGGATAAACGGTGTCATTGACCATGACAAAGTAGGCGGCAAAAATTCCCATGTAGGCGAGCGCCCCTAAGCTATAGGAGAGATAAGCTTCCCCGGAATAAACCAAAACCTCACGTGCCCAGTTAAATGGCTTAGTCAAGATGTGCCAGAAACCACCAGCAATGCAGATCGAACCAATCCAGATGTGACCGCCAACCACATCTTCTAAATTATTCACGGCTGCCATGCCTTCTGAACCGGATGCACCAATTAAGTAGCCAAAAATTTTGACAGGGCTAAGGGTGGGATCGGTAATCACTCGTACATTGCCACCGCCACTCGCCCAGGGGTCAAATAGTCCACCCCAAAACATGGCTTTAGCTACCAAGAGCCAAGCACCAACCCCCAAAAGGATTAGGTGAATCCCGATAATGGTGGTCATCTTGTCGGAGTCTTCCCAGTCATAGCCAAAGAAACCAGCAAAGGTGCTATCTTTGGTTAATTTATCTGGGGTAAGCAGGGAATGGTAAAGTCCTCCAGCTGCCAGCACTGCTGAGGAAATCAAATGCAAGACCCCAACCACAAAATAGGGATAGGTGTCGATAATTTGACCACCAGACCCAACACCCAACCCTAAGGAAGCCAGGTGGGGCAACAAGATTAATCCCTGGTCATACATCGGCACGTCAGGGGTGTAGCGAGATAGTTCAAACAGGGTCATTGCTCCCGCCCACAGGACTATCAAACCAGCATGGGCAATATGAGCGCCTAGCAACTTACCGGATAATTCAATAAAACGAGCATTACCAGCCCACCAGCCTACTTTTGAGATTTGGCCTTGCTTGGGACTATCAGCAATTACTGCTGTCATTGATGTACCTCTTTGAGAATTATTTGCATTTTGATTTGGTCAATAAAATGCCATTATATCGACACTTTATTAGAATTAATTGCATTAAGCTGAATTTAGGTAGTAGCTTCTGAAGCTACTACCTTACCCCGGCCAAAATCAAAGCCAGCTGCTCGCAAAGCATGCCAAATATGACCTTGGAGGAAGAAAAACCCAAGGAAGAAGTGAGCATTAGCTAACCAACTCCGGCAAGAAGGGAAGCTAGAGTTAGGATCGGCAAAGTAGGGGAAAACACCCAGCTTAATTGATAAGGCAGGACCATAGAAAACTTCTGGGTAGACTACGGTGTTAACAGCGCAGAAGTACGCGGCGATAAACCCCATCAGCGCTAAAGCGCCCAAGCTGTAAGAAAGATAGGCTTCTCCAGACCAAATAAAAAGACCGCGCGTCCATTCAGATGGCTGAGTCTTGATGTGCCAAAAGCCACCGCCAATACACAGCAAACCAACCCAAATATGACCACCAACTACATCTTCTAGGTTACTCACTCCAGCAATCCAGTTCTTGCCCACAGTACCAAACAGATAGCCGAAAATCACTGCTGGATTGAGAGTAGGGTTATTAATCACTCGCACATTCTCCACTGCTGGATCGTACAACCCCCCAAAAGCGATCGCTTTAGCCACCAGTAGAAAAGCTCCAAATCCCAGTAGAATCAGGTGAATGCCGATGATAGTGGTCATTTTGTCACCATCTGCCCAGCTATACCCAAAGAAGCCAGACTGTTCTTCCAAAGTTTCCGGACCACGGAGGGCGTGGAAGATACCACCAAAGCCGAGAAATGCTGAAGAGATCAGGTGCAAAACACCAATCACAAAGTAGGGGTAAGTATCGACTATAGCTCCCCCAGCACCAACGCCCCAGCCTTGAGCTGCTAAGTGGGGCAGCAGGATTAAGCCTTGTTCGTACATGGGTTTGGCAGGATTGAAGCAGGATAGTTCAAACAGGGTTATTGCTCCAGCCCAGAAGACGATTAGACCAGCATGGGCAACATGAGCCCCCAATAATTTCCCGGATAACTCCGTCAGGCGAGCGTTACCTGCCCACCAACCATACTCTCCCTCTACTAATCGGGAACTCTCAGCAGTGTTTGCCACTATCTACACCTCCTAGGCTCAGTATTGCAAAATATATTCAATAGCTACTTGGAATAGCTTACACTACTGCTTAAGTGAAATGAAAGCTATTTTTATTAAGAATCATGACAATTCCCAGATTTGGTAAGGCATCAGAGCAATCGTTAGTGAATCAGAACCCTGTCACCACTAGGTTCAAGCCATCTGTTCATCTCTTTAAGCGCCGTGACTTGATTGCTCTAGAACCTGATCAACTATGGGTAGTTCAACAGGGTGTGGTTAAAAGCTTGACCAAAAATTTTGGGTCAATAGCCCCGTCCTAGAAGGACGGGGCTATTGACAGTCTTTTTATTTTGAGTTATAGTTTACGTAGAGTTTTTTCACGTCAAATGATCGTCTTAGAGTTCAAAGTCAAAGGGAATAAAACTCAATATACCGCCATCGACGATGCGATAAGGACGGGTCAATTTGTACGCAATAAGTGTCTCCGATACTGGATGGACAATAAAGGCGTAGGACAAAAAGACCTATATCGCTATAACACATGGCTCAGAGCTGAGTTTTCTTTTGTCAAAGACTTGAACTCCCATGCCTGCCAGGCTTCCGTGGAACGAGCTTATAATTCGATTTCGAGGTTCTATAGTAACTGCAATAAGCAAATTCCTGGAAAGAAAGGTTATCCCAAGTTCAAGAAGTTTTCCAGATCAGTTGAATACAAAACATCTGGCTGGAAGCTTTCCCCTGATGCCAAGTCAATTTCATTTATTGATAAAAAAGGTATAGGAAAACTAAAACTCAAGGGAACTTGGGACTTGTGGCGTTACGACCAAAAGCTGATTAAGCGAGTTAGGCTAGTTCGTCGCGCGGATGGTTATTATGTTCAATTCTGCGTAAAAGTCAATGTAGAAGAACCTTTAGAACCCTCTCATTCCAATATTGGTTTAGATGTGGGATTAAAGGAATTTTACACCGATTCTAGAGGCGGTACAGAACCTAACCCAAGATTTTATCGTAAGGGAGAGAAGCGTTTAAAGTTTTATCAACGCAGAGTTTCTCGCAAAAAGAAAGGCTCTTCCAATCGCAAAAAAGCCATTAATAGACTAGGTAGGACACACCTCAAAATAAGTAGGCAGCGTGAAGAACACGCCAAGAGACTGGCGGGTTGCGTAATCCACTCTAACGATGTGGTCGCTTACGAAGACTTGAGGGTTAAAAACCTAGTTAAAAACCATTGTCTTGCCAAATCTATTAATGATGCAGGTTGGTATCAATTTAGAAAGTGGCTAGAGCATTTTGGGCAAAAGTTTGGCAGGCAAACAGTAGCTGTCAATCCTGCCTATACCAGTCAAAAATGCTCTAATTGTGGCGAAGTTGTCAAAAAATCTTTATCAACCAGAACCCACGTCTGTGAGTGTGGCTGTGAATTAGACCGCGACCACAATGCTGCGATCAATATTCTAAAAAGAGCCTTAGGTACGGTGGGGCACACCGGAACTTGGGTCATAGACCCCAACGCTCATGGAGAATCGACCTCTACTCTTCCTGATTCCGGTCTGGTTGAGCAAGTTGGCTCGTTGAAGTGAGAATCCCCGTTCTTATAGGACGGGGAGTGTCAATAGGGTTAAAGCGCAATGTCTGTCTTTGTCTCAGTCTTACCGCTTATCCGAGGCTATTGTTTGCCATCTGCGACAGACAGAAGAGTTGCTGTCTATCATTAGAACACCAAGAGTCTCTCAGCGTTTGCAACAGTTTTTGAGTTGGTTAGCCCGGAAGTTTGGTCGTCCCGTATGTAGTGGGCAACTGATTGATATACCAGTGACCCATCAAGAACTAGCTGAGATGATTGGTACCACACGAGTAACCATCACCAGGCTGATCAAGCAGTTTGAGGAAGAAGGGATAATCAGTCGTCCTCGTCGATACTGTATTGTGTTGCGCGATTGTTCTGAAATATAAATGAAAATGCTATCAATGGCGCTAGATTCATCATACTACCTGAAAAGGATACCGCTAGCGCCAGTGACGTGATTCAGTTAGGGGCTGATGGTGGGGACGAAATTATGGGATTGACCGTAGGCCACACTAAGGGATTGACCGTAGGTAACGCTAAGGGATTGACTGTAGGTCACGCTACGGGATTGACTGTAGGTCACGCTATGGGATTGACCGTAGGCCACGCTACGCGATCGCAATGTAGCCTGGTAATTGTTTAATCCGCTCCATCCAAGACACCACATTGGGGTAAGCATCTAGAGAAATCTTAGCGTCTGGTGAGAGACTAACATAGGGGAAGCAAGCAATATCGGCAATTGTGGGGTGATCCAGTTCCAGCCATGCCCGATCACTGAGGTGGTTGTCGAGCAATGTCAGGATAGTTGCCGACTTTTGTGTTGCTACCTCGATGTTAACGGTTTTTACATTAAACTTGTAATAAAGTCTGGCAAACTCTGGACCCTGGCGAATCTCTCCTGCAGTTGTAGATAGCCAGCGCATCACTCGACTCATGGCTTCAGCTTCCAAAGGCAGCCAGTCTTCGCTACCATAGCGCCGTGCTAGATAGACTAAAATAGCTTGGGCATCCTGAAAGACTAAATCTCCATCGGTGAGAACTGGCACTTGTCCGAAGGAATTCAATTCCAGAAACTCGGGAGATTTGTGTTCACCATTGTCCAGGTCAACCCAGACAGTCTCATGTTCTAACCCAAGTAGTGAAAGCATTAGCCGCACTTTGTAGCAATTGCCAGATAGCTGGTAATCATAAAGTTTGATCATGATTTTATTGTCCTAATTTTTGCCTAATTTTTGCCTAATTTTTGCCTGATTTTTTGAAGTATAGCACTACCAATTAAGGTGTTTGACATTGATAAAAGCTGAAACGCTGTTTTATTGAACTTTTGCCTTTTGCCTCTTGCCTAAAGCCCTTGCGCGTAGCGCTATAATTGTGTCCGACTAATTAGCGTGCTGATTAACCTGCGTAGGTCGGCTTTGCTGGTGTAGCCAAACCCTTGGGGGTTTGGGCATAGTTTTTAACCACCGGGATGCTCCCCTTATGCACTGCATTTAAAGCCTTAACTCCTTCTTCTTGAGCAACCACACAACTAATTTTAGTGTCCGAACTTGTAATCATCTGAATAGTTATTTGCTGTTGTGCTAATGCCTCAAAAAACTGAGCCACAACCAGGGGTTGTGCCACCATACCACCCCCAACTAGACTAACTTTAGCGATGTCTGTATCCACTATAATCTCCCCACAAGCAATACTTAGTGCTAAAGCTTTTAAAGCCATGGATGCTGCTTCAGCATCAGCTTGGGCCACCGTAAACGCAATATCACAAGTGGGGATACCATTAAGCCTCTGACAGCGTTGAGACTGAATAATCATATCAACACTAATATTTTCCTGTGCCAGTTGTCCAAAGAGTTTTGCTGCCATTCCCGGTTGATCTCGGACATGGCGAATTGTGATACAAGCTTGGTTGAGATCAAGAACAGCACCGCATACTGGGGATGGGCTTGAATCGGTAGAAAACTCCTGAATTGAATCAGGTCCGAGCACTACAGAACGATCAATCTCAAAAGCCTGACACAGAGCAGCAACAGCGCGATCGCATACCTCAGCATTAATCACACAGGTGATCTTCAACTCAGAGGTAGAAATCATCTCAATATTAACTCCCGCCTCTGCTAGAGTAGAGAACATTTTAGCTGCAACCCCAGGACGCCCAATCATACCAGTCCCAGTAATTGCCACTGTTGCCATGTTCTGCTCTACCATCATTTCTACCTCTTCTGACCCTTGCCAAGTCGCCCCGTATAAAGCAGAAGTAATCAACTCTTTGAGTTTAGTTTCACTCACTGCAGCTCCTAAAGTCTCACCTTGTTCAAAACCTCTGTTCACTACCGTCAACGCAATATCCTTAGCATCGTCCTCCTGAATTGACTGAATAATCAGATTAACATCCAGATTGTCACGAGCAATCTCACCAAATAACTTTGCCACTACCCCTAAACGATCCCGCCCTTGCCATCGGGCTACTTTTACCTGATTTGTCTCCAATTCCACCCCATATACTGCCTTGTTAATCTCCAAGCCTTTCAGAGAACGAGGTTTAGCTATCGGAGAAATTATCCTAGTTCCTGGTGCATTGTTCCAGCTTGAACGTACAACCAAAGGTACGCCATAATTGCGAGCAATCTCTACCGCCCTAGGATGTAGCACCTTTGCCCCTAAACTGGCTAACTCTAGCATTTCATCACAAGTAATTTCTGGGATTAATTGTGCCTCTGGTACAATCCGAGGATCAGTTGTAAAAATGCCTGGAACATCAGTATAAATTTCACACAAATTTGCTTTTAAAGCAGCCCCTAACGCCACAGCTGATATATCTGAACCGCCACGTCCTAGAGTAGTAATTTCAAAATTATCACCACTGCTCATACCCTGAAATCCAGCTACAACTACCACTGTTCCTTGATTGAGATAGTGCTGAATTCGCTTTGGCTGAATTTCCAAAATCCTGGCACGACCGTGTTCAGCATCAGTGATAATTCCTACTTGTGCCCCAGTTAAAGAAATAGCCGGTTGTCCCAATTCCTGCAATGCCATACTCAGCAAAGCAATTGATACTTGTTCTCCAGTAGACAGAAGCATATCCATCTCCCGAGCACTGGGATTCGTCGAGACTGCCTTCGATAAACTGAGCAAGTCATCAGTGGTTTTACCCATCGCCGAAACCACTACCACCACAGTATTATTATTTTGGACTGTTTGCTTCACCCGCTGGGCAACTGCTTTAATTCTTTCAACTGATCCAACCGAAGTACCACCATACTTTTGGATAATTAGCATTATCTAGCCTCAGATAAAGTATTAATTTTAAATTGAAGTTAATTAAAAATTAAATAGTGATCATTTTTGTTGCTTTAGCAATGGCTAATCGAAGGATTTAATCTGAAAATAGGATTAAGATAAACAAGTAACAGGAAACTTCTGGGGAACAGTATGAAAGAGCGATTGAGCCCTATAATACCACGGAATTTCGATGACCCTTCCCTGTTCCCTGTTCCCTGTTCCCTAAAAACCCAGAACTTTGTACCTCACTAAATTGCAAACCGCCGTATTACATCTCAAGCAGCGCTATATCATTCTCTTTGTTGAGCTGAATCAACTCAGCTACACCATCCCATAGAGCATAGCGTGCTTTGAGAGCATTCTCAGCAGAATTGAAAGCTTGCTCCCATTTCACAGGATCATCACCACAAAGATTTTTTAAGAGTTTTTTACCCATCGGAACATGCTGATCCTCATCCAGAAAATTATGCCTGTCTAGATAGAGACGCAAAGAATCCCAAGTAAATCCATAGAGACTATCTAAAGTAGCAATAACCTGTCTGAACATAGCAGGAATGATATCTTCTCGACCTAGTAGAAAAGCGGCAGCTACTTCATGGGTTGACTTAGTCGTAGTTTCCAACGTGAATTTAACAAACGTTTTGGTTAATTCAGGTATCGAAATAGAAGCTAGAGTTTGGTTAGCTGGAATACCTTTTCTAAGAGAAGAGATAAACGTTTTAATTGGATTAGTATCAGCACCTATCTCTGTCATAGCCACCAGATAGAGATCATAGTGACTGATGTAATTTCCTGGTGAGACTTCATCAGTCTCTTCAGCTAAAACAATCTCATTCACCATCCTGGCAGAATTAATATCTGTTGGTGGCACCCAAGGTACATCCAAGCAAGTGACTCGGTGTTGAAGAGTCTTAATCAGAGACATAAAATCCCAAACAGCAAACACGTGAGACTCCATAAATATCTGTAGAGATACCAAGTCATTTAACTGTTGGTAAAGGGGGTGGTTTATCAGAGCCATACGGCTTGGTTTAAGTTGTTCTTCCAGCTGAGTGTAATAGTCGAAACTCTTATAATTTTGCATTTCGATAATCTTCATGATTTGTCTCCTTAATAACCTATAGAGTTGTTTAATTTTGTGAGGCACAAAGTCCTCGGTTTTAGGGAACAGGAAACAGGGAGGTGTATCTCACTTTTGTAAATTTTGCGTAGGGTGCGTTAGGGGTGGGCTCGCCCTGATTTTCTGCCTCTTCGCCACCATTGAAATAGCCCACCCCGTAACGCACCACCGAGTCAAACAGCTTTTAGGAGATGCACCCGAACAGGGAAGATAGAAGAGGGAATAGCAAGGAAATTGCATCAAGACAGGAAAAAAATTCTGTGTACCTCTCAGATAGGGCTCTTTAATGAATTGTGATAATTTTGTTCCCTAATCCCTACTCCCTACTCCCTACTCCCTATTCCCTTTCCTAGATAATACCGACATAATTTCTGGCAAAATCCCTAGCAAATGTCACCGATGTAGACAATTGCTTCAATTTCGATTCACTCAACTTATTGAAGAAACGGACATTGTCTACATCCTTCTCTTCAGACTTATGGAGCATATGCAACATCGAACAAGAGAATTCTTGAGCACGCCAAATATAGGGCAAACGAACTTCCGAGTAGCGTTTTAGGTAAGACATATCCCGTTTTTCCTGGTAGTAACTTACCAATACTTCTCCGAGAACACCCGCATCCTGTACCGCCAGATTTAAACCTTTCCCACCGCAAGGTGTAATAATGTGACCCGCATCACCAGCTATCAATAACCGTTGGTACTGTAAAGGTTCCATAACATAACTGCGCATGGATAAAATCCGCTTGTCAAAGATTTCCCCTTCTTTCAACCTCCATTCTTTTTTCGCCAGACGCTTTGCCAAGGTACTCCAGATCCGTTGATCAGGCCAATTTTTAAGCTCATCATCAAGTGAAACTTGTAAGTAATAACGAGAAATCTTGGCATTGCGCGGCATGTGAGCTCCAAAGCCATCATGATCCAAGCCATAGATGACATGTTTTGCAGAAGGTGGTGCGTAAGCTAAAATTGCCAGCCAGCCGTAGGGATGCTGTTTTGTGTAGATGTCTACCGCTCCGTCTGGAATTGATTGGCGCGAGAGTCCATGATACCCATCACACCCTGCTACAAAATCAGCATGAATCGTGATCGTGGTGTCACCATCCTTGTCGTAACACTCAACAATGACGCCGTCATCGGTTTGAGTAATTTTTTTCCCCTCATGGCGTAACAGTAACTTACCACCTGCATCCAGATATCTTTGGATCAGATCGTCATTGAGATCGCTTTGGGGATAAATGTAATGGACATCCCCATCAGCTAACTTTCCGTAATCAAAGACAACGCTGTAATCAGGGTAACGAAATTCACAGGTATCATGGGTATACCCCTTTTGGAAAATTGTATCCGCTAGACCATGTTTTTTGAGTAGGTCAACTGTCGTGCTTTCCAGGACACCTGCACGCGCCCTCGTATATATTTCCTCGCGGTTGTATCTATCCGCAATGATACAATCAATCCCATTTTGTAGCAGGATATTACCAACTACAATGCCAGCTGGACCTGAACCTAAAATACAAACTGATGTTTTCAATGCTGTACTATTAGTCATGGTTTAAGCTACCTCTTTAGTTAGATTTGAATAAAAGGAAAGCAAATTTTATTAACAAACACCTTCTGTAAGCAGTCAGCGGTCAGCATTCAGCAGTCAGCATTAAGCAGTCAGCGGTCAGCTTAAAATAAACTTCTTTGGCCATAGGCTGATAGCTGTTCGCGTAGCGTGCGCGTAGCGCTTAAGCTTACACATCCTCTAATAGGTACCTGGAATCATTTTTGTAGTAATAGCAATACGATTCCAAGCATTGATCGTTACAATAGCCATCAAAAGTTTAGCTATTTCAGTTTCCGAAAAATAGCGACTTACCTCTTCATAAACTGAATTCGGTACCTGATTCTCTGAAATCAGAGTCACTGCTTCAGTTAGCTCTAATACAGCTCGATCTTCCGGACTAAAAAACGGCGTTTCTCGCCAAGCATTTAGAACATAAATTCGTTGTTCTGTTTCTCCATTACTTCTGGCTTCTTTTGTATGCATATCGATACAAAACGCACATTTATTCAGTTGAGAAGCACGAATTTTAATTAACTTTATCAGTGTTTTGTCTAACCCACTTTTATTCACATAATTTTCCAAGGAATTCATGGCTAAATAAGCTGCTGGTTCAACTTTTTTTAATTCCAATCTTGCTTCCATTTAAATACCTCAATTGGTTGGTAAAATTACAAATTTAACTTTTGACGTTTTACGTGATTACCACATTCCTACTGCTTGATCAAGCTCAGCACGGGCATTGGCCAAAGATTCCTGACGGGCTTCTTCCCCTAAATCTAGTTTCTCGGCATGAATAAAGGTGATATCTGTAATGCCAATAACTCCAAAGATAGCCCTTAAAAAAGGTTCCTGATAATCGTAATCAGCACTAGGGTTTCCTGGAGAGAAACTACCACCACGAGCTGTAAAAATTAGCATTTTCTTTCCCTTAGGAACTAAACCCCGATATTGACCAGCTTCGTCAAAGGTAAAGGTGCGATTAAATCGGACAATTTGATCGATATAAGCTTTGAAGGTAGATGGAACATTGAAGTTGTACATGGGAATGCCAAAAACATAGCGATCGGCTGCTATAAATTCATCCACCAAAGTATCTGATACTTTAATTGCGTCTACCAATTCAGGATTGCGTTTTTCGGGAGGACAAAATGCTGCAGCAATCCACTTTTCATCCACATGGGGGACAGGATTATGACCTAAATCTCGATAGGTTACAGTGTCGTCTGGATAGAAAGACTTCCAAGTTTGAATAAACCGATTAGACAATTGCCGAGAAATAGAGCGATCGCCACGGGGACTAGCATCAATGTGAAGAATATGGGTCATAATTAAGTTGAAGGTTGTTCGCGAAGCGTGGCCAATAGGCCAAGGTGGTTTAGTTGTTCGCGAAGCGTGGCCGAAAGGCCAAGGTTGTTCGCGAAGCGTGGCCAATAGGCCAAGGTGGTTTGGTTGAAGGTGGTTTGGTTTAAGGGTTAAGGTGGTTTGCTTTAAGGTTCAGAATATAACCTGTAACCTGGTAACCTAGTAACCTAGTAAGCTGTAACCTGTAAACTCTAACCTGTAACCTTCAACCTGCTAACCTTCAACCTGCTAACCTCCTAACCTGTAACCGCGTCACCGCGTCACCTGTAATTGGGATTATTTGATGCCTACTGCCATTGAGTAAGCTCCTACAAGAGGTTTAGTGTAAGTATCTTTGAATCCTACTTTGTCCATCCAAGCACAGCAGTCTGCTCCTGTATAGTCGAAACCCCCAAAGGTTTCGATCAGCATATTTAGGCTCATCAGTAACCCAAACCTGTTCTGGCAGCGCTGATCGTCGATTAGTGCGTCGTAGACAATCAATGCACCACCGGTCGGGAGTGCTTCGTAGGCTTTGGCAATTAACAGGTGCTTTTGTTCTAGATTCCAGTCATGCAGGATGTGTCCCATTACCAAAACATCAGCACTAGGCAGCATATCCTGGAAAAAGTCACCACCATGGAAGTCTAATCGCTGGCTAAGTCCTCTGGAAGCAACATATTCCTCGTAAATTGGGCGAACCACTGGCAAGTCGAACCCACCTCCATGTAAATGGTCGTGACTTAGGGCAACTGTTACTGGTAACTGCCCTTGAGCCGTACCGATATCGATAAAGGTCTGAAACTTCTCCCATGGAAATTTCTCAGCGATCGCCTTAGCTACTCCCATACTGATCCCAGACATCGCTTCCAGAAAGATTTTTAGGCGGGCGGGGTCCCCGTAAAGGGTGCCGAAGAAGTCTTCTCCATTTTTGGCTTCATTCTGGGGTTGACCGGTTCGTAACCCTTCTGTTAATGAACCCCAAAATCCATAGAGACGGCTGTTGCACATCTCTAGGCAACCACCGATATAGGAAGGCTTGGAGCGGTCAAGAAACAAATCACTTTCAGGCGTGTTACTGTAACGGTCATTACAACGCTCTAAAACGTTTAAAGCAACTAGTGCATCCAAAAAATCTCGCGCACTACGGGGATGAAGTGCTAGTTTTTCAGTCAATTCAGCAGCAGTCATAGAACTCTGAGCCAGTTCAGTAAACACTCCCAGTTCGACTGCACTTAAGAATGTCTTAGATGCTGAGAAAGCAAACCCCAATTCCAGTAGTTTGTCTGGTACCAGCTGTTTAGTAATTTCTTGCATTGACTAGTATCCTTCTAGTTTAATTTAGTAAAAAATGTTCAGTTAATTATCAACAATCTAAGACCTAACTTGAACTTTACTTTGCTGTGCATAAGCAAAATCATGAAGCCCTTTACCCTCTAAGTTATGCTCAGCACAAATTAGGATGTCCTGATATTGCTCGCGAAGCTTCCTTTTCAGTACTTTTCCTGTTGATCCTACAGGAAGATTAATGACAATTTTTAAAAAAGATAAGGGTTCAAACTTATTATCCAATAGCTGCTTATTGATAGCAGTAATCAGAGCTGATGGTGTAATATTTTCTGGCGCTTTCAGCTTGATAAAAGCAACCAAACCATCCAAGCCTTTTTCCTTAGGTACACCAATTATTGTACAATCAGCAACAGCTGAGTTGTTCTTCAAAATTAATTCCTCGATTGGTAAGGTATTGACTAAGCCGCTAGCGCACTGAATAGCATCAACGGCACGATCCACGTGAAAAAATTTATTCTCCTGATCATAATAAGCCAAATCCCCACTAATCCAGTACCCTTGTTTATAACTTTTGAGGGTGCGGTTAGAATCATTCCAATAGCCTGGTGTAATAGTTGGAGATTTAATACCCAGGAAACCTACCTGATAGGGTGGCAGTAGATTTCCCTCCTCATCTAATACTACAGCTTTTACAAAACTGCGTGGCTTACCCATATATCGATTATACAAGCTCGTCTGGCGACTAGAGACTTTATTAAACAAAGCCATTCCGAGTTCAGAAGCACCTAGACCATCAATAAAGACTGATTTAGAATTCCCGGCATTTACCAGAGTCCTAATATGAGCTTCATGGGCAGCATCTCCGGTATTAATCCACATTTTTACAGAACTCAATTGGTCTTTTTCTAAAGCCTGGGAAGCCATGTCGGCATAGGTTTGTGGAAAAGCTGCTACTATAGTCGCTTTAAGTTCTTTAGCTTGAGTAATAGCATTATTTCCAGATAAATCTGACAAAACCATAGTGGGTAACCCCAGTAATGTTACTGTCATAAAGTAGCTAATTCCAGCCGAATGTGAACTAGGTAAGGCAAACAAAAACTTATCGGATTGACTAGCTGGAAAATTTAGCAGCCGAATGCGTTTGCCAAAGAAAAACTGTTGATGCCCAAATATTACTGGCTTAGGCTTTCCAGTAGTACCAGAGGAATGACAGATCATAATTGGATGAGAATCTGTAGGAGAATATGGATACCACTGGGGAAGCTGTATCTCTGAGCTCTGAACAGCTGTATTGTTGATATCTGTGGCAATAAACTTTAATAAGTCATTAGTTTTGAGGTAGCCACTAATAGTATCCAGGTGCTTCTGATCAGAATATAAACCAATGGCACCAACACGACTGATAAAGTCAGCAGCAATATCAGCATCCATACGACCGTTTACCAAAACTGGAATAGCACCGAGGTTGTTTAGTGCTAAGTAATGGATAAAGTAACCGATTCCATCGTCTAAATAGATAGCAACAGGATCATTCTCACGAACGCCAGATTTCCTGTACCAAGAGGCATAGTTATCCACAACATCTTTTAAGGAAGATAAACTAAACCTGTTGATGGTCTCCCCTGTGAATGTTTGAAAAGGTTTTTCTAAAAACAAAAAATCATTGTTTCGATAAGGGTTATTAGCAACAGAGTACTGGAGAAAGTTACCACATCCTAATGGCTTGGTAAGGAATAACTTAAGTCTTTGGTACAATGGCAAAATAGTTGGGTTAATGTTCATGAGGTTAAATCCAAGTTCGTGTTGCAAGATAATTGATAATACCTAACAGATAATATAATGCCGATTTTTTTGACAATTTAAATCAAATTTGCAAGTTCACTATCAGACAAGATAATCTCCCCATAATCGGGAATCCAAGCTAGCCAGGTATTCTCAGATTCCCGACCTAAAATAAGAGCTTCTTCACAATGAATCGAGTTAGGGATATCAGGGGCTTTAACCCAAACTTGAGAGTCGGATTCTGCCTCAAGGTTACTTGAGTTAATCTCAATGGATTTGTCTTTAAAACCTAAGGTCGATTCAGTCTGCCTATTTTGTTTGGGCTTATAGTCTTTTGGCTTATAGCCATTTAAGCTAAGTAATTTACTCATTCTTAAATCCCCTCTTACTTGCTAATACATGTTGACTGTTTCCAAGGAAAGGAAATGATATCGTGTCCGGTTGTGCGCGATAGTGGTAAGCATTCAGCCGTCAGCTGTCAGCTGTCAGCTTAAAATAAACCTTTTTAGGGAGAATTTAATAGTTCGAGATTAATGAGAATTGAAAGTCTGGGGATTTGCCCATTAGCTTTGTGGCACAGGCTTTGGCCTTTGGCCACGCTGTGCGAACGACGCTGTGACGTAACTCAGATTAATCGAATGCTTACCTCTTTTATTCAAAAGCTGTTCGCAAAGCGTGCGCGTAGCGCATAGGCTGATGGCTGATAGCTGAATACTGACCGTTGTTTCTTTGGTAATCGATACTCCCGGACATGATATTATTTACTTTTCCAGACAAGACTCTTTAACTGGAAGCCCAACATGGCGTCCACTGGGCGCAGTATGACCAAGCAGCTTATCTCCAGGCTTTAATTCTGTGACATTCAGGACTTTACCACCAGGTCCAAGAACTCTTACATGCCAATCGTCTTGGACAATCACATTTACCGGAATTCCAGATTGAGACACTGCATCGATACTGAGTAGGGGACGAACTTCTATCTTCATCCTGCCTACAACTATTTCTCGTGCCTTGCCATCACAATTTACTCCTAATACTTTGTGTCCTGAACTGAGCTCACTAAGATAATTAGTTTGGCTAACACTAGACACTAAATAAGAATGTATAGCACCAGCATTGACTCGGAAAGGACGAGTTGGCATGTAGGGGAGTGGATGGGTTTCGCTGCTAACTAAAATCATTCCTTGGGAATAAGAACCAATGAGTATACCTTCATCTTTGGCAAAGTTAGAACAAGTATCTACACAAGCCCGCTCTCCCATTCCAATATGAGAAATTTTTGTTACTTCAAGTTCTTCCAGTGAAACTTCCAAATTGTTGGCCTTACGACACAGTTGCCCAAGCTCCCTGGCATCGATAATCCCGTTAGGGGTTAGCATGACCCCATGTGACCCTTTTTCTAAGACCCCCAGGACAATTTCTGCTTCCTGAATATCTTTGACAACGGTAATTATTTGGCCATCCGTGTTGTCCGCTGATGCTAAAACAATCTCCAGAGGAATTTTTGTGGGGTCTTTAAAATAGATGACAGCCCATTTTTACTGTCTAGCTATCTTACAAGCAGTTTGTAAGGTTTCGTCGTCGATAACATGAATAAAAAATCCAATTTCTGCTTTAGATTTGTAGGTTTCTGGTTGAGTAGTTATTTCAGAATACCAGGAATGATCAAACAGTAATATATCGGCGTTATCGATACATCCTTCTGCTTCTTCTGGGCTGTCTACAAAAGCAATGCGAGAGACAGAATCATGACAATCCATGACTGGACTTGATGAATCAACTACCACTCCATTGATATCAGAATTTAGAGACCCACACAGTGCTTTATAGTCAACATCATTAAAGCTTCTTAGGTCTAACCAAGATAATTTCATTACGCTACCTCCTTGATGGCAAACTGATAGGGATTACTGATAACTTTGGCAATTTCTTGAGAAATGAATGAGGGATTACTGTGTTGAAATATATTTCTACCAACAGCAACGCCTTTACCGCCAGCCTTGATGGCATCTTTGATCATCGATAAGATCGAGCTATCTGCATTGCTCTTTGCTCCTCCGGCAACGATAACAGGGATGTCAACGGCATTAACAACTTGTTTAAACGATTGAACATCGCCAGTGTAGTTAACCTTGACAATATCTGCTCCTAGCTCCCAGGCCAATCGGGTTGAGTGAGCGATCGCATCTGCATCGTACTCATTTTTAATCTTCTCTCCTCGTGCATAAACCATTGCTAGCAATGGCATACCCCATTGATGACAGGCGGCTGAGATTTGGCTGAAATCTTTGAGCATACGGTATTCATCGTTTGCCCCAAGATTAACGTGAATTGAAACTCCATCTGCACCAAGCTTAATGGCTTGTTCAACACTACTGACTAGATGTTTGGAAGATGGATCGGGAGATAGGTTCGTTGACCCAGAAAGATGCAAAATTAACGATATATCTTTCTGAATTAAACCTGGATGAATTGCCCGAGCTATCCCTTGATGAGCAACAATTGCACTAATGGTTTTCTCCGGTAACGATCTGATAAATTGATGAACTTTTGCCAGACCACTAACCGGACCCAGTGTAAACCCATGGTCAATTGGGACTATAAAATAGTTGTCTAATCCTTTGAGAATTCTTGCCAAACGATAATTTTTACCAAGAGACATAACAGACTCCTTTTGAATCGATTACAGGATGTTGTGTTTTCCAAAATCGTCAGCTGTCAGCCGTTGGCCGTTGGCCACGCTACGCGAACAGCTGTCAGCCGTTAGCTTAAAATAAACCTGTTTGGCCTATGGCCACGCTACGCGAATAGCTTTCCGTAACAGAGATTAAACGAATGCTTACCTCTTTTATTCAAAACAGTTTCCTCCTCAATAACCGTGCGCATAAGCTGATAGCTGATAGCTGATAGCTGATAGCTGCATGCTTACTGGAAAACTAACTTTTAGTGTTTCATGGCACTTAGCTCAATCTCGATATTTCTATCGTGCCTGACACTGACAAACCGAAAGTCTCAGTTTTTGCCTCAGTTTTTGTCTTAGTAACTGAAACTCAGGTGAGCTGCCTGGTTTTTTTTTGAGTAATCTCAGGAATTTCTTAGATTTGGCTCAGGTTTAACTTAACAGGATAACTTATATAGCCAAGGGAATAGGGAGTCGGGAGTCAAGGGCACCGAGGGAGTAGGGAGTGGGGAACTGTATTTTTACAACCAGCTCTGCTAGTCTAGAACTTAAACCGGTTTGTCTCAGTTTTTGTCTCAGTGGTTTCAGTTATGCTGTGTTTCTGAGATTTTTCTCATGTTTCCCTCAGATTTCCTCTTCCCTAACTAATTCCATAACTTTCCATAACATTTCTACATTGCGCGGCTTTTTGGTCACCCATACATTAAAGAGTTAGGTATAGTGATGGCTGGATTAGGGATGGTGCCATAGCGATCGACCCCATGGATTGGGGGTTAAGCAAAGCAAGATAGTGGAGTTATGATGAATTCCGTGCGAGCATCTGAATCAGGACTTAAATTAGTAGACCAAGCTAGACGTCAGAAAAGATGGAACAAAACAGCGGTAGCTTGGTATACCAGTGCATTTACCTCTAGGGCAACCTTAAACCGATTTTGGGGCAGACAGTCAATTCGTACTGACACCTTCATGGCCATTTGTAGTGCTGTAGGTCTTGATTGGGAAAAGGTAGTTGAGCCGGATGAGATTGAGATAGATCAGATGGAGCTAACAGCGCTATCGACAACTGCTCTGGCTGGAATTGGACATCTTGATTGGGGTGGAGCTCCAGAACCGAGGAGTTTCTACGGTCGGATGCAGGAACTGAATACCCTACAGGAATGGATTCTACAGGACAACTGCTGCCTGGTGGCACTTCTAGGGATGGGGGGAATTGGCAAAACCACCTTGGCTGTGAAGTTAGCCCATCTGCTACAGGATAAATTTGAGTTTGTGATGTGGCGCAGTCTACGGAATGCTCCGCCCCTAGAGGAAGTCCTGGCAGACATGATTCAATTTCTGTCTGTGCAGCAGGAAACGAATTTACCATCGTCTGTGGATGGCAAAATTTTGCGATTGATTCAGTATTTACAGACGGCGCGTTGCCTGCTGGTTCTTGATAATACCGAATCGATCCTCGAAAGTGGTTCTCGCACCGGTGGCTATCGAGAGGGATATGCTGGATACGGTGAGCTACTCAGAACTATTGGGGAAACTTCCCACAATAGCTGCCTAGTGATGACCTCCCGGGAGCCACCTCAAGACTTGAACATTCTGGAGGGGGAAGCCTTACCGGTTCGCTGCTTCCCACTCAAAGGTTTACCAGAAACCCACGGACAGGAAATCTTTAAGGAAAAAGGACATTTTATTGGGGATGACACCCAATGGATGACCCTAATTGAGCGTTATGCCGGAAATCCTTTAGCCTTAAAGATGGTAGCCTGTGCAGTCAGAGACTTTTTTGATAGCAATATTGCTCAGTTTCTGGATTTTTTAAAGGAAGGCTCATTCATTTTTGATGATATTCGGGATTTACTAGATCGGCACTTTCAGCGCCTTACCTCCACAGAAAAGGAACTGATGTACTGGCTAGCTATCAATCGGGAACCCATTTCTCTTGAAGAACTGCAAGAAGACTTTGTATGCTACCTATGCGCTACGGATATTTTAGAAGCTGTAGGGTCTCTACAACGGCGGTCATTGATTGAGAAAACCTCAACTGGGTTTACCCAACAACCTGTAGTCATGGAATACATGATTAATCGACTGATCGAGCAGATTCCTGAAGAGATTATTAGTCAAAATATCACTATCTTCCGCACTCACTCCCTACTCAAAGCCAGCGCCCCTGACTATGTTCGGGATGCTCAAGTCTGTCTGATTCTCGAACCGATTATTGAGAAATTACTCTCTAGTTTTGGTTCTACAAAACAGCTGGAAAACCATCTCCTGGAAATCCTATCAATGCTGCGCGCCCCGACTCCTGGGGTTAAAAAATCTACTCTCCAGATGGGATATGTCAGTGGTAATACTATTAATTTACTTAGTCAATTACAGATTGATTTAAACGGCTATGACTTTTATGGTCTGACAGTTTGGCAAGCCAACCTACAGGGACTGAAATTACACAATGTCAATTTCGCTGGCTGTGACTTGGCTGGCTCAGTGTTTACTGAAACCCTAGGGAATATGTTATCAGCAGCATTTAGTCCAGATGGGAGGATGTTGGCAATTTGTGATACAGATTTTCAGATTCGCCTATGGCATGTGCAAACTGGTAAACTACTGGTAATCTGTGAGGGTCACACTAATTGGGTACGCTCTGTTGCGTTTAGTCGGGATGGTAAAACCTTAGCCAGTGGTAGTGCTGACCATACCGTCAAGTTATGGCAAGTCAGTGATGGCAGCTGCTTGCAAACTTGTACTGGACATACTGATGAAGTGTTCTCAGTTGCTTTTAATCCTCAAGGTAATACCCTGATTAGTGGTAGTAGCGACCACACCGTAATACTCTGGGATGGTGACACGGGTCAATGCCTCAACAGGTTTACTGGACATACCGGTTGTGTGAGATCAGTTGCGTTTAGTACTGATGGCAAAACCCTAGCCAGTGGCAGTGATGACCACACTGTAATACTCTGGGATGCTAGCACTGGTAGTTGGGTTAGAACTTGTACTGGACATACCAGTGGAGTACGCTCAGTGGCTTTTAGCACTGACGGCAACACCCTAGCCAGTGGCAGTAATGACCACACTGTCAGACTTTGGGATGCTAGGACTGGTAGCTGTGTTAGTACTCACACCGGACATAGTAGTGGAGTCTACTCAGTGGCTTTTAGCACTGATGGCAAAACCCTAGCTACTGGTAGTGGTGACCATACTGTCAGGCTATGGGATTACCACACTGGTATTTGCCTGAAAACCTTGCATGGACATACTAATCAGATCTTTTCTGTGGCGTTTAGTCCTGAAGGTAACACCCTAGTCTGTGTGAGTTTAGATCAAACTGTCAGACTTTGGGATTGGGGCACTGGTCAATGCTTGAAAACTTGGCAGGGACATACTGATTGGGTATTTCCAGTGGCTTTCAGTCCTGATGGTAAAACCTTGGCAAGTGGCAGTAACGACAATACAGTCAGACTATGGGATTATCATAGCGATCGCTGTATCAGTATTTTGCACGGACATACTGCTCACGTGTGTTCAGTGGCCTTTAGTACTGACGGTAAAACCGTAGCTAGTAGCAGTAGAGACGAAACTATCAGGCTTTGGGATATCAAGACGGGAAAATGCTTAAGGATTTTGCACGGACATACTGATTGGATCTATTCCGTCACTTTCAGCGGTGATGGGAAAACCCTAGCCAGTGGCAGTGCTGACCAAACGGTGAGGCTTTGGGATCAGCGTACTGGTGACTGCGTCAGCACTTTGGAAGGACATACTAATCAGATCTGGTCAGTGGCTTTCAGTAGTGATGGTAAAACCTTGGCCAGTAGCAATACTGACCAAACGGTGAGGCTGTGGGATGTTAGCACAGGGGAATGCTTGAAAACGTTACAGGGACATGGTAATCGGGTCAAATCCGTCGCTTTCAGTCCTAAGGATAATATCCTGGCCAGTTGTAGTACAGACGAAACGATACGCCTCTGGGATTTGAGTACGGGTGAATGCTCTAAACTATTACGGGGACACAACAATTGGGTCTTTTCCGTGGCATTCAGTCCCGATGGCAACACTATCGCTAGCGGCTCTCACGACCAAACTGTCAAGGTGTGGGATGTTTCGACAGGGGAGTGCCGCCACACTTGCACCGGACATACCCATCTAATCTCTTCTGTTGCCTTTAGTGGGGATGGTCAAATTGTAGCTAGTGGCTCTCAAGACCAAACGGTGAGGCTTTGGGACACTAAGACGGGCAAGTGCCTGAAAATTCTCAGAGCTCCCAGACTCTACGAAGCGATGAATATCACTGGAGTGACAGGATTAACTGAGGCACAGAAAGCAACTCTGAAACAGTTGGGTGCGATCGCATAAGTCGGCAATGCCATTAATTGTGCCTAGGTACTTACTTTGAAATGGGGAATGTGAGCCGAAACCCAATCCTCCTGCTGAGAATTGGGATTGGTTTCAATAAGAGCGATCTAGAACATTGGTAAGTCGTGGAGGACTAAAGGTTATGGAGCTTTGGCATGGGGCAGACTTGTGCAAGCAAGACCATCTTTGTTCCCATCTAGACGGAAACGATCATCCCCAAAGTAGTTAAACACAGCCTGTGCCTCTTCCTGAGTCTTAAAATCCGAGCAGTTACAATCGGAATTCACACAATCGGGAAGCTCAAAAAGATTGGCTGTATCAGTTTCAGGCTTGCTTTGAACAGCAGGTTTCAGAGTAGCCATTAGTGTAGGAGGGCTATACTCAGTGCTTTCTTTAGACGCAAAAACGATATAGGCATCTGGGGCTTTATATTCTGCACGATTAATCAGAATAGTCACTATGTCATCAGTATCACCTTTGATGAAATCTAGTAACTCAGGTGAGTTAAAGCTAAAAGAATCTCCTGTCGCTATAGAAGCTGCAGGGAGTTTCCCTAAGTAAGTTGTTTGGTTTGAGATAAATAAATTGGTAGAGTAAGTATCATTACCCGGCGCGTTATTCCAAGTGGTTTTGGTTTCAGACCAATTTTCGTCTACTCCATCATTCAAGCCATAAAACTCAATAGATCCTTTGGTGTTGGGAAGGTTGATCGTACTCAAATTCAGGCTCACATCATCAATACCATCATTCAGCTCACTGAGATCAAATCGGAGGTAAGTTTTGCGGCTATAAGAGACGGTGTTATCAAGCTTGACGACTAATTTACCGTTTGTTCCATTATTCTTACTAGAGTAGGAACCACCTCGGATAAAGGTGTCTGCTCCATTGCCCGCTGCTGTAGTAATTAGTTGAAGATTGCCAGTGATTGGTGCTACTTGGGGGTTTTCTACATTTTGTATGCTCCCGCTTTCAGCGTTAACCATGGCTTGGCTTGGAGCGGGGAAGAGCATCACGGCAGGAATTATCAAAACCGCGCTCAGCAGAAAAGCCCATAGACTTCTGAGAGATAATGGTACCATGTTACGTTGTTGTAATTGCGTTAACAATAATGGTGCATCTATACTATAGAGCAATCCTGGGGGGCGACATGTAAGCTGAAATCCTTAGAGCTAATTTATAGCGTAAATCTTAAGAGCTCAAATCCTTACCCAAAATCCCTCTGTACTTGATTAACTCTTGCCTCTAGCATGCATGCCTCTTGCCTTTCCTTAAGGAAGTATGTTCACAACTCAAATCAAAATGCTATATGCCTAACCCATTTCCAGGGATGAATCCCTACCTTGAACAACCGGAATATTGGTCGGATTTCCACAACCAATTGCTGGCAGCTTTGGCTAGAGCATTAATTCCTAAACTGCTACCTAAATATCGGGTGGTTACCGATAAGTGGGTTTATAAGATTGCTGGCTCAACGAAGATTGCCATTGGTAGACCAGATGTTACGGTTCAACAAAGCCGAGATGCTTCAGTCGCAATGGCTACAGCAGTTGCGGTATCTGAACCGTCAGTTCAACCGATTAAGGTAGCTGTTCCTTTACGAGAAGAAGTGCGACAATCCTACATCGAGGTTAAAGATGTAGCCACCAAGGAAGTGGTAACAGCGATTGAAGTGATCTCCCCTGCCAATAAACGAGGAGAAGGGCGTCTTAAATACGAAGCCAAACGCCAGCAGATTTTGGAGAGTATGACTCATCTGGTAGAAATTGACCTGTTGCGAGATGGGGAACCCTTGCCTGTTTCTAACAGCAGTAATCCGAGTCATTATCGGATATTAGTCAGTCGTTCTAATACCCGTCCCACTGCTGACTTGTACCTTTTTAATTTAAGCGATCGCATTCCCTCTTTTCGGCTTCCCCTGCTTCCTGGGGATAGGGAACCAATGGTAGAATTACAGACATTGGTGGATCAGCTGTATGACCAGTTAGGCTACGAGTATTTTATTGACTATAGCACCAGTCCGCCATTCCCTTGGTCGGAGGATGATGTGGCATCTTGGGCAAGAGATCGTCGATAAAATTTGTGAATCAGGACAAAAATAAGTTCTCGACTGTATCAAGCCATAGCTCATTAGCCTCAAAATATAGTAAGCTTTTTAGAGCCCATGTCGCCCCTAAAGCTATCTAAGTCTTAAAAGCGCTTCCCCAACATAAGAATCTGTTGGGTATTTCTTGCTAGTTCAGTGGCATCACCATTACGCCAGTATAGATCTTCTCCAACATATGATATAGCAGTCGAAGCAAAGCTTAGGACATAATAGTCAAAAAGCCAAATAGCCAGGACTTGTTAATAAATTAATAAAATGGCAGTTCCTTACAGTTACGATTTAAGAAAAAAAGTGATTAGTGCTATCGACGATGGCATGGTAAAAACTCAAGCTAGTCGTTTATTGAAAATTAGCCGAAATACAATTGATATCTGGTTAAAAAAGAGAAATTAAACAGGAGATTATAGGCCAAAAGAGGGTTATCAAAAGGGATATAATCCGAAAATAGCTGATTTGGAGAGATTTAGTAAATTTGTCCAATCTCATGGTAGCTCAACTCAGAATGAAATGGCAGAAGCATGGTCAGAAAAGATGTAAGTATTCAGCTATCAGCTATCAGCTATCAGCTATCAGCTAATGCGCACGCTACTTGAGGTGCTACAGATGGTGCTTTTGAATAAGCGATGCAGAGGTGCGACCCGTGGCGAATTTAATTACGGGTCAAACGCACCATTACGGTCTTGGGGAGGCAGAGGTGCGACCCGTGGCGAATTAAATTCGCCTACGGAAAACGCACCATTACGGTCTTGGGGGTTCCCCCCATGACCGCGCTGCCGTGGTTTCCCCCACTCGCGCTTGGGATCAAGACAACAGGTAAGCATTGGAATAATGCTGAGTTACTTTAGCTGACGGCTGACGGCTGACGGCTGACGGCTGACGGCTGAATGCTTACGAAAAGATTAGTGATAGGACTTTTGGTATTGCCTTAAAAAAAATCGGTTATACCCGAAAAAAAAACTTACGGTTATCGAGAAAGGGATGAATAAAAAAGGCAAGAGTTTCTAGAAAAAATTTCTAAAAAGAAGCCAGACAAGCTAGTTTACATAGCGGTGCGACCGTGAGGTTTCCAACTCCTAGGTCGCCGCTCCGCGAACGCCTAGGTCACGCGCACCAAGAGAGGATAAAAAATTCGATAATTAGTTGAATCAGCCGGTTGTTAACTTCAGGTGCTACCCAAGGGCGCGAGGAATTGCTCGCGCCCTTGGAGGCGCGCACCTTACTATTTGCCCCCCTATTCTCCTGATTTAAAGAAAATAGAACATTATTGATTTTCGATTAAAAATCGAGTGATAAAATAAATAATTACTATCGAAAAATTTCGTATTAAGAGTTGATTTGGCTGTTTATTTAACGTCCTAATCTATACTTATACGGCTATAAAATATGATAGTTTAATTCAGAAAATATTTGTCCAAATTCCGGAATTATTGCTATTTTTATTACGTCAAACTCAGGTAATCATCCCGTGGGTTGGTTGTTGCAGTTTAGTTTTTACCAAAAAAGCTCTGCTATGATGATTTTCCAGATAAAATAGTGATAAAATAGTTTAATTTAATGCACATTAAAGATGCTGATGAGCCCAGAGGGCAGCCTGAGTGCGATCGCGAACATCCAACTCACAGAAAATATTAGTTAGATGATTTTTAATCGTGCCTTCGGTCAGATTAAGGGCGGCTGCAATTTCTCGATTGCTTTTACCTTGTCCCAACAGCTTCAGGATCTGTAGTTCCCTCTGATTGAATTGAGCATGATAATCTGTTTTTTCCCGTTCAGGTTGGGTATTATTCAGTTGAGAAAACACCTTTGGAGCGATGGTAGGACCTAATTGGCTGTATCCCTGATGCAAACTACGAATGGCCGCTGCCACCTTAGGTGCTGGAGTACTTTTAAGCAAATATCCCAACGCCCCAGCCTGAAGAGACTGGAACACATAGTCATCATTGTCAAAGGTGGTTAAGACCAGAATCCGAATCCAGGGGTAGCGGGTATGGATTTCTCGGGTTGCTTGCACGCCATCGCAGATGGGCATCCGCACATCCATCAAGATAATGTCAGGCTGTAACCTCTCCGTGAGGGCAATGGCCTCTTCACCGTGATTGGCTTCACCCACCACCTCGAGATCATCCTCCAGGGACAACAGTGCCGCCAGTCCCTGACGAAAGATGGGTTGATCATCAGCCAATAGAAGTCGAATCATCGTGGTATCCTAATCTGAATACAGCTGCCTTGTCCCGGTGTGCTATCTAATTGTATCGATCCGCCTATCAGCTGAACTCTCTCCTGCATACCCCTGAGGCCAAAACCCTGGGTGGGTTTAGCAATATCAAAGCCAATACCGTCGTCCTTTAGCTCAAGGATAACCGCATCAGCCGAAGCATATCCCTTGAGGTGAATAACCTGGGCTTGACTGTGTTTGCGGATATTTTCCAATCCTTCCTTAACCACACAGTAAAGCTGATGATTGGTTTGTAACGGCAGCTGGGGCAAATCTATTTTGCTTTTAACCGTTATGGATGGGTTGGATGTAAAAGATTCCAGCAGCTGTGGCAGGGCCTTATTGAGATCAAAGGTCTCTTCTCGCATGGTGGTCACTGCCCGACGCACTTCTTGTAAGGATTGGCTGGCCAGCAGTTTGGCCGTGTCTAACGCTGGTTGAAGCTGATTAGAGTTTCGTTCGTAGAGTCGTTGTGCTAATTCTAGCTGCACATCAAGGGAGGTCAAAGTATGCCCCAATGAATCATGAATATCGCGAGCAATGCGGGTGCGTTCTAAATCTGCGGCTAGCAATTCAACTTCCTGAGTTAAAGCGATTGCTTGCTGACGACTCCTGTACTCAGCCACTAAGCTTAAACAAAGCAGCGTAATTAGCACACTCAGAGAAATATAGACTACAAGTTCAGTGAAAATCAGTTGCGCAATAAATACTTGGGGAGTCTCTTGAAGGGTTTGTAGGTTTTTTTCAAAGCGAGCTTGCTGCTCTGCAATCGGTTTTGAGAGATCAGTTAGTAAATCATTCGTTAACCGCCACGCAAAACCTACATGCCAGGTAATGCCGACTAAAACAACCGTGATGATCACGTCCCGACGACGCAACAGAAAACAGCTTTTGGCTAAGTATAGAAAGACAAAGAGACCGAGACCGGCATCACTAAAGATTATTGTCACCAACACACAGGAAATTCCGGCAAAGACATAAACTCGTCGCTGCCACATGGGGCGACGGATTGGAAAGAAAAAGCTCAGAATGGCCAAAACTCCCAATACACAAAAGCTTATTAGGTAGTCACTGCCCTTGGTCTCGTTGGACAATGATTTATTCAGGATGAGGAACAGCAATAGCAGGATGGTCATGATCAAACATGCCCATTCCAGATAGCGCAGGATTTTAGGAATTGAAGGATTAATGGTGGAAACCTGAGGAGTTGTCCGAGCTGACATCAGCTTACCTAATGCTTATGACTGCTTCTACAGCTTATGAAACTTATGGATAAATTTCCATGACAAACGTCATGTATCCATATGACCTTTCGCTATAGTCAGTTTGAAATGGCCTGTTTAATATTGAATTATAAGCAACTCTTCAGAGGATACGGTTTGTCATGAAACAATTTCAATTTGGTGCAGGTTTGATGATGTCTATTAGTTTGATGGGTTTTAGCCTTGGCAATCCACCGCTGCCCCTAACGGCAAAAACTGCTAGCGCTGCTGAAAGTCAGACCGCTGTAGCACCGTTACTTCAGCGGGAACTATTCTTTGGCGATCCAGAGATTACGGGTGCCCAGCTTTCCCCCGACGGTCAGTTTCTGGCCTTTCAAAAACCTCTAGACGGCGTGATCAATGTGTGGGTTAAGGGCATCAATGAACCGATGGAAGCTGCTCGTCCAGTCACGGCTGATGCTGAAAGCCCAATTATAATTTACTTTTGGAGCGCCGATGGTCGTTACATTCTCTACGGCCAGGATAAAGGGGGCAATGAGAATTTTCACATTTATGCGGTTGAAGCTAAATCTTTAGGTGAGACTAGCCCGGTAACCCGCGATTTAACCCCTGTAGAGGGGATTACGGCCAGTATATATAGCGTTCCTAAACGGACTCCCAACCACATCATTATCGGTCTTAACGAGCGCAATCCCCAGTTTCATGATGTCTATCGTTTGGATTTGACAACAGGCGAGCGGACGCTGTTGATTCAAAATGACGATAATATTGCCCTCTGGACAACGGATTTAGACGGTAATGTGCGCATCGGCTATCGCCAAACCCTGGAAGGGGGGCATGAGATTCTGGCGGTGCAAAAAGATGGATTAACACCTGTTTACACCTGTCGAATTGAAGAAACCTGTGTCCCCATTCGCTTTCATAAAGATGGCCAACGGGTGTATCTGATCAGCAATCGGGATGGGAATTTAATCCAGTTAGAGCTGCTTAATCTCGAAAGCCAACAGAGTCAGGTCGTGGAAGTTGATCCTGAAAACCAGGTGGATTTTGGGGGTGCAGTGTTTTCACAAGCGACTGATGAGTTGATTGCTACCTCCTATATTGGCGATCGCATCCGCATCTATCCTCAAAACGACAAGATAGCGGCTGATCTAGCCTTTCTGAAACAACAACTGCCCGACGTTGATATTGTGTTGCAATCCCTTACCCTGGATGATCGCTTTGCGTTGATTGGAACCCGGAGCGATGTGAATCCCGGGTCTACTTATCTATTTGATCGTAGTACTCAAACCCTGGAAAAACTCTACGATGATCGGCCAGAGCTGCCCAGGGAACATTTGGCCACCATGCAGCCGATCCGCTATACAGCCCGTGATGGTCTAGAGATTCCAGCCTATCTGACCCTGCCCCAGGGGGTAGACCCAGTGAACTTACCGGTGATTGTCATGCCCCACGGTGGACCTTGGGGACGAGATATGTGGGGGTACAAGCGGTTTACCCAGTTTCTGGCTAATCGCGGTTACGCCGTTCTCCAACCCAACTTTCGAGGGTCTACTGGCTATGGTAAAGCTTTTCTCAATGCCGGTAACAACGAATGGGGCACGGGTGCGATGCAGCATGACCTGACGGATGGCGTGCAGTATCTGATTGATGCAGGGATTGCCGATCCCGAGCGTGTGGGAATTTTTGGTGTCTCCTATGGAGGCTATGCCACCCTAGCTGGTTTGGCATTTACACCAGATATCTATGCCGTTGGCGTATCCTATGTGGGGCCATCGAATCTGATTACCTTGCTCAAGTCAATTCCCCCCTATTGGGAATCGATGAAGGCTACCTTTGCTCTGCGGCTGGGAGATCCGGATGATCCGAGCGATCGCTCCCGTCTAAAAGCCCAGTCACCCCTGTTTTCCGCCGACCAAATTCAGGCCCCACTAATGGTAATTCAAGGAGCCAAGGATCCCCGGGTTAAGCAAGCGGAATCGGACCAAATTGTGGCCGCATTGCGAGATTTAGGCCGACCGGTGGAATATTTGATTGCCCCCGATGAAGGCCATGGTTTCCGTAAGGAGATCAACTCGCTGGCCATGACAGCTGCATTAGAGAAGTTTTTAGCTGAACACCTGGGCGGACGTTACCAGGCTGAGATGTCTGAAGACGTACAAGCTCAACTAGAAAAATTAACTGTTGATATTGACACTGTCACAGTTAATGAATCCGGTGAGCCTGAGATTGTTGAGCTTGACCCAGCAATTTACAACCGCTATGTGGGAACCTACCAGTTACTCCCTAATATGCAGATCGCTATTCGAGTCGAGGAAGAACAACTACTCGCCCAAGCCACAGGGCAGGAAGCGTTTAGCCTTTATGCTGTTTCAGAAACTAAATTCTTGGCTCAGGTTGCAGATATCACGATTCAATTCAATTTGTCAGCAGATGAAACGGTTGACGGATTAACACTTTATCAAGGGGGTCAGGAATTGATTGCATCCAAGGTGAAGTAATTGAATAGATTGAGATTGGGGGCACACTCCTGTGTGTCCCGTGCAGGATTGCTGACGATACTAACGAGGAGCCTCTAGTTATGGAAACAGAAACGATTCAACGTACTACAAGACAAGTATTAACTCAGGCGGCAGCAGGTGCGGCTGCCGGATTACTGGCGGGCATCGCTATCATGTCTATCTATCGATGGCTTTGGCATGTAGAGATATCTTTGAATACAATAATGCTTTTAAGCATAGGCTTCTCCATTTACTGTGGAGTTTTATCTGCTTGGCTAGGGAAAAGATTCTGGAATTTACTCGGTACCTTTATCAGCTCTATCAGCTGATATTTGGTGTGAGGCAAGGCTCCCTTAGAGGAAACGGTTAAGGGACTCACCCTTGATCAGGCGGGTCAGGAATTGATTGCCCCTAAGGTGAATTAGTGCTATCCATTTAGTTTAAGCGATCGCATTCCCTCTTTTCCGCTTCCCCTGCTTCCTGGGGATACCGAACCAATGGTACAATTACAGACATTGGTGGATCAGCTTTATGACCAGTTAGGCTACGACTATTTTATTGACTATAGCAGCAATCCACCATTGCCTTGGTCGGAGGATGATGTAGAATCTTGGGCAGGATGTCGCCGATAAAATTTTTGAATCAGGACAAAAATTAACAGAAAGATAAATGTTCGCAGATTGCCCAACCTTTTTTATCCTTACTCAATTATCCATTAAGCGATCGCGACTTATATAAACTCCCCAAAATCCCAATGTAATTACCCGAAGTGACTTCTTTATCTTCTGCTCCCTCGTTATATCTCAATTGCCAGGATTAACGGTTATGTCAAGTCAACTAGACCCCCTACTGAAGCTAATAGTTCCACCATCTTTGGACCTCAAAGTAAATCACCAACAGTTTGAACAATTAGCCACTGCTAACCGAGACCTGAGATTAGAAAGAACTGCCCAAGGAAAATTGATTGTGAATCCACCAACAGGATGGGAAACCGGTAAAAGAAATCTTAGTATTACCAGGCAATTAGGAAATTGGTATGAGGAAAACCCAGAAAAAGGAGAAGCATTTGACTCTTCTACCGGATTTGAACTTCCCAGTGGCTCGAATCGTTCCCCTGATAGCTCTTGGGTGTCACGTCACCGCTGGGATGCACTCACCGAGGAACAAAAACAAACGTTGTCTTGATGCAGTCGCTCATGGGGGAAACCCCCAAGACCGCGCTGCATCGCTCCCTAAAGTTTGTCCTGATTTCGTAATTGAGTTGCGATCAAAGTCTGACAGTCTCAAGGAGCTACAAGCAAAAATGCAAGAATACATTGACAATGGCTTGCGCTTAGGTTGGCTGATTGACCCTCAGAATCGACGGGTTGAAATCTATCGGTCAGGACAAAAAACTGAGGTTATAGATAATCCCAACGAGTTATCTGGAGAAGCGGTGCTTCCCGGTTTCAAACTTAAATTACAAGGAATTATAACCTGATTTGTTGGGAGCATGTCCTGGAGGTGCGCCAAAGGCGATCGCAGCAGTTTGATTAGGTGCGATTCTCCTAGGAGAATCGCAAACCAAAATCGTTTTATAATGTAGAATTATACATTCTAAATTCTAAATTCTAAATTCTACATTCTGCCCTCCTTCAAGCACAATCGTTGTCTTGATGCAGTCGCTCCAATAACTCCTTCGGAATAGTCTCAAAATCCTCCAACAAAAAATCCATAATCGCCAGATGGCGCAAGTGACCAGCAGTGGGAGGGTAACAGCGACGACTGGTGGAAAACCAGCCATTAACCGTGTGAACGGAACAAGAGCAGATCAAAGCTATATCTTCGTGAGTCAAGTCCCACTTTTGGTAAAACCGTTGGGGTGTCATACCCAATTGGCAGTAACTGTACAGTAGAATCAAGATTTGCTCTCGCTTCTTGATGCAGTCGCTCATGGGGGAAACCCCCAAGACCGCGCTGCATCGCTCCGTGATCGGATAGGGATAGATATTTTCATCCCTCGGCTCCGTCTGTTGTCGAAGCTGTTCAAGACGCTCCATCGCTTCGTGATAATCGATGGGATGATGAACGAATTGTTTTTTTGGCATTATTATAGAATTACCTAAACTGTGGTTTGGGAAAGAGCCGCGCTTGTCGTTGACACCCGCAAAGCGCGGCTCTTTTTGGTATGTTTATATTATAAACATTGGCTATGGTTGTTGTCAAGTATAAAATAAAAAAAATCAGGATAATTTATATTTTTTTAATAAATATTTACAATTTTATAGTTATAATAGTAACAAGTTTAGCTAATAGCTGAAATCGGTAATAAAGCAAAAGTAAAGGTAAGCTATCAACTATTATTTATCAGTTATAAGCTAATGCGCTAGGCGCACGCTACGCGAACAGCTTTTGAATCAAAGAGGTAAGCATTCGTTTAATGCTGAGTTAAATCCCAGCGTCGTTCGCACAGCGTGGCCATTCGCGTAGCGTGGCCGTTCGCGTAGCGTGGCCAAAAGGCCAAAAGGCCAAGGCCAAAGCCTGTGCCACACGCGAACGAGGTTTTTTTGAAGCTGACCGCTGACCGCTGACCGCTGACCGCTGACCGCTGACCGCTGACCGCTTACGAATTCTTGATAAATTCTTGATTTTCCGGGATTAGCATTTCTCCCAGGTTAGGGTAGTAAAGAAGCAGTTAGGAGAGTTTACGATTATGGAATCCCATGATTTTTTGATGTTAGTTCTGTTACTAAGTCCTGGTATGTTGCTTTCAGCAGTTATTATGCTCACCTTTGCCGCTGGTGGCTAAGCTCGACAAAGTCTAATCAACGACTCTCTAGCTCAAATAGCTAAAAAATTGGCGTTGCTGAATCTTTGAATCAATAGGAGTAGAGTGGGCATCCTGCCCGCCCCAAAAGATCGCCGAACAGGCAAGATGCCTATTCCACAAAACTCTTACAATCCTTCTATTATTAAGCAACATCCAAAAATGAGTCAAGCCGTGGGAGATACAGTTAATTGCCTTGGCTTGGGAGAAATATCTGAGTATTTCTATCAAGAGTATTCCTATCAAGCAATAATCCCACGGCACCTTCAAGCTTTAGTGCTGGAGTTGTTAAATTTCCCGGATCACGGTCTGACCATCCTTAACTTCTCCAACTAGAACCAGATCGGTAACCCCAACAAATAAACCATTTTCCAGAACACCAGGAATATTATTGATAGTTTTTTCTAGCTCAGCTGGGTTATCAATGGCGTCAAATTTAACATCAACGACCATATTCCCTTGATCCGTAATCACTGGTCCAGCTTTTTTGACCCCCATGCGCAGTTCCGGTTTACCCCCTAGCTTTTGAATAGCATTCATAACTGGTGTGATTGCCATCGGGATAACTTCTACAGGCAATAGGAAGGTAGACCCCAAGTTTTCAACTATTTTAGTGCTATCCACCACTACGATAAATTGTTTGGCCAGGGAATCTACAATTTTCTCACGGGTGTGGGCAGCGCCACCCCCCTTAATCAAATTTTTCTGGGGATCAACTTCGTCAGCACCATCAATCGCTACATCAATGTGATCCACTGCATCGAGGGTAGTCAAAGGAATGCCGTACTGTTTCGCCAAGACTTCTGCCTGGAAAGAGGTGGGGATCCCTACAATATCCTTAATTTCTCCAGAGTTTAAGCGATCGCCTAAAAACTGAATTGCATAGGCAGTCGTTGAACCAGTGCCTAGCCCCACAATCATTCCCGACTGCACCCGCTTGGCAGCTGCTTTGCCAACTTCCTGTTTCATTAGCTTAATGGGGTCAATTTCTGCACTCATAACAACGTTAGTGGTTAGTGGTTAGTGGTTGTTAGTGGTTAAAACTTAAGTTTTAGTTCACAACTGATAATTGTAAATCGATTGGGTAACAGACGATCCAAAATTACCTGATCTCCCTTTTAAATGACCATAAACCTATCGGGATTTGGCACTGATCATGAACCAAAAAAAATAAAAGACTCTCTGTCTGCCAGAATGAGTCAGATATCGAACTATTGAAGTAGTATTATCAGCAGTACTATCAGCAGACTGGTCAAACCCAGGCACTTGGTGATTAGATCTTTTATTGAGAAATTATAATAAGCCCACGCCTCCCTGACGGGTAGGACGTAGGGCTAATCTTACCAGAATTGGTAATGGAAATCAGTTAGATGTATCCCAACTTAAGAGTTAGTGGTTTGAGCCGATAACAGTTCTTTCAGCTTTGCCAATTCCTTAGCCCAACGGGGATCGGGTTGAATTCCACCGGGGTCAGATGTAGTCTGTTGATGCTTACGCTTATTAGACTTATTCTTGTTGTTGTTACGGCGAGGGGGAGGATTGTTGCTGGTAGATGAGGTTGATGCCTGATTGGGTTTTTCTTTCTCCTTAGATGGTTCTTTCTCTTGATTCTTAGATCGTGGCAGGGCTTTTTCAATTTTCAAGGCAGTATCCTTGAACATAAGACCATTGAACTTTTCAATGAATTGATCAGCCTCCTCATCCGTTGACACTGTGACGAAGCCAAAGCCCCGACATTTACCAGTTTTACGATCTTTAATCACTTTTGTGCTAAAGTTGTCACCGGCTTCAGCAAAAATAGCTTGCAGCTCATCACGGTTTACTTCTTCTTTAGGTAAGTTACCTATGTACAGACGAATAGACATTTAGAGATACCTCCGGGCTATAACAAAAAAAAAGGAAAAAATTGTTGACACCAGTCACTAGGGTGGATAAGGAGAAATTTGAGCGACGAACACTTACCACGTCTAGACAATCTTCTGACGTACCTTACCAACCTCAACTGAACAGACGGATGCAGTAAAATCAAAACTCCTATATACCACATGTTCGGAGCTACTACGACCCACACGTTGACCTCTGGTTTACCATTAGCTCCGATTCTAGTTAACAGTTTTTTACTTACTCTAATCTAATTATTACAGAATGTTTACACCATATCATGGACATAATCAAACATTCAGTCGGTTAGTGATTATAACATTGTATATTCCCAGATGAAAGTCTTAAGCTCTAAAAAATAGGTTGTGATGCCTTCCGATAAATTTCGTCACCAGTTACGTCTTGAAGCACAACAATGGCAAACAGAAGGGTTGATTGATGCTGGCCTATACGCTCAATTAGCGGAACGCTATCAATTTAGTGACCTGGAAGTAGCGGCCCGTAATCGATTCGTCGTAATTTTGCTAGTACTAGGCAGTCTTCTCTTAGGCTTGGGCATGATCACCTTTGTGGCAGCCAACTGGCAAGCCTGGTCTCGGTGGTTGAAAGTGACCTTGCTTCTGAGTGTCTTCTTCGGGATCAACATTGCTGGCTTTTATCTATGGCGAGACCCAACCCAAGGTAGGCATTGCCGTTTGGGACAGGGTTTATTACTTTTAGGAGCCCTGACTTTAGGAGCCAATATAGCACTGATGTCCCAAATGTTCCACCACAGTGGACCACTCTATCAGTTATACCTGATTTGGGGATTAGGAGTCTTAGCCATGGCTTATAGCCTACGCTTGACCCGATTAGGGATGCTGGCAATGGTCTTGATTGGGTTAGGGTATGTGCGAGGAATCTCCCAGCCAGAATTTCTAGCAATCACAGAGTTGTCTTGGCTAAGGCTAATCATACAACATATGCCAGTGTTTGCGGGTTTACTGTTTATTCCCCTGGCTTACTGGTGCCGTTCACGATGGATGTTTCGCTTAAGTGCGATCGCAGTAGTTGCTGGCCTGGAATGGAACTTGATCAACTTCGAGCTATGGCCTTATCCCGGTTGGATTGCTGCGATCGCATGCGCCCTACCACCAGCCTTGTTATGGTCATACGGGGATTTCCTGGGAACAATTCAGCCCAACCTCCAGGAATTTAATTGCACAGCCCGCACCCTTGGGATCACTTTCCTCAGCCTATCATTTTATTTTTTGTCTTTCCACGTGTTATGGGATAGTTCACCATCAGTCAAACCCCTAGTTGACGTCACCTCAATACTCTTGGAACCTGCGGTGATTGATAGTGTCATTTTAGGTAGCTTAACGATCTGGGCGTGGATAAAACTGTTGCGTCGAGTGGACTCAACAACTAAGGTTGTGGCTACTATGATTGTGATCAGCGCCCTAGTTCCCTATTGGCATCTCAGTATTGGTATTCTACCCATATTAGCCGTATTCATCTTCAATCTGCTTTTATTCCTAATCGTCATCGGTTTAATCCGCGCCGGACTAGCAGAGGGGAAACGAGGTTTATTCTGGGGTGGCATGGTGCTACTGACGCTGCAAATTTTGACCCGGATGCTGGAGTACGATACTGGTTTATTAGTCAAATCCATAGTCTTATTCCTCTGTGGGCTAGGTATTATTGGTGCTGGACTATGGTTTGAGCGCTATTTGAAGTCTGAATTATGATTTATGAATTATAAATTATGACTTATGAGCATTAATTCTGAGTATTCCCGTCCTATACCAAGCTGGCGATTCTGGGTACCTCTTTTATTTCAAACCGCACTAATTATTACTGTTCCCACCCAGGCAATTTACACTACACTAACTGGCATTACTGTCATTCTCCAGACAGCGCCAGTAGACCCTTACGAACTTTTGCGAGGCTATTCCCAAACTCTAAGATACGATATCTCTAATCAGGACAACTTACGCAATCTTCCTGGCTGGCAAAAATTACCTAAGCAACAACCTAATGGCAACAAGGTAACCTTTATCAAGCCTGGTACCCGTTTTTACGTAATTTTAGAAGCACCAGACTCATCCAACTCCACTGAACTACCAATAGCCTGGAAACCAGTAGCCTTAAGTGCCAAATTCCCTTCCCGACTACCAGCTAATCAGATTCCCCTCAAAGGTGTTGCTAAATATGGCTCGATTGAATACGGATTGGAAACTTATTATATGCCAGAAGACCAACGGGAACAAATTAATGAAGAATTAAATAGTGCTAGGCAAGAGAACTCTAACCTACCGATATCACCACCACCAATTGTGATGGAAATTAAGGTGGATGCTCAAGGGAATGCTTTACCAATCGGAATCTGGGCGCTAGTAAGTAAAGATTCTCAACAGCAGATTCGCAAGTATCGGTTTTAAGAGGGAATCGGGAATCGGGAATCGGGAATCGGGAATCGGGAATCGGGAATCGGAAACAGGGAATCGGGAACAGGGAATCGGGAACGGGGGAAAGAGTGTAATTCACATTTAACCCTACCCTACACCGAATCGCTTTGGGCAAACAACCTTCACCCCTGACTGCCTGACACAAGTGCTTCAAAGCTAGATTATGCCGAGGTTATGGGATGCAGGTTGTGAGGGGACGGCTCCAGACAAGTAGTGGAAAAGAGCGATCGCAAGATTTGAGTATAATGCTTAAATTTTTATAACGCCTCATCTTATTTAGAAACAAAAAGGATATAAATTCCTATGGATACTTGAGTCAAATGTACTTTGCATCAAACGATATAAGGTTACTTATGACTCATGATCAATAATTTTTAGATATATCTGGATAAAATAGGTAGCAGGATGAAAGTTTTCCGTGTTTCGCAAGTTTCTGTAATTAAGGTAAGTGAGTCTCCCCTTGTACTCAGTATTCAAGCAGATGGGCTTGCTGCCACTTCTGGCTGGACAAATCCCCGGTTAGACAACTCAGCAGACCCCAATCCAGATGATTCTGTCCTAGAATTCAGTTTTGATGCTGATAAACCGTCAGGTATTAGTCTTCCAAGACTGACGCCAATCACGGCTTGTGTTGACTTTAAACCTACCAATGGTGCAGATGCGGTAATTGTTTCTGCCCGAATCAATGGTATTACGGTTCACGCTGCTGAGTTCCTCAAGCCTGGCGAGTCAAGCCCTCGACCGACGACATTGGCAGTAGGAGAAGAGGAACCTACGACACTAGCATTGGGAGAGGAAAACCCTCAAGTTACTACACAGGCACTAGGAGAGGAAGAACCTCAACCGACTACACGGGCATACGGAGAGGAAGATCCTCGATTTACTACACAAGCTCAACCAACTACACAGGCACTAGGAGAGGAAGAACCTCAACCAACTACACGGGCATACGGAGAGGAAGACCCTCGATTTACTACACAGGCAATAGGAGAGGAAGGACCAACAACTCTAGCATTGGGTGAGGAAGATCCTCGATTTACTACACAAGCTCAACCGACTACACAGGCAGTAGGAGAGGAAGACCCTCAAGTTACGACACTAGCAGTAGGAGAGGAAGTTCAACCGACTACACAGGCATTAGGAGAGGAAGCTCAACCGACTACACAGGCAGTAGGAGAGGAAGCTCAACCGACTACAAAGGCAGTAGGAGAGGAAGCTCAACCGACTACACAGGCAATAGGAGAGGAAGGACCAACAACTCTAGCACTGGGTGAAGAGAGTAGTCCATTTGGTTGGTACTAATGATTAAATCAGCAGATGGTGGATGTTTGCTTGTTGCAGGTGGGGAGTTAGATCCAAATCTGACTCGGTTGATTGAAGTTGCTCAAGGTCAACAAGTCCCGATTTGCGATTTACGCCATGGGCAAGAAGAAAGTCCGAAATTTTCATGGCATCTTACCCAAAGGCATCCCAGAGTTGAGGCTCCAGTTCTGTCTGTAACCGGAGCTTTTATTCGGTATGACGTTTTTGGTAATATTAACGCTCCGAAGTCTGGGGCATCACAACGGGCATCGGGTTGGTATCAAACCTTCTATGGTTGGTTGCTATCCCAAAACCATATCCGGTTGTTCAATCGTCACCATGTTCCTGCAGTTGGCAATAAGCCAGCAATGCTGATCCTAGCGCAACAGTTAGGTTTGCAAACCCCTGATACTTGGATCACTAACGAAGCTGAGGAATTGGGAAAATATTCTGCGGGGAGTGCGATTGCTAAACCCGTTGCTGGGGGTGATTTTTGTTATTCCCTAGAGCAATTGTACTCCTCTATCCAGTTTCGTAATGGTTGTGCTGCGATGCCAGCCATTGTCCAAAATCGTTTAGTAGCGCCAGAAGTACGGATCTATGTGGTAGGGAATCATGCCTTTGCTTTTGAAATCCGTAGTCAGCATCTAGATTATCGGGTTAAACCAGATGCTGAGGTGATTCCACTCGAAACAGTTCCCCAAGAAGTAGAGTTGCTACGCAAATTAATGGTCGCTTTACAGATGGATTTTGGGGCGGCTGACTTCAAAACCGATCCACACACCAAACAACTTGTATTTTTGGAACTCAATAGTTCTCCAATGTTTGTTAGGTTCGATCAAGTTTTGAATGGAGCGCTATGTGAAGCAATGATTGAGACTTTAGTAGTTTCTTGACGATTAGGTCAGCGAAGTTTTGCTTTCGATTTCTAGCTGAATCTTAAAAAACTTTAAAGAAGCTCAATTTCCAATAGTTTTGAATTAAGAATGTAGAATGCAGAATGTAGAATTTGGAATTCTACATTCTTAATTCTACATTCTGCATTCTGACAGACAACCTTGGCCTAAAGGCCACGCGTTCGCTGAAAGCGGGACTTCGTCCATCGCGTTCAACCCTTAATCTACCCGCCAGTTAAACGGTAAAATAGAATAAATCCCCTTCGGGTCATTCAAGGTTGTTAAAATTGCCAAATCCTCTTTTAGCTTCAGCAATTCTGTAGTTAGTGGCTCAGGTAATTGTCGGCTTGTGAGCCTAACATCATTACTCAGGGTCTTCAGAATCATTTCCTCGAAACTAGGAATTTTTGGATACTCTTCTACTTTCCAATCATCCTTTAACTTAGCTTGCTTAGCTGCATGCTTAATAGCATCATTAATACCCCCAATCTCATCAACTAAACCGATCTGCTTGGCGTCTATACCTGACCAAACCCGTCCCTGAGCAATGTCTTTAACCTTGCCCTTAGGCAATTTACGTGACTCTGCTACCTTGTCAATGAACTGGTCATAAATCTGATTAACCATGGTTTGGTAGATTGCCAACTCTTGGTCTGTTTTGGGACGGACAGTACTTTGAATATCGGCTAAAGAACCTGTTTGTACAATATCCCAGGTCAGACCATTGTTGTTAGCTAATTCTTGGATATTAAAAAGTACACCAAAGACACCAATAGAACCAGTGATAGTATTTGGCTCAGCAAAAATTCGGTCGCTATAGGTAGAAATCCAGTAGCCACCAGAAGCTGCCACATTGCCCATCGACACAATCACTGGCTTTTCCTCACGGATAAGCCGCACTTCCCGTTGAATAATCTCAGAGGCTGTAGCACTGCCACCAGGACTATTAACCCTTAGCACTACTGCTTTAATATCTTTATCCAGCCGTAGCTCGCGCAGCTGTTTAGCAAAGCGTTCACCCCCCACTTGCTCAAAGTTTCCCTGACCGTCAACAATGCTACCCTCGGCATAAATTATGGCAATTTTATGCTTAGACTTGCGATTTTTAGAGTAAGGACTTTTCGCTCTAGCGTAAGTAGCCAGCTTAATTTTCCGGAACGATTTATCCTTTTTCTTTTCTCCAGTAAGCTCCTTGAGAGTAGCAATCACCTCATCGAAGTATCCAACTTGATCCACCAAACCTTGAGTTTTGGCCTCTGATGCGATCAACATCCCTTTAGTATTAGCGATCGCTTGCAAGGTCTTGGGAGTAATCTCACGACTTTTCCCCACTGTTGTCAAAAATTCATCCCAAAGATCATCTAACAATTCTCGAGTCTGTTCCCGACTTTCAGGACTCAGCTGTTTGAGCAAGAACGGTTCAACTGCGGACTTGTACTTGCCAACTCGAACCACCTGAACACCAATACCATACTTCTGGAGAGCTCCGGTCAGAAAAAGTTGGGCAGAGTTCAAGCCATTGATTTCTACAACTCCCATCGGGTTAAGAATTATCGTATCCGCAACCGAGCTAAGATAGTATTCCCGTTCTCCCAAATCTACGTCATAGGCAATAATTTTTTTCCCAGCAGCTCGGAAACGCTCCAGAGCCTCCCTTACCTCCTTGAGATTTGCCAAGCCAGTGTTACCAACAGTTTTAGATGCGGATCCATCCAGGTAGAGGGCAACAATGCGCTTATCCTTAGTTGCCTTATCCAGAGTATCGAGCACCTTGCGCAAAGGGATGATATTGGTTTGTTGACCCGATAACACCTCTTCAATCACTTCACTGGTGCTTGAGGTAGGATTGGTATCGCTGATATTGACCGATAAATCAAACACCAGCACTGATTTATCTTGAACCTGTGGCCCTGTATCTTTGGATGCTACTGCAATTAGTAGAAACAGGAATCCACTAGTAGCTAAACTAAAAAATAGAATTAAACCGGCAAGACTTCCTACTAGGCTCGCAAAAGTTTGTTGGAGAAATTGACGCATTTGGTAAAGGATTCAGGATTCAGGATAAAGTATTAAGGATTAGGGATAAAGTATTAAGGATTAGGGATAAAGTATTAAGGATTAAGGGCGTTGAGCCATTCCCTATTCCCTATTCCCTATTCCCTACTCCCTACTCCCTATTCCCTATTCCCTATTACGACTATCCTAACTTTTTCAAAGTGTCGGATTGCTTGAGATCAGACAACGTAGCATTACCGGTGCAGAATAGAGCGGTAGTGATTTCTGCCATCAACAGTTGCACTAAGGCATCAACGGCATCTACTGACTCAGCGGCTGCTTGCAGGAATGGTAATGCTAGACCAGCAATATCGGCTCCTAATGCGATCGCTTTTGCCACATCCAAACCATTGCGCAATCCCCCAGATGCAATTAGGGGAATGTCGGGGGCAATGGCTCGAATACTGGTAATGCACTCAGCGGTTGGTAAACCCCAGTCACCAAAGGTCTGTCCTAACCGACGCTGATGAGCGGTTAATCCTCGCTCACTTTCTACCTTTGCCCAAGAGGTGCCCCCCGCACCAGCGACATCAATAGCGGTAACACCAGCCTCCAGCAACCTTTGGGCCATACCGGCTGAGATGCCATTACCCACTTCTTTAGCAATCACTGGTACCGTTAACTTACTGCATAAACCATTAATTTTGTCAAGTAAACCCTTGAAATTAGTATCCCCGTTAGCTTGAATGCACTCCTGCAAGGGATTGATGTGCAAAATCAGCCCATCTGCTGTTAACAGGTCAACCACCTTTTGGCATTCTTCTAGTCCATAACTGTAGTTCAGCTGAACCGCACCGATGTTGGCAAATAGGATAATATCTGGAGCTTGGGAGCGCACCGCAAAGGTATGACCAACCTCGGGTTTTTCCACAGCTACTCGCTGAGAACCAACCCCCATGGCTAGTTTGTAATGTTGGGCAACCTCAGCCAGACGAAAATTAATCGTTTTTGCCTGTTCAGTACCACCAGTCATAGAGGAAATCAACAATGGTGCTCCCAAGGATTTCCCGAGAAATGTGGTAGATATGTCAATCTCACTGCGGTTTAGTTCTGGTAAGCAACAGTGAGTGAAGCGGTACCTTTCAAGTCCATTGGTATTGGCACGAAATTGAACATCTTCATCGAGACAAATCCTGATGTGGTCAGCCTTTCGCTGTTGGGTTTGGGTCATAATAATTTGGAAAATAAGAGCAATCTGATCATGATTCAGGCGCTAATTACTTTAATTAATTCCACTCCATCCCGACCATCATTATCGTTTAGATAAACCTTTACCTGTTCTTCGGCGGATGTGGGGAGTAGCTTGCCGGTAAAATCTGGACTAATCGGCAGTTCCCGATGTCCTCGGTCTACTAGCACTAATAATTTAATCGTTTGGGGTCTACCATACTCAAGCACCGCATTTAGAGCAGCACGAATGGTACGTCCTCTATAAATGACATCATCCACCAACACCACTATCTTACGATCAAGATCGAAGGGAATATCTGTTTTTGCTGGGGTGCGAATGCCAATTCGATCGAGATCATCCCGATAAAAGGTGATATCCAACGCTCCCACTGGCACACTGACCTGCTCTAGGGTTTCAATCTGACGTCCTAGCAACTGAGCTAAAGGAACACCTCTGGTATATATACCAACCAGTGCTAGTTTGGACAAATCACTCACTTGTTCGATCACTTGAGATGCCAAACGATTGACTGTACGGCGCAGTTCTTCAGCTGATAGGATTTCAATGGTTTGAGTAGGCATCCTGGTTAATTAAAAATTTCAGCAGGATACCCTGCCCACACTCCTATAGTTAGGCGGGGACAGGGCTGTCAAGGTTTTGAGATTATACCAGACGTTCAGCGATTACCGTGGAGCAAGAGATGAAAAGGTTCTAGCATCAGCAATTCCATTGGGAAATAAGCCTTTGTCCTGTTGATATCGCTTCAGGGCTGCCTCTGTGGCTGGTCCAAATACGCCATCTTTTAATCCTTTATAGTAGCCTAGGTAAATCAAGCGATTCTGAAGGCTATTCACTCTTGTGCCACGACTACCTCGTTTTAATGGAGTAATGATGGCAGCAGCAACAGCAATACCAGAATTGCCCCGTAGTGCTGATAAGGTACGAGAGTCAGCAATGCCATTTGCTGGCAGTTCCCGAGAAAGCTGATAATCTTTGACTGCGGTCTCAGTTAGTTTACCATAGTATCCTGTGACTGGCCCTTTGTAGAATCCCAACTGTGCAAGGCGATTTTGCAGTTTTGTCACCGATTCGCCATTGCTGCCTGGTCGCAACTCAGTGACGTTGGTAAGATTATCCTTATCATTAGGATTTTTGGCTAGGTCTGACAATGTACGAGAGTCAGCAATACCAGTGACTGGTAGTCCCCTCAATCGCTGAAATTTTACGACCCCTGCCTCAGTCAAACGACCGTAGAATCCAGTTACTGGACCGTTGTAGACTTTCAACTCCCTCATGCGCTGTTGCAGTTTGGTCACAGCAGTTCCTCTGTTACCTCGCCGTAACTGAGTGGCGTTCTTGATCGAACCACCATTGATTACGAACAATGTGTTTGGTCCAGCCACACCATCCACAGGTAATCCCTTGGCTTGCTGAAATTTAATTACCGCTGCTTGGGTGATGCGCCCGTAATAGCCAGTGATCGGACCATTAAAAAATCCCAAGGTTGTCAACTTCTTTTGTAGATCGCTGACTACCGTTCCTCTACTACCGCGTTTGAGCTGTGTGTTTGTTGGTAGACGAATATCAGTACCAGCAGTTTTATATAAGGCTGCTAGGGTTTTTGGTCCAGCCACACCATCTATTGGTAGTCCCTTCTTTTGCTGAAAGATAGCAACATAAGACTGGGTTAACATGTCATAGTTGCCAGTAATCCGACCTTTATAAAAGCCAGCCGCTGCCAACTCTTTCTGAAGAGAAGTCACCTGTGATCCACGGCTGCCTTTTTGAAGCACTTTAGCACTGGCATTAGCAGCGGTACTGAGGATGGTTAGGGCAATTGCGATCGCACTAATCTTGATCCAAGCTGAACTAGGAATAGTGGGACTGTTTAGCCCATCCAACCATCGAATTAAACCATTATCATCTTGCCACTGAAAATTATCCGCGTCTTCATAGGACTCGGCAAGATTAACGCAGACTAAGCTTTCCATCGCTTTCCTACCAAATTTTTTTTTATGATAGCCAGTTATCTAGCAATATTTGTATTGTGTTCATAACACTACCATCTTAATAGACATCACTCTTGCCCAAGTCATCCCCAGTTGCCTTCATCGGTCATAACTGCTGATCCGATCATCCCTTTACCCGATCACCCCTTGAGATGATCACTCCTTCACCAATTCCCAGGTAATATCTTTGATCCCAACAATGATCAATCTTTAAGGAGCAATCTTTTAGCAATTTTTCCGGATGTAGTCAATTTCATCCTGGATTTAAGAGTTATAACGGATGTGGTAAAGGTAAATATCCAGGAGAATTACCTTCAAAAGGTAAATCTCCTGGATATTTCCCCCAGCAGTAAGCTGGGGGTTTTTATTGTAATCGCGTCGCACAGTGATCGGATCGCCTCAGAAGTTTTAAACAAGGAATAGGTAAAAAGTAGTTTTCGAGGCTTAAGAGTATTATTAACTACATTTTTTAGCCTGGTCTTGATGCAGGCGTGAGCGACTGCATCAAGACCGGAAGAGAAAAGCAAAGTTTGACAAAGCTTTTAGGAATTTATCCCTCACCATTATTTGTAAATACCCGCGCGCTTATTGCTATAGAGCAACCCAATTCTCTAGATTAATTCCAAAGGGGATGACCATGCCTAATTGTTGTTGGCCCATCCTCAAGTCTGTTATTTTGAGTCTCTTCGGTTTTTTGAGCCCAACCATGAAATCTTTCCGGAGCTAGTCAATTTCCTGCTGGATTTAAGAGTTATAACGGATGTGATCAAAGTAAATCTACTCGATAATTACCCTAAAAAGGTAAATCTCCTGGATATTGCCCCCAGCTGACTGCTGGGGGTTTTTATTGTGATCGCGTCGCACAGTGATGCGATCGCGGATCATAACTGTGCCAAAACCGCCTCTGAGCAACCTGACTCTCTAGATTAATTCCAAAGGGGATGACCATGCCTAATTTTTGTTTGCCAATCCTCAAATCATATATTCTGAGTTTCTTCGGTTTTTTGAGCCCAACCATGACCAATCTTTCCGGATGTAGTCAATTTCGGGCTGGATTTAAGAGTTATAACGGATGTGATCAAAGTAAATCTCCTGGATAATTGCCCCCAGCTGACTGCTGGGGTTTTTTTTGTGATCGGCGCTCCACAGTGATGCGATCGCTGATCATCACTGTGCCAAAACCCCCTCGCTTATGAACCTAAGGATACAAGCCCCTGAATTCATTTATGGAAAAAGACTATTTGAATTGGAGCGAAGCGATGTTTCAATGCCTCGAATTAATTCCTGGGGTATTTTTGAATTTTGAATTGATAATTTTGAATTGGAGCGAAGCGAGTGACCATGCGTAATTTTTGTTTGCCAATCGTCAAGTCTGTTATTCTGAGTTTCTTAGGTTTTTTGATCCCATCTACCTATCAACCACCCACTTATGGGAATAATTATGAGCTAAGTAGCACACAACCGACTCTCCAATCAATTGACAACCGAAACTATACTCAAGCTCAAATTGATTATTTTTTAGAAATTGCCTTAGGCTCGGAATACGGCTCCTCCAATCCTACTATCAAAAAATGGGACAAAAATCTGAGGATTAAGGTTATCGGCTTGCCAACCCCTGAAGATTGGCAGACTTTGTCAACCGTTATTGATGAAATAAATACGATTACCCAAGGTTCAATTCAAATAAATTTTGATGATAATAATCCCAATCTCAAGATTTATTTTGTTCCCGAATACGAGTTTCGTCGCTATGAGCCATACTATCGACCGGTCAATTTTGGGTTTGTTCGCACTTGGTGGAATAACCAAGTTATTTATAAGTCAAGAATTATGATTTCTACAACTAGTATTACCCAAAAGGCACGGTCTCACCTAATCCGAGAAGAGCTCACCCAATCTATAGGACTGATGAGGGATTCCTATAAATACAGAAATAGTGTATTTTTCCAAGGCTGGACTGATACGACCGAATATGCTGAGATTGATCAAGCTGTCATAGAAATGCTATATAGACCAGAAATTCGTCCCGGAATGACTAAAGCAGAAGTGATCAATGTTCTCAATAGCCTCCGGTTTGAGAGGTAATTATACTTGTAAGGTGCGTTAATAACGCACCTTACAAGTAGAGTTACTGGGTAGGTTCTGTGGTATCAAGATTAAGATTAAAAGAATTTAGAGGTAGTGTAAGGACCATAGACCCAATTGCCGCTGCTCAGCTGTAGCCAATTCCCATTTTTAGCAACCACAGGTTTGAGTACAGAGCCACTGCTTACACAGGTAACAGCCTGACCAGTACCAGGACCAGGGAGTGCTTTTAAACAGCCACCATTGGGAGTCTTGACTTTGATTCCTGATTCCAAAGTCGGACTACCGCCACCCCCTTCACTACTTTCATCAAATAATTTAGAGGTAGTGTAAGGACCATAAACCCAATTGCCACTGCTGAGCTGCAACCAATTCCCATTTGTAGCAACCACAGGTTTGAGTGCAGATCCACTGCGGACACAAGCAACAAGCTGACCAGTGCCAGGACCAGTGAGTGCTTTCAAACACCCACCATTGGGAGTCTTGACTTTGATTCCTGATTCCAAAATCGGACTACCGCCACCCCCTTGATCACTGCCATTAAAGTATCGAGAGGTAGTGTAAGGACCATAAACCCAATTGCCACTGCTGAGCTGCAACCAATTCCCATTTGTAGCAACCACAGGTTTGAGTACAGCTCCATTGCTAACACAGACAACAGCTGCGGAAGTATCGCTAGGACCTTTGCGTGCAGTCAAGCAACCACCACTTGTCTTGACTTTGATCCCTGTTTCCAAAGCCGCAAACACTGGAGCCGTTACACTCAGACTCGCTAACCAGACCGCACATCCTACCAAACCGAGCCAAGCAGTGTTGGGAATTTTAAACCAGTTGAGGTTGAGTTCTCTTAGATCTAGATCACAATCAATACCTACTGCTTCTTCATAGGATTCATAGGAATGAGTGTAAGCAAGTACTTCCACGTTTTTCTCCTTTTTTAAGTTTTATTAAGTTTTGAGGCAATTATGATCACAATTCCCCCTAAAGTTGGGGGAAAACTGATGGCTTTGCTATCAGCTGGAAGACCCAAGGGTAATCAGTAATCGGTAATCGGTAATCGGTAACTGACCCAACTATACTTGATGTCATTCTTTTGTTCAGCAACGCCAAATAGATGGCTGGAAAAAGGTTATAATACAATTTCCTACCATAGGGGAAAATTTAAGCAAAAAAAAATAATTGCCTGATTAAACGATCAGGTTGTGTAAAGCGATCGCATATTGGACTAGACAAAAAACCAACCCTATCCCCAGCCAAATTAAAAAGCAATAACGTGTCAGCTCTAAGGCTTGGTCAATTTTGCCTGGTGTGATCTCGTAGGTAGGTTTCCCTAATAAGGGTTTTTGCTTGACAACACCACTGTAAAAATTAGTCCCCCCCAGCTGAACCTCCAAAATCACAGCAAAAGCCGATTCACTCCAGCCAGAGTTAGGACTGGGATCAGCAATAGCATCACGGCGACACAGATGCCAGACCTGCTGAGGTTTTCCAGACATCAAGGCTAGGGTCAATACGGTTAATCGACAGGGTATCCAGGTTAGTAAATCTTCAAATTTAGCACTAAACCAACCTAAATTCGTGTAAGGCTCTCGCCGGTAACCGACCATCGAATCTAAAGTACTGGCAGCTTTATAAGCTAAGGCAAGAGGAACACTACCAACCCCAGGAATCAACGCTCCAACAATGGCATAAAACAGAGGGGCTGTGACCCCATCGGTAGTGTTTTCCGCCACCGTTTCTAGGACAGCTCGTAGGATTTCCGACTCACAAAGATTTTCTGTATCACGACCAACATATTGACTTAATCGAGAACGGGCTAATTTTAATTCTCCAGCAGTTAAAGGCTGTAATACATCCATTGCTGCTGCTCGAAGAGAGCGACCCGCAAAACAACTGGCTAGCAAGATAGTTCCTATGCCTATACCCAAAAAGGGATTGAGCCAGATTCCTAGGAGGACAATAAACCATCCAGCTACTCCACTCCCAATAATTAGTCCAATACCCAACCCAATTCCTGCTAAGCGTCGTTGCCAAGGCTGCTGCCAGAGGTGAATTGCTAACTGAGTGAAGTGAGAGATTACCCAGCCCATAACCTGCACTGGATGGACCCAACCCCAAGGATCACCGATCAGATAATCCAGACTAGCCGCCAGCAGCAAAATGACACCATTAGTATGGTTATTACCCAGGATTTGAACCACTACTTTCTAATTTTATCGACATTCTCTTCCCAGTTAGCCCCATCGAAAGGGACAATGCTAAATTGAGATAGAACATCACCGTCAAGGCAACGTAGGTTGACAGAAATCCCATTGGGATGAGAACGGGGTCGATAGAAAGGATGAATCCCACAGATTTGGCAGAATGTGTGCTTCGCTGTGTGAGTGTTGAAGGTATAACTAGTCAACACTTGATATCCCTTAAGTAAGCTAAATTGCTCAGGGGAGACAATCAGGTGTAAGATGCCCTTTTTTTTACACATCGAACAATTGCAATCAATTGCCTCATGCTTGTTGACAATTACCCGGAAGCGGACAGCGCCACAATGACAGCCTCCCTCATAAGTAATCGGTTCGTTACTCTTTTTCATGCTGACGAAAAATTGATTCAAACAACGAAACTGGTTTCTTCTCCCATAGCGGCTTGCCAACTACGGGCATCATAATAAAGATCGGCAAGAGTTATAGTGTACAATGCTTCTTTAAGCTTTTGATGCAAACGATGCCAAAGTGTAAATGTAACCCAGTCTTCGGCTTGACCAGCGTCTGGGGTATGGTGGGGTAGTGGTTCGATGGTTTCACCCACTGCTTCTAGGATTTTGCCGAGGGAAATTTGTGTGGGTTCATGGGCTAATTGATAGCCTCCTTGAGCTCCACGAACTGACTTGACTAAGCCAGCACGGCGCATCTCAATCAGTAGTTTTTCTAGATATGGAGCTGGTAGACCTTGCCGTTTAGCGATCGCTCTAACCGATGTCGGTCCATACCCTGGTCTTAGGCTCAGATCTAGTAGTGCCTTAACACTGTAGTGTCCACGAGTGGTGAGCTTCATAATAAAATAGCAATCCAATCGGAAAGTGGACGTGGGAGTTAACGGGACAATTTCTTTGAAAGACTAAAGTCGGAGTAAGCATTCAGCGGTCAGCTAATGCGCTACGCGCACGCGTGCGCGTTCAGCTATCAGCTATTAGCATTAAGCTAAGGTGCTTTTGAATAGGCGTTGCAGCACCGCCAAAGGGGGTTCTCCCCATGAGCAACTGCATCAATAAAACAGGTAACCATGTGTTAAATCTGAGTTACATCTGCTGACGGCTGACGGCTGACCGCTGATAGCTGAATGCTTACAAGTCGGAAACGATTTTATGACCTGTTTAAAGATCACGCTCGTTTAAAGATCACGCTCGTTTAATGCACTCAGCTATCAGCATCAAGAGCAGGGGGAACCAAGGAACCCTCTCATCCTGAAGACTATACTTTGAGCGGTATGCTTTTAGCTATCGGCTTCAAGCCAGAAGCTTATATCTTAGACTATCAATGGCTGATAGCTGATAGCCTGTTGGCTGAATGCAACAGCTCAAAGAAACTATAAAATAGTGTCACCCAATGGAGATAGCCATTGACTTGTGACAGGGATGGAAAGTACAGGTGGCTGGTGGGAAAATTGCCTACAAGAGTAGCCCATACTCTTTTAGCAAATTTTCCCGTGACCCTAGGCAATTTTCCTGTGACCCAGATGATCGGAGTTGTTCACGACCTATTCACAACCTATTGCTGTAGTTGAACGGTAGTTAAAAACTGACTATTAACGAACACAGTTGACACTCTGGGTGTAAGATAGTCTCATATACTGATATTAAACTAAGATTTTGTTATCTTAGTTGACAGTCAGTCCAGTAGAAATGCTGGATACCACTTAAGTCCTTAGTATTAGATTCAAGTTGATGGCTAAAAAGAAAAACATGGCTGCTCCGATCGTTCCTCTGCAGGGTCAAGCATTGGTGGCGAAAGTCAAAGACCTAGGTAGCCTGAGCAAAGAACAAAAAGCTAGAGCCTGTGGCTACTACACCGTGACAAAAAACGGAGTAGAGCGAGTCAATATGATGAAGTTCCTCAATGCCCTTATTGATGCCGAGGGGATTGAATTAGACAGCAAAACCAATGGCAATGGTCGTGGCGGACGCAGTGCCAGCTATCGGATTAGTGTGCAGTCTAACGGCAATCTTCTGATTGGCTCGGCTTACACGAAACAAATGGGTTTACAACCAGGGGACGAGTTTGAAATCACCCTGGGACGCAAGCACATTCACCTTAAACAACTTGATCCAACAGAAGAAGAAGCACTTGAGGCATCCTGAGCCGAATAGACAAGGCTTAGAACGCCGTAACCGGTAAATGTGCTGTCGCTCAAAATGTCAGCATTCCGCCGTCAGTTATCAGCATTAGCGCTACTTGAAACGCTGTGCTTGCCAGCCATTCATGATGCCCTCAAGAGAACCAATCCACGAGGCTTTAAACGGTAAGCCTGGTTTGAAAAGGAGCCCATAAGCTTACTCTCTTGATAAACCCAGGCTCCCAAAACATTAGCTGTTTGCAAAGCCGGAAAGTAGCGCGTCAGCTGACTGCTGATAGCTCAATGCCAACCCGATCACTGTCTGTTAAGAAAGCGGTGTATCAATTTCCATCCCCATTTATGGAAACTTCCCAATCTAGCTTTTAATCACTCAATTGGGATATTGTTTAAATAACATCCAGTCAGGGGCATCATCAATTCTTCTGGCTGGCTTCAATTTCCATTACTCAAGGAGACCAGTATTAAGCAATAAGTTGAACTAGATCGGAAATTGCCAAATCTCATGGTCAGAAGACATCAAAATCAGTAGTGAAATATAGGTTCCCCAGAATAAAATTACCATAAATTGTCTATCCCGTCGGGCAACCAGCATCCCTGCTATAACCATGGTTAAAGGGACACAAGCGAAGAACAGCCAGGAGCTGAGGTCAAAAGCTTTTCTAATCCCTAAGTGAAGCATCACAGTAATGGTAGCAACACCTAGCAGACTTAAACCAATACTCCAAAAACGGGGATAAGATTTGCCAGAAGGCCAATGCCAAATGTCTGTGAGTTGGGCTCCACCAGCAAGGGCTAATGCTGGGTAAACTGGCAACACATACCCAGGCAATTTAGTGGCAAGAAGGGAAATGGCGATCAAGTAACCGCCAGCCCATACCAGTACCAATTTAGCCCAGCCCCAATGGCGATTCTGCCAAGCCTGCTGTAACCAGTAGGAAAAGAACAGTAACCAAGGTGCGGAAAATTTTAAGATTTCCCCCAGGTAATACCAAGGCAGGCGATTTTGCCCATCCACTGCTGTCCAGATCGGGCGTAGGGACTGGTAGATAATGGCTGTAGTTGTAGTAACGGCTCTTTGATCCTGTAGCAGCAATGGCACAGTGTACCAAGCAAGAGCAGGACTATAGCCTAGGAGCAATCCCAACCACCAATAAGTAGACGTCAGGAGTCTGGGCGTATCCCATGCTAGAAACAACAGAGCGATCGCTGTGATCAACAATGCCACCAGGATCCCCTTAGTGAGGAAAATCAAGCTTAATCCGATCCCCGCTGCCAGTGACCAGCGTGAGTCCCGACGCGATCGCAACACACACCACATCATCAACACCACAAAGCACAGATTAGCTCCATCCAGGATTGCCATACGCCCATAATGGGCTATTGGTAAGAAAGTTAGGTAAATCAAGCTAGAGAAAATACCCTTCTGACGGCAGGGGAAGATTTCTGTAGCAAGACCATAGACTAGCAGTACCGACAGCACACTGAGCATGGCACTAGGTAAGCGCGTAGTCCACTCGTTGACACCACCAAACTGATAAGCCACCGCAATTAGCCAGGCTAGTAGGGGGGGGTATTCAATTAGGGTTAGGGTTTCACCTTCGAGAGTTGGGTAAAGCCACTGCCCAAATTCCCCCTTTGCTGAAAGTAGTTGAGTCGCAAGATGACTTATGCTTTGCTCTACCCCTTGCAACGAGCCACTGCCCAAATTGATGCTAAACAACAATAGTGCTGCCAGGAATAACCCTAACAGCGACAATCTCTCAATCCAGCGTTGAGTTCTACGTATCCGGTTTCCCGAGCCACCCCAAGTAAACGTTTTATGATCCATAAATTTACCTTTACCTTTACCTTTACCAATAATTCATAATTAAAGCTAGAAGTTTAACAAAAAACCATGAACGAAGCTAATTTTACCGTTCCCCACCAGACCACGAGCCATCATCCAATTTTTCGGTTCTACTTGGGGGATTATCCCAATGCTGCTAGCCATCTTATCTACTCTACTAACCCCGTTGTCTGGTGTTCTTAACCACAGCAGTATACTTTTTACCTTTAACCTTTCAATTATGTCGGAAAACTAATCGTCTCTAACTAATCGTCTCGCGCGAGCGTGAACAGGCAATTCTGTTGAAGCTGTTTACGGTCAGTGATGGAATGTCCGTTGTTGAAGTGACGGTGCTAAACTATCCAGCATGAATTAAAACTGAATTTTTTTTGAAATTACCAATCAACGTATAAAAACCTTTGAGCTATCATTAGTGTGAGCTATGAGTCCAATTAATAATTAGATTGGTGACCAATGGCAAAGTCTGACAACTATACACAATATCAACACAATATAAACAAAACTAATTAGACAAATAGGAGGATGACATGGTAACAGACACTCTCAAACCTCCCCATGACTATTTACAGTGGCTCAATCTTATCTCCGGGAGGAACTGTTGCTCAGCAATCGTTTAAGTAAGGCACAACAGCAAACAGCTTTGCTTATAGTCTTGAGTAATTCAAACTTGAGTTTTTTTCAAGACCTGTTGCCAAAGTTCACGCACTAATCTCCAGAATCCTTACCTGTTCACTGTTCCGAAGTTCCGAAGTTGCCTACTTCTGTAATAAGTCCTATGAAAGTGATACACTACCAGGACACAAAGGGCATGCTTAAGATAGGCTATAGACGGTTTTATTACTGTGACCTATAGCTCAGTCATTGACCATCGACTGCTACGAGCAATGTTCTAGAACTTACCTCAAGTTCAGATTCACTGCTAACCGATCACTTGTTGACCAAGCCAGCCCATGGAGTTGAACACAGAATAATGAGGAATTTCTACCTAAGTTGATCACTTGCGACACTTACGCATATGGAAAGCTCATTTGAACTAACCCTACAGATGGTTATCGCCATCTTCGCTGGGATCAGTGCCCAGGTAATGGGTGAGTATTTAAAAATTCCCAGCATTGTCTTTTTGCTGATGTTTGGCACTCTACTCGGACCAGATGGCTTCGGTCTTTTGCACCCACAGAAGCTAGGGGTTGGTCTAGAGGTAATTGTTGCCCTCTCAGTGGCAGTTATTCTGTTTGAAGGAGGGCTCAACCTAGATCTGCGGGATCTGGGCAAAGTTTCTGGTAGCCTGAGAAATCTAGTTACCATAGGAACACTGATTACCCTGTTAGGAGGTGGCATGGCGGCTCACTGGCTAGGGGAGTTTCCTTGGCCAATTGCTTTTCTCTATGCCTCTCTAGTGGTGGTCACCGGACCAACGGTGATTAGTCCTCTGCTAAAACAGGTGAAAGTGGATCGACGTGTAGAAACCCTTCTAGAAGGGGAAGGGGTTCTCATTGATCCAGTCGGGGCAATTCTGGCAGTGGTTGTCCTGGACACAATTTTAAATAGTGATGCTGGTGCAAATGCAGCATTTGTCGGTCTAGGTCTTCGTTTGAGCATCGGTGCTGTGATTGGGGGCTTAGGGGGCTGGTTAATGGGGTTTCTTCTCAAGCAAGCACGCTTCATCTCAGAAGAACTCAAAAACTTAGTCGTACTGGCTGGCATGTGGGGTTTGTTTGGCTTGGCTCAGATGGTTCGCTCTGAATCCGGTTTGATGGCAACTGTAGTCGCTGGAGTAGTTTTGGGAGCCTCTGACCTGCCTGAAGAGCGCTTGTTGCGACGCTTCAAGGGACAATTAACTGTCCTTGGGGTTTCCATGTTATTCGTACTGCTCTCCGCTGACCTCTCCATCGCCAGTGTGTTTGCCCTAGGCTGGGGCAGTATCTTTACCGTCTTGGTGTTGATGTTGGTGGTGCGCCCCATCAGTGTGGTGGTTTGTACTTGGAATAGTGATCTCAATTGGCGGCAAAAGTTATTTGTGTCCTGGATTGGTCCTAAGGGAATTGTCAGTGCTTCTGTGGCTTCCTTGTTTGCGATTCTCCTAACGGAACGGGGGGTTAATGGTGGTGACTCGATTAAAGCCTTGGTATTCCTGACAATTATGTTGACGGTAGTTTTACAGGGTTTGACCGCTCGCTGGGTCGCCAAATGGCTAAAACTTAACCCAGAGGAGGAGGCAACTGGTGCTGTAATCATCGGTTGTAATCCGATGAGCCGTCTGATTGCTCGTTTGTTTCAAGAGCGAGGAGAGTCTGTTGTCCTTATTGATACAGACCCAGAAGCGTGCCAAAAAGCAAGGGACGAAAATCTGCGGGTTTTCCAAAGCAGTGGTTTGGATGTGGATGTTCTAGAAGAAGCTGGCATCGAATCGGTGGGAACGTTCCTAGCAATGACCAAGAATGGTGAGATTAACTTGGTATTGGCTCAACGAGCAGTGGAGGAGTTTAATCCACCGCGAGTCTTAGCTGTGTTTCCTCGTGACCCCCAAGTCAATAGCAACAACAATAAAACTAAGGTTAATCAGGCGTTCATGCCACAACTACCTATCAAAACTTGGATCCAGTACATTAATGATGGGCAAATCAAGTTGGGCAAAACCACTCTCAAGGAAGCTGGATTTGGTTTTCAGCGAGCTCATCTACAAGCCTTAATTCGCTCTGGAGAACTGGTACCCTTGCTAGTGGAGAGGGAAAAGAGTTTTCAAGTGGCGAGTGGGAATGAAGATTTGCAAGCGGGAGATAATATTATTTACTTGCTCCATGACCCTAGACCAAAACTTCTGAAGCGTTTATCCGGTGGGACTTCTTCCTCTCGTCTGGCTCTGGAGAAGCTACCCAAAGTCGAGGAATTGCCAATTTCTACAGGGGCATCGAATTCAACAGTAGATGAAAGTGTGAATTAGCTGTATAGCAAAGGGAACAGGGAACAGCGGATCTGGGACTAAGCAATATGGCATAACAAATTATCACAATTCCTACACGGATACCTGTTGCACCTAGAAGCCAAATAATGGTATTAAAGGATAATGGTATTATTTGGTTGATAATCCAATAAAATTCCCAAAATATATCAGGTTAAGTCCGTTGCAAGTTAATTTCATAACTTGCTTTTTTTTTGCCATAAAAGAGATTGACTTTACTAGAAATGGAGACGGGTTTAGTCCTAAATCCCAAGACTTGAGGTTTTGGTGCTTTTTCTAAAAAGTTAACTCCAATTACCCTAGACCAATGATCACGTAAAACTTTAATCAATTTCTACCCTTTTGAAGAGTTTTTATCTAAGTTGCTAGTCTACCTTCTGGTAAGTTTTTAACGATTATAAATGCGATGCTCCTTTTGAGCCGCTACGCGATTGGCCGTAGGCCACGCTAAAAGCGATGCTCCTTTTGAGCCGCTACGCGATCGCAAAAAATCCCCACCAGATTCTGGTAATCTCAGAACCATGGATGAAAATTGCATCGCTACTATAGCACTAGTTATAGTAGCGATGCTGTCCCTAATGGGGAGGGGCTGTGTGCGGAACACCGCGACGCACCTCGTAAGCCCCGTGGAAACCACAACCGTTCTTCCCCACACTTCCCACACTTCCCACCCTCCCTGTTCCCAGAGCCCTGGGAATTTTGCAGAGGTACTAGAGGTTAGCCGTCGGCGACAAGTCCCGGTATCGGACTTGATTTTTTCGACCCATCTCTATTTGAGTTGCTCGGTGTTGATTTTCTGGATGTTGAATCTCGCCATCATTGCTGAGCAGAGCAATAACTATGAAAGCTATTGCTACGCAAACAAAGATTACTGATCCAGGACGACTTTCGTTGATATAGCGTTCACGATTGCACTTTAGGCAGACGTAATGATCTGCGTTTTGAGAATCCTGAATCCAGGCACAATAAATCTGATCGCATTTCATGATTATAACCCTGCACTCCAGACTAGAATAAAGAGAATATCTCGCAAAGTTAACCAAAGCTTGACAGTAACCTATCAGCTATCAGCCGTCAGCCGTGAGCTAAAGGCTCACGCTACTTGAGGTGCTTATTTTATTCAAAACCACCTCAAGTAGCACCTCAAGTAGCGCATAAACTGTTCGCGTAGAGTGGCCTACGGCCAATGGCTGATAGCTGATAGCTTACGTCACAATTGCCAGATTTTATGTCAGGTTATTGTTGACTTTGCGCTGCTGAATATGCACCCTTTAATAATGATAAAATCAGAACGTAAAATCAGTAGCAAATCGAAAAAAGTAAACTTAATGCACTTTTTTCGCTTCTAATAGTTAGATGCGTATATCTTGATTATGTGACAAAAAGTTTGGCTGTAAGCATTCAGCCGTCAGCGGTCAGCTGACGGCTGAATGCTTATTTTATTCAAAAGCACCTCAAGTAGGGTGGCAAAGACTTCGACGCTGGGACGTAAGGCATAAGCTGATAGCTGTTCGCGCAGCACCTCAAGTAGCGCATTAGCACCTCAAGTAGCACCTCAAGTAGCGCATTAGCTGTTCGCGAAGCGTGCGCGTAGCGCATTAGCTGATAGCTTAGCTGATGGCTGTTCGCGAAGCGTGCGCGTAGCGCATTAGCTGATGGCTGATAGCTGATGGCTGTTCGCGTAGCGTGCGCGTAGCGCTTAAGCTAATAGCTGAATGCTTACGTTTTGCTTCCAAAGATAAGTTTGACGTACTTATAGCAATTCTAAGACTCATGAGGTACACAGGATTTTTTCTCACTCCCCCCGTTACCCGCGCCCTGGTTAAGCACTCCCCACACTCTTAACCCTACTCCGATTAACCCAGGACGAAGTACCTCACCCAATTGATAACTTGATAACTGCTATATTTGCCTTTAATGTGCCCCCAAAAATAGCCTTATTTCGGGTCGCTACATCCAGAAAATTATAACGTCTCAAGGTTTCTAAAGAAAATTTTCCTCAGTTTTTTCAAAGCGCGACTTCCCCTCTGACGCACCCTGTTAATAGTTTTTCTGCTAATGGCAGTGTCTGGGTACAACTCTAACGATATCTGCTCCCAGCTCATATCACCAAAGAAGCGCATCACCACTAGTTGGTGAAAGTCCGGCTTGGTTTGCTTGAGTTCCTTGAGGGCTAAAGCTAGCATCTGTCCTAGTGTGCCATCACAGTCAAGGTCGTCCCTTGGGCTAGCAAAAATTTGGCTTTGCATCATGTACCTGAGATTCTGAATAAACTTTTTTTCCGATAGTTCCCTCCTTTTCTTTTGCAAAATAATGCGCTCCCCAACTTTCTTCGCCCACGCCTCGGGGTTTTCAATCCGGCGTTCTAAGCGCTCGACTTCCGCTGCCTTCTCCCATACCTGGCTGAGGATGTCGTCCGAGTCACACCGATGCTGCAATTTGCACCTGCACAAGAGGTTGTAATAGTAGCCTTTGAGATACTGGACTTGTTGAGGACCTAAGGGCGTTAATCCCCAGTTTTTTGGTGTTAGAGGACTCATGCATTTACCTCAGTATTACATAGTGTTGATTGGGTGCATCTTTTTGTTGTAAATTTATAACGAGGACGATGCAGCCCCTCCCCATGAGCGACTGCATCAAGACAGTGAGATGCACCCTGTTTATTTGGCTTGTCTAGACTCTAAGCAATCATTAAGCGACAGATCTCTTCCATGTGCGCGTTTGAATTGCTCCAAATAGCTGCTGGCTTGCACTCACTGATCTTGGTTACCCAATTAATATTGTCTGGTGGGGTACCAAATCTAAAGTGCAGGGTGACCAGATCTTTGGAGGAATTATTAGCCATTAGGTGACGTTGCTTGCGGTCAATGCAAACCAGTTGATTCTCCCCAAACAGCTCGCCAGGTCTGGAGGGCATTTTGTCAGGCTCTAGGCACTCGTCCTGGTTAGGGAAGCGATGGGTCATTTCTCCTTTGTAGACGAGGATGGCATCTAGGGACTGACCGTGGTGGTGGGCAATGGTACCTTGCCCCGGTCTCCAGCCAATCATATAAATGGTCAGGGCTGTGGTTTGAAAAATGGCTTTGCGCGAGAAGTGTTGTTCATCAAAGCTGATATATTGGTCGAGAAATCTGTGCTTCAGTTTGGTTTGGGTTACTAGTTCCTTAAAAGTTTCAAACGTCACTTGATGGGAGGGAACCCGCGTAAGATTATAAGCAAGATTCTTGATGGAAAGGGAACTCACCACCAAGTCGTAATCAGGTATTGCCCCGGTGCTGAGTTGGTAGTCAATTAACTGATCTGCTTGGCATAGCCAATAGTTTAGTTCTTGGTCGTACCTGCTATAGCTTAGGATCTCTGTGATGCTTTGAGCATCTTCTGATGACAACTCAGGTTGGGTCACTAGGCGACAGTACTCTTTGAGCAGCTTGGCTAGCTGTTGGTCGCAGCTGCCAAAAAGGTTTACGTGGTAGTTAGTTTCCATAAGTTTTCAATTTGTCATTTTCTTTCCCTCCATAAACTAAAGATGCACAAACAGGCAATGTGTGACACCAGCCTCTGAATGCAGATCGCCAGGGTGCATCTCATATTTGTAAAAAAGAAGGTAACTGTAGAGAGTGTGGGGCCCGGGCGCGGGGAGTGTGGGGAGCGTGGGGCCCGGGCGCGGGAAGTGTGGGGTGCATCTGACACTGATTACAAGCTGATTTTATCGGTCTAAATCACTGCCCACCCTACGATTAATTTTCTTAAAAATCTAGACAAATAAAAACTAGTTGATAGTAATTTGATGTCGGTGGGCAGGGGTGCATCTCATTAAAGCTTTTTGACCCAGTGGGTGCCATGGGCATCTTGGTGGAATGGGCATCTTGGTGGAACGGGCATCTTGGTGGAACGGGCATCTTGGTGGAACGGGCATCTTGCTGTGGAATGGGCATCTTGCTGTGGAATGGGCATCTTGGTGGAACGGGCATCTTGGTGGAACGGGCATCTTGCCCGTTTCATTCCCAGTCGGGCTGTCCTTACACTGCCAAAGAAGCGGAAAATGAGTGCGAGCCCTTGGGTGGTGCGTTACGGGGCGGGCTGTCCTAACACTGGCGCTCGGTGTTGAACATGAGGCCAATCCCGCCCCTAACCCACCCTACGCAACTCCCCCAAAACCCCTCATTTTGATAAAAACTAAACGAAATTAAATACAGAATCGTTCAAATCCAGACCCATGGGCGAGTTTTCTATCAAACCAATCAAATCATTTGAACCGGAACTTTCCTGGATAGCGTAAATTCCTAGTCCCTGAACCACATCCCCAGAATCAAGGGTGACAAGGGTTTCTTCCAACTCATAGCCAGCAGGATTTGCGTTGAGTTGAATACTATCCTGAAAGAGATTCAAATCTGTGATGATAGCAAAATCACTCTCGCCTAGATCGTCATAGTATGCTTGATTAGCATCACCAAGCACAAATAGATCTCCTCCAGAACCACCAGTTAACGAGTCAATTTCGTCCAAACCGGGTCTTATCGCAAGGGGATTAACACCAACGAGAATATCATTGCCATCACCCCCAAGGAGAGTATCATTACCTATGCCACCCTCAAGGGAGTCATCGTCATTGCCACCATCTAGTAAGTCATTACCAGCATCGCCAAACAGTTCGTCAGTGCCGCCACCCCCCCAAAGGGTGTCATTTCCGGGGATAATAATTATAGGCTGCTCTCCTGGAGCATTGCGATCGCCAAATAGCCGATCGTATCCACCTCCACCACGCAGTTGATCATCATCACCCAAACCAAAGATTCTGTCGCTGTTGTTTGTGCCAGGTAGCACATTAGGATTGCTATTACCAAAAATATCTGCCATTTTATTGTCCTCCAAATTTAATTTGATTGTTTAGTTCATCAAGGGTTTAGGGTCACATCAAGTAGATGACACCAAACTGGTTGTCAGTAACTTCTCCCTCTGCACCGACGGTAAAGTTAGAAGTAATAAAGCCCCTAGCGTTTTCAAACACACCAGTTCCCTTCATAAGACGCCAACTCACGACTCCATGACTCACCCCTTCCTCTGGGCTAGGGCCAATAGCTCCCTGACCCACTGTTCCAAATCTGAGGCTATTTCCCTGACCGAAGGTAATCGTTCCACTCTCGGTGAAAGTGTTGTCAGTGAGAAACTCCACTGTGGAAGAGAATTGTGCAACACCTCCTTCCACAGTCTGGATCTGTGCATCAACACCTTGCTTAACGACAGATGTGATCTTGGAACTGGGTGCGTGGGTTGTAGCTTTGAGAACTGTTCCTTGATCGTTCTGGGGGACAGCTTGCCCAGAGAACTGAAGTGCATAGATAATTTGTTGTGGCATTTTTGGTTACCTTGATAAGTGATTAATTGGTCGAAAAAGTTGAGTTACTACTTAGGAAATTCTGGGTTGCCTAAGTCATGTAGATCTTGGGAAATATTGAGCAATCAGTAATTGGTAAGATTTGGGAATTACAAACTACCAATCTGACCATCAGGCCTGTCACCTGGATTGCTAGGATTATTGCTCGGTAAATTGTTGTTACCACCACTAATATTTGCTAGTAATTTTTCAGGAATTTTCTGCAAAATTTGTTCAGTTTTTTGTGACTTTTGGCTAGATGGATTAGTATTTTTTGTGTTGCGTTTCATGATGGAAATACTCCTGTTTGCTTTCACTGCAATTACTTACTCATTCAGTATGGCGTTGCCCTCAAACTATTGACCATAGGAAAAAATCAGGTATTTCAACACCTGATAAAAATCTTGCGGATAATAATTTATAGTAAAAAGTCAGCTTAAATCAGGTCTCGGGACATCAATTTAGCTATCCCTATCTCCCTGCCTAGGATGGTTGCAAATCTCGCGTATTTCCTCTTGTTCGGGATGAATCGCCAGATAATCCCCCAGCCACTCACAACCTAGTTGCATCAAATCATCTAATTCTAAATCTAGGTTCCAAAGCTTGACTGTGCCATCCCTACTAGCAGAAGCCAGGAGTTTTCCATCTGCGCTAAAACTAACATCCTCTACCCGACCAAGATGACCTTCTAGAATTCTCAATAAAGAACCATCTTCCACACGCCAAAGTTTTACTGTGCGGTCAAAACTACCAGAAGCCAGCAATTTGCCATTGGGGCTGAAACGCAAACTTCTGATCCAAATGCCATGACCGGGAAGTTCCTTAACGATAGTACCATCTGAGTTATTCCACAGCTTAATTCCCCTATAGCCACCCCCAGAAGCTAACAATTTGCCATTGGGACTAATACTGATAGTGGCTAACCAACTGTCAATATTATCAAAAACTTTGACCATCCTACCATCTTCTACTTGCCAAAATAGGATGCGACCATCAAAACTAGCAGTGGCAATATTTTGACCATCGGGGGTGAAACTCAAATCCCGAATGGAATGAAGATGACCTTTAAACGTTCGCAATAATTCCCCATCTTGCACGCGCCAGAGTTTGATGGTTCTGTCGTCACTACCGGAAGCTAAAATCCTACCATCGGAGCGAAAGGTAATACTTCTGACATTACTAGTATGACCAGTCAACGTGTATATTTCTTTACCATTGTCAACATCCCAAAGCTTTACCGTATTGTCTAAACTGGCAGAAGCAAGAAGCTTACCATCGGCACTGAATTTAACTCGCCAGACATCGTCGGTATGACCTGTTAGGGTTTTGTTTAAACTGCCATCTGAGGTGTTCCACAGTTTTATCCTATGGTCATCGTGACCCGAAGCTAGTAATTGATTATCAGGACTAATAGTTACTCCCCATACTTTGGTGCTACCAAAACCAAAACGTTTGGGTTCAAGGCCATCTATATTCCAGAGAGTGATTGTACTAGGGTAGCTACCAGAAACAAGTATTTTTTGATTATTAGGGTGGAAACTTACGGTGGTAACACGACCTTGTGGACCAACAAACGTTTGGGGTTCTGCCTCCAAGTTTTCCAGATTCCAAAGTTTGATTGTACCATCATCAGCACAAGAGACTAGCAGCTTACCATCTCGACTGAAATTTACTCCCCAAGTTGTTCCTTTGTGTCCCTTAAGAGTAGTGATTTCTGTGCCATCTTCTAGATTCCAGAGTTTGATCGTAGTGTCCTCACTGCTAGAGGCAAGGGTTTTACCATCCGCATTAAAATCAACGTTTCTGACACCAGACTGATGACCTGTTAGGGTTCTAATTAAGCTACCATCTTCTACATTCCAAAGCTTAATGGTGTTATCTGAATTCGTGGAAGCTAGTATGGTTCCATCAGGACTAAATTTCACCGAGGTAACCCAGGAATTATGAGCCCGAATACTGGTTACTAGGGCTTTTGTTTCTACATCCCAAAACTTAACCCAACCCCTAGAATCAGAGGAAGCAAGCAGTTTACTATCGGGACTAAAACTAAGACCCCTAACCCAGGTGTTATTGTGGGCAAGGATGGTTTTAGCTAAGCTTCCCGTTGCTACGTTCCATAATTTGACCGTACCGTCTTTACTGCCAGAAGCAACTAATTTTCCATCGGGGCTAAACTGGACATTGACGATCTGTTCGCTATGACCCCTAAGAGTATGCATTAATTGACCTTGGGAATTCCAAAGTTTGACCAGTGTATCTCCCCCTCCAGAAACCAGTAGTTGACCATCGGGACTCCAACTGACCATGGAAATTGGACCATTATGGGCTTCCCAGCGATTATATGCTTTTACCTTTGTGATTGCTTGTCGCAAGGTATCTATAACCTGTGCTTGTGCTGGTTTAGTAACTGGAGCTAATTTATGGAATTGTTGTAACTCTTTTAATTGTTGTCCTGCTTTGATCGCTTCAATTAGCCCATCTAGAGGGCTTGATACTAGGGAAATTTGGGCTTTGGCACTGGTTAGTAACACTTGTGCTTCTAAGCGATCGCGTCTTGCTTTCCCCAATTGTAATCCGGCAATTCCTGCTGCTACTAAAGAAATTGCTAAAATTGCTCCCCCAATACCTATTGTTTTCTTGGCTTTCTTTTGGGCTAACGTTAAAGTATCATTGGCTTTAGCTAAGATGCGACTTTCTTCTGCTTTAACCGCTAAACTAGCTTCTACTTCTCGTTTCTCGAAATCCTGAGAAGCAGCGAGGAAACGATAATCAAGGGGACTCAAATTTTGGCGTTCTGCCCAGCCTAGGGCATCTTGCAGGGCTTGACCTTGCAGTAAGCGGGATTCATCCTGATAATCAGACTTCACCCAAGCCTTGAAGTCTTCAGAGTAGGGGCGCAGTTTCTCTAATTGTTTCTCAACCCACTCTCTATTAAAAATATGCTGATAAATACGGTTGTAACCTTTTAATTGTCCCTGCTGCTGAACCACTAACCCCGACAGTCGCAACTCGGTTTGCTCGGAACTGCCATCAGCAACAATTTCTCCTTGCTGTAAAATTTGCTGATATACTCCCAAAAGCTGACCAACACGCTGCTGGTTACGGAGAATGCGATCGCGTATAGTTCGCAAATGCTCTGGTTCGTCCTGGGCTTCCCAATTTTCAATGATGCGCCTTTGAACGATCTGCTCAATGGATTGGGAACTGAGAATACTCCTACTGTTGGTACTTTGAGCCACCAGCTGACATAACTTTTGGGTCAGAAATGGTTGCCCTCCTGTCCAGTTCAATAGTTCCTGAACCACTGCTTGGGGATTATCTACCTTACCCTCTAATCCTTGAGCTAATGGCTGTGTTTCGGGGAGTTCAAATCCACGCAGTTCAATCGCCTTACCAATATTAAAGGGGGTTTGAGTTTTATCAGTAATTAAATCACTAGGAGTTGCCACCCCTAACAGGGCAAATGTGAGCCGTTGGTAGGCGAGATTATCTACTCGTTGATTGTAGAAGAATCGAATCAGAGCAAAAAAATCATCTACGGAAAAATTCTGGCTCAGAACTCGGTCAATTTCATCGACGAAAATGACAATTTTGTGCTCAACCAGAACCAGCAGCACTTCCTCAATGAATAGATTCAACCGTTGCACAGGGGAAAGCAAATCCCGCTGCTCCCGCCACCAGCTGCGCCATTTAAATTGTTTGCTGAGCTGGCAACTACTCACGATAGAATTGACAATCCCAGCATACCACTTTTCTGGGGTTACATCCTCTTTGCCAATCCCGGTCAGGTCAATAAAACCACAGAGGATTCCTTCTGCTTGCAGCCTTTTCATTGTCCGCACCCGCAAGCTGGATTTACCCATCTGTCGCGAGTTGAGTACATAACAAAACTGACCCGCTTTCAAGCTTTGGTAAAAGTCTTCGTCGGCTTGTCGCGTTACGTAGCTGGTGGCATTAACTGGGAGACTGCCACCAACTTGATAGTTAGAGTTTGATTTTGCTTCTGTCATGTTTGCTGTTTCATTAGCTGATAGCTGACAGCTGTTCGCGCAGCGTGCGCGTAGCGCAGATGCTTACCTAAAAGCTAGAACTTGGTAGAAATATTCCCGGTACAAATTGCAGCGAGGCACAACATAGTTACCCTGTCGCTCTACCAAGCCCATACTGTGTAGTTTGTAAATCTCGATCGGATTGAGTTCCACTGGCTCAGATGAGGTGACAACTTTCTTGAGGGCCTGAAGCAACTCTGGTGATTGTTGCAGTGTTTCTAAATGTCGCCGCAAATGGTTGCTATAAATACCTGCTTCTGTGGGTGCATCTTGCCACAACTGCTGGAATGTTACCTTGCCAGAGCCAATTTCATACATCGCCAACCGTACCAGATAGGGATGACCAGATCCCATTGTCATTAATTTTTCTATCTGGGTATCATTCCAATTTAGTCCATGGAGCTGAGCCAAATTTTTTACCTGCTGTTGGTCAAACTCTCGCAACTCCACTGGAATTCCGGCGTTAAAGGGAGATTGATTTAAGTCTAAGGGAATATAAACTTCTGTAGAATGTGCTATCACTAGCCGCAGTTGCTTCCAGATATCTGAAATCTTGGCTTTTTCATGCCAGCTGCGCAGCATCCCTAAAAAGTCTTCTATCACTTCGGGGTAGGGAAAAACTCGATCGACTTCATCCAATGCTAAGACTAGGGGACAATCTATTTCTGCCAGTAAATACTCCTCAAAATAGACTGTGCAGTTATCATTACTACCCAAAATTTCTGTATCCCAATAATCATTTAATTGATTTTCTAACTTTAACTGCCGACCAACTTTCAAACAGAGCCAGCGGAGGAATTTATCTAAATCGGTTAAAATTGCTCGGTCTACACTGCTCAAATCTAAATACACCGTTTGACAATCCTGGGATTGAGCATGAGCTAGAATCCTCATCATTAAGGAGGTTTTTCCCATTAGCTTTGGTGCTTTAATCCGAATCAGGGAACCAGGCATAATCACCGTATCGTAACCGAGAGATTCGATGCTGTCTCGCTCCACATAAAGAGGTGAATCCAGCGCCACCCAACCCGACGGAAATGGTAGCTTTGTTAGGGGCTCAGATGCTTGCTGCTCTCCATTGGTGCTAAGTGATCTACCTTGACACTTTTTCCATGCTCTTTTCAGTGCTTGTTTGAAACTCTTTTTGGTAACCCTTTCTCCTAATGCTTCTGAGAGCTTATTCCATAATTTGTTGCCGATATCTTTGTTAAGATACTCAGCACTGTAGCCATACATATTGGCGATCTGATCATAGGTTTTCCCTTCCCAGGAACCCTGAAGTACTGTGGTTTCAATGTCACTGAGATGTTTGCCTGTATTTTTGAAGACAACTTGATCAGCAGACTCTTTTGCTTGTATCCAAGCTAACTCTGATTCTGAGTCTACTCCAGAGACTACACTCATAACTGGATGGGAGGGGTAAAACTCATCAAATGCTTGAGCAATCATGTAACTAACAATTTTGTAGATGTATACTTAGCTACCAACTACAGCCCCAGCATTCCAGATTTTTGGAGAAACTGATATAGCGCTACGGGCAAGGCAAGAAGCAAAAGTTGAGGTAGGGTGGGCAGTGCTTAGCAAAACGATTGTCAGCTTTTCAATTGGTCTGATCCACTGCCCACCCTACGGCTCACTACGGCTCACTGATAGAGGTAGGGTGGGCAGTGGCTAGCAAAACGATTGTCAGCTTTTCAATTGGTCTGATCCACTGCCCACCCTACGGCTCACTACGGCTCACTGATAGAGGTAGGGTGGGCAGTGGCTAGCAAAACGATTGTCAGCTTTTCAATTGGTCTGATCCACTGCCCACCCTACGGCTGATAGCTGATGGCTGAATGCTTACGTTTTTGCGATGTAGTTATAGTACTTATCACCCTGTTGTTGGCTATTTATGCAAGACGTCGAGATTTTAAGTTAGTTTAAATTAATTTAATTTTTTTTAACTCAACAACTATCAAAAGGTATCAAAAAGTCAGAAGCGTTGAACGTTTTAAACATTCAACGCTTCTATGCTATATAGCAAAGGGAACAGCGGATCTGGGAGGCTTATTAAAAATCTAGAAGTAGATGTAGGGTGGGCAGTGCGTACCAAAAGGATTGTCAGCTTTTAAATTGGTATTAGGCACTGCCCACCCTACGGCTCTTAAATAAAACTTATATATCAGCTGACAAATCAAAATTAGCTTTTCCCTGACTTGGTGCATAATTTTGATAGTTATTCACCATGGTACGAGACAACCGCAGTGCTTCTAAACGAGTCAATTCTAGGTTTTGGGGTGGAATCTGCTGCCAGATATCCAAGGTTTGTAACCGCTTTCTGGTTTTGCCTGTTGCCCCTACAATAAATACTTCACGACCTTTATCTAAGGCTTCTTGAATGGCATTTTCCAAAGCTAGGGAAGCGGTAACACCTAAAATAGGTACATCACTGAAATCCAGAATCAGCACATCAAAACCTTCAATGGCATTGTGTTGACGGGAAATTGCTTTTGCAACCCCAAAAATCATCGGTCCACTGAGATGAAAGAGTACAATACGACCGTCACCTTGATCCAATAGTACTTTTTCCTCCTGGGAAAGCTGAATTTCCTCATCGTCATAGGTAATCGCCTTAACACTGTCTGCTCTATGAGCACTAAGACGCTCAATGGTGAGGATATTGGCAATAAATACTCCTACTCCCACCGCCACAATCAAGTCAACAAAAACAGTCAGTAAAATCACCCCGTACATAATCAGGGATGCTTTCCAAGAAATTTTATGGGCACGCTTGAGGAAACCCCAGTCAATAATATCAATACCTACCTTGAGGGCGATACCAGCCAAAACAGCAAGGGGAATCGTTTTGGTGAGGGGGGCGGCCCAAAGCACAACTACTAGTAATGCTAAAGCACGGGCGATTCCAGAAAGGGCACTCCTACCCCCGGATTGGATATTAACCACAGTTCCCATGGTTGCGCCAGCTCCAGGAATACCGCCAAATAAACCGGATACTAAATTACCTAAACCCTGGCCCATTAACTCTTTGTTAGAATCATGTTCGGTACGGGTTAAACTATCAGCAACCAGGGAGGTTAGTAATGCATCAATGCAGCCCAATGTAGCTAGCACCAAAGCATCAACCACCATTAACTGTAACTGTTCAGTGCTAAACACCGGTAGACGCAAACTAGGCAAACCAACAGCAATTTCCCCAATACGGCGAATATCTACCCCAGAGAAAAATACCAAAGACAAAACTGTTCCCAGAATTAATGCTAGCAACTGGGGTGGTAAGATGCGTTTCCATTTGCGGGGCATTAAAACAATAATTGCTACGGTCAAAACAGCTAAAACAGTTTCAACCGGGTTGATGTTTGCTATCAGTGTGGGCAAACTAGTAACTGTGCCAATGACGCCACCCTTAGGGCTACCTTGACCCAAAAAAGGAGCCGTTTGCAAAATAATTAGTATGATTCCAATACCCGACATAAAACCGGAAATGACGGTGTAGGGCATCAAAGTAATGTATTTGCCTAGGCGCAGAAAACCAAACAGAATTTGAAAAATTCCGGCTAACATGACCACGGTAAAAGCCATAGCCATGCCGTTTTCTGGATTAGCAGCCGTAAGGTTAGCAATTACCGCTGTCATCACCACTGTCATGGGGCCAGTGGGTTCAGAAATTAGGGTGGGAGTACCTCCAAATACCGCAGCAAAAAAGCCAATTAATACAGCACCCCACAAACCAGCTTCTGCTCCAGCACCGGAGGCGACACCGAAGGTAAGAGCCATGGGGAGGGCGATAACGGCGGCGGTTAGTCCACCAAAAATATCCCCCCTAATGTTACGAAAGTGAATTTGGTTAGTTAGTTGCACAGTTAAATTAGATGTAGGTAATTGTTACATTACATGTAGGTAATTACTTTTTACTGTACTGCAAATACATCCATTATATTTATTGAAGTATTTTACTAAAATCATTTACTTTACTCTATGGTAAAGGCACAAGCCCCAGAAACATAAGCCGTTAACTTAATATTAATAATTTATTAATAAGTACCTTAACTTAAGAAAAACTCATGGCAATTATCGATTTGCTTTATGGCCAGGGGAGATAGGGAGATGGGGAGATAGGGAGATGGGGAGATAGGGAGATGGGGAGATGGGGGAGATGGGGAGATGGGGAGAGATGTAGGGTGGGCAGTGCTTACCAAAAGCATTGTCAGGTTTTGCATTGGTCTGAAGCACTGCCCACCAGATCAGTATATGTAGATGTAGGGTGGGCAGTGCTTACCAACAGGATTGTGAGGTTTTGAATTGGTATTAGGCACTGCCCACCAGATCAGTATATGTAGATGTAGGGTGGGCAGTGGATACCAACAGGATTGTGAGGTTTTGAATTGGTATTAGGCACTGCCCACCAGACCAGTAATTTTATTAAAAATCTAGACAAATAAATTCTATTTTATAGTTGATTTGATGTCGGTGGGCAGTGTTGAAAACCGATTAAAAACTGATTTATCCGTCTAAACCACTGCCCACCCTACGATTAATATAGGTGGGCAGTGTTGAAAACCGATTAAAAACTGATTTATCCGTCTAAACCACTGCCCACCCTACGAGTAATATAGTTGATTTGATGTCGGTGGGCAGTGCTTAAAATACCGATTATAAGCTAATATTATCGCTCTGAAACACTGCCCACCCTACGAGTAATTTTATTACTATTCCCGATTCCCGATTCCCGATTCCCGATTCCCGATTTCCTAATAAAAAAAAATTTCTAAAATCCCTTGACAATATATTGATTTATTGATAAATTAATAGTGTCAACAAACTCAAGAGATAATTTCAGATGAGTAACAATTTTCCTCCTTCCGACAACCAAGGTGCCTTACCCAAGAAAGCCAAGCTCTTTTTGATCGGTTCTCCTGAAAAGGTTCGGAATACAATTAATGCCATTTATTCCCTTAAGTATGCGGAGCCGGACGAGTGGAGCACTCCGGAGCCTACGGGAAATCCTGGTGAGGTTATGACCTTTTTGATTCGATACTTTTACGTAGATTAAGATAGGAGTTTGCCAGGGTTGCCCCCTGGCAAATCAGGAATTGTGAAGGATGTTTGGTGAAGGAGGATGAAGCAACATGAAGCAAAATGAGTTGGAATGTTATTGCTTTTCAGCAGTTGCTGACTAACTCGGGAATCATGCCATAATTGAGATCTGAAATTATCCATTTTGAGCTGTACTTGTGGAACCTTCAAGTACAGATTCGGTCAAGGATTGGGGTTAACCCAAACTTGACCGATTTTTTTTTAGGGAGTCGGGAGTCGGGAGTCGGGAGCGGTGCGACCCGTGGCGAATTTAATTCTTAATGGGTCAAGGGCACCGAGGGAGTCGGGAGTGTGGGGAGGGTGGGAAGTGTAACGTCTATGTTAACGGTTGTTATTACTTAGCCTGCGCCCTACAATAAAAAGCGGGAACAAAAAAATGTGAGCCAGCTGCAATTACCCCTAGATCAGGTAATCAGCTATCAGCTATCAGCGTGTCGCGTATCAGCTGATGCCCTTGGCTGACGGCTGACGGCTGACTGCTGAATGCTTACAGTCAAGCTTTTCGAGCTTAGTAGTACAAATCTATAAAATCAACTATATAACTATATAAGCTGCAATAACAATTAAGTTTAATTTTTGCTTCTTTGACCCACAAAGTAAATGACTAATCCTCCCTTAGATGAGGCTCTCAAGACTTACGAAATAGCCCTTGAACACCTTGAAGATTCAGCATCACCGATGTCTGAAAAGCAAATTATCGTGGTTTTAAATGCTAGGGATTTTGTTCAGGCTGTTGGTCAGGCACAAGTTTACCCTTCTTATCACCAACAAAAAAAGCTTGTTGCCTTGGATGTGCGCCTCAAACAAAATGCTTGGCAGATCAGCAAAGTTATTGATTTTGCCAGCTGGCGAACTAGTTTGGAACCCCCAGACACAGCTTGGTGGTGGCATTTAGAAACAGAAGCGGAGCTTGCCCGCTGGCAATGGTGGGATTGGTTATGGCGAGGATTGAGCATTGCTGGCTGGACGGCGAATCTTGGCTTGTTAATCGACCTTCTGCCTCGTTTTTTGATAGCAGGCACTGGATTTGCGGGAGCAGTAGCAATTGCTTTTCCCAGTCTTTTGACCGTATTACAAGGGATCAGCGAACTAACGGAAACCGGACAAGAAGGATTTGATAAATTATTAATCCGACTGGGTATTCCCAAGCATTTTCATGCGGAAGCCCAGCTCGGGGCGACGGAGTTATTACTGGTAATCTTACTAGGTTTTCACTTTTATCTGCCCAATTTTTCTAATTTCTCCAATAAAAGAGGTTTTGAAAAGTATAACCAAGGTCAACTAGCCAGTGCTGAAGCCCACTATCAGCAAGCGTTAGCCCTTAATCCTGATAATGTCAAAGCTCACTACAACTTAGCTTTTGTTTACGAAGATTTACAACAGTTTGATAAAGCCAGAACTCAATACCAATTCGCCGTAAAAGGCGGTTTTGTCAAAGCCTATAACAACTTAGGTCGCTTGCATATTCTGAACAACAAACCATCTTTAGCTATACCCCTACTCTTAAAAGGTTTAGCCAAGGCTGAGCAAGCCAGTATCAAAGTTAAATACGACCTGATGAAAAACTTGGGTTGGGCAAGGCTTAAGCAACAGCGCTGGTATGAAGCGGAGAAATTTATCCTGGGTGCTGTTTCTCTAGGAAGTAGTCAAGAAGGTAGTAAACGAATCTCTAATCGCGGTTCAGCCCACTGCTTATTAGCTCAGGTTTATCAAGGACAAAACCAGAAAACCAAAGCCCTGAACCAGTGGCAAAAATGTTGTCAATTCGGCTCAAGTGCTAATCCTGATGAGGATCTGTGGCTGGGCTTAGCTCATAAAAAATTAAAGGAGGACAATCAATCATGTGGTCAAAACAATCGAAAACCTTAATTGCCTTTGCACTGGGGCTAGGTGTGGCAGTTACTTTCATCAAACCTGCCCTGCCTCAAATACCAAGGTTTAACCTAATTATCGCCTTGGGTCCTCCAGGTGAAGTCAAATTCCAGAAGCCCAATTGGTCAAATTTTCAACCAGCTTCTATTGGTTCTGTACTCAGGGGGGATTATCAGCTGTTGGTAGGCTCAAATGCTACGGTTGAAGTGCTGTGTTCCAACTGGACAACCTGGAAACCTGAACCGGGAAGAACTTCCACCGTTAATGAAGGCTGTCCTGCCACCAGAGATAATAGAATAATTCACTCAGAGGATGATACCCCTCCTACTAGGGCAGCAAATAATCAAAACATTCCTTATCTATTAAGTCCGAGGAACACATCCTTACTCGACAACCGACCCACCCTACGCTGGCATCAGGTTGAAGGTGCAGAAAGTTACTCTGTTAGGATTCGTGGACAAGGATTAGATCTAGACTGGAAAACCCACAGTAGGGAGACAGAAATTCTTTATTCAGGGGAACAACCTCTACCACCTGGTTATTATTGGTTAATTGTTGAGACTGACAACGGTCAACGTTCTATAGACGAAGGGGTATTTGGTTTTCGGGTACTTGATAAAAAGAAAGCTACCACCCTATTAAAAGAAGTAGAGGAACTCCAGCAAAAACAGTTAAGTGAAGAAGCAAAAACCTTAGCCATAGCCCATTTTTACCTCAGCGAAGATTTGAAATATGATGCGATTGATATCCTCGAACAAAGCATCAAAGATGGGAATACTTTGGTAGCAACCTATCAACTGCTAGGGAATACCTACACACAAGTGGGGTTAAATCGACTGGCAAAGGAGCGTTACCTCAAAGGTTTAGAACTGGCTAAAGCAGCATCAGATTTAAACAGTCAAGCGGAAATACAAAAGAGTTTAGTAACTATCAGCTTAATTATTGACAGTAAAGAAGAAGCGTTACAATGGTTGGAAAAAGCCCAAGTTAGTTATCGGGCTTTAGGGGATGAATCAGAGGTGCGTCAACTAGAAGCGAAGAAAAGTAAAATTTGACAGGCGGTTCTGGATTTAAGGTATGGGGTATCGGTATGGTTTCAACTAAATCAAAAAGGCCAACAATTTGGGCAACAGCTCTAGTTAGTTTGATCTCAGTAGGGGTAATTACGCCCCTGACCACGGTGGGACAAACTACCATTGCCCAACAACAGGAGTCAGGACAAGAACAACTAGCGAAAGCTAAGCAACTGAATCAACAAGTCATTGAGCTTTATAAGCAAGGGAAATACTCCGAAGCGATTCCCCTCGCCCAGGACGCTTTGAGAATTCGAAAGCAACTGCTGGGGGAGGAACACCCAGATATAGCTACCAGCCTGAATGATCTGGGGTTACTCTACGATGCAATGGGAAGGTACGAACAGGCGGAACCCTTGTTAAATCAAGCTTTGGAGATGAGGAGACGGTTGCTGGGAAAAGAACACCCATCTGTAGCATTAAGCCTCAATAATCTGGCGGGACTCTACTATTCAATGGCAAGGTACTCAGAAGCAGAACCGTTGTATACCCAAGCCTTAGAGATGAGGAGACGGTTGCTAGGGGACGAACACCCTGATGTGGCGATCAGCCTCAATAATCTGGCGGGACTCTACTATTCAATGGGAAGGTACGAACAGGCGGAACCCTTGTATACCCAAGCCTTGAAGATGTATAGACAGTTGCTGAGGGACGAACACCCATTGGTGGCTACCAGCCTCAGTAATCTGGCTTTACTCTACAAATCCATGGGAAGGTACGAACAGGCGGAACCCTTGTATACCCAAGCTCTAGAGATGAGCAAACGCTTGCTGGGAGACGAACACCCTGATGTAGCAACTAGACTGAATAATCTGGCGGGACTCTATCGTGCCATGGGAAGGTACCAACAGGCGGAACCCTTGTATACCAAAGCTTTGGAGATGAGGAAACGGTTGCTGGGGGATGACCACCCATTGGTGGCTACCAGCCTCAATAATCTGGCTTTATTCTACGATTCAATGGGAAGGTACTCAGAAGCGGAACCATATTATAACCAAGCTCTAGAGATGAGCAAACGCTTGCTGGGAGACGAACACCCTGATGTAGCAACTAGCCGGAATAATTTGGCAGCACTCTATTATTCAATGGGAAGGTATGAAAAGGCGGAACCCTTGTTAAAGGAAGCCTTGGAGATGGACAGAAAGTTGCTGGGGGACGAACACCCATATGTGGCAACCAGTCTGAATAATCTGGCGGGACTCTACAAATCCATGGGAAGGTACGAACAGGCGGAACCTAAATATACCCAAGCTTTGGAGATGAGGAGACGGTTGCTGGGTAACGAACACCCATATGTGGCTACCAGTCTGGATAATCTGGCTGTTTTACATCACAGTCAAGGAAACATTGACCAAGCCCTAGAGTTTCTGGAAGCAGGATTAGACATCCAAGAAGTTAATCTAGAACGTAATCTCGTTTCTGGTGCTGAAAAGCAAAAACGAGACTACATGAAAACTATCTCTGGCACAAGAAATAGAGCTATTTCTCTACACCTAAACTCAGCTCCCGATAATGAAAGAGCAGCTCGTCTGGCTTTAACAACCATCCTGCATCGCAAAGGTCGTTTACTTGATTTCTTGACCCATAGTCAGCAACTGTTGCGTCAACGCTTAGATTTCCAAAGCCAAAAATTACTAGACCAACTAAACAATACTCGCACCCAACTCGCTAACCTCACCTACAACCGATCCGATAAGCTTTCCCTTGAAGAATATCGTGCTCAAGTCAAGAAACTAACTAATAAAGAACAGGAACTAGTCGTAAAAATTAGTCGGCGCAGTCGTGAATTTGCCCAAATCAATCAACCAGTCACCATCGAAACTATTCAACAACTGATTCCTGAGGATACGGCACTGGTAGAATTTGTAGAGTACAAACCCTACAATCCCGAAGAGGATAGTTTTGGTAATCCCCGTTATGGGGTCTATGTACTCCGTTCTCAAGGCGCACCCCAAGGCATTGATTTAGGGGAGGTAGATGCTTTGAAATCTCTATGGGAGATACTTGAATTATCCCTTAAAACCGAGGCTCTTACCATCCCTGAGGTAAAACAAGCAGCCCGCAAGGTGGATGAGAAGCTGATGGCGAAAGTCCGTCCTTTGTTGGGAGATAGCCGCAGGATTTTACTGTCTCCAGACAGCGACCTCAACCTCATCCCTTTTGAAGCTTTAGTGGATGAAGACAACCGTTATTTAGTAGAAAGCTATGGTTTTACCTACCTCACCTCCGGTAGGGATTTACTGAGATTATCGAATCCTGATTCCAAGCTCACCCAACCAGTACTTTTGGGAGCACCAGATTTTGAGAATTCGGCTCAAATTAGTGCCCTTGGGGAGGAAAACCAGATAGTAGCAACCCGCAGCTTACGTTACTCGCATCCTTCTGAGTTGGGCTTACCGCCTTTACCAGGTACTGCTGATGAAGTAAACGCGATCGCCCAGATGCTTGGTGTGGAGCCGTTGTTGGGTGCTCAAGCTAATGAAGCAGTATTAAAACAGGTTACTCGTCCGAGAATACTACATATTGCTACCCATGGTTTTTTCCAACAGAAACCGAATTCCGAAGATGAGGTAATTTTAGGGGATAATTTCCTACTTTGGTCAGGGTTAGCATTAGCAGGAATTAAGACTGATAAGCCAGAAAATGATCTAGAAGATGGCATCTTTACAGCTTTAGAAGCAACTGGATTAAATTTATCAGGTACAAAACTGGTGGTATTATCAGCCTGTGATACAGGCTTAGGCAATATCAGTGCTGGGGAGGGAATCTATGGGTTGCGTCGAGCGTTGGTGATTGCCGGGTCAGAAAGCCAGGTGATTAGTTTGTGGAAAGTAAATGATGAGGCTACCAAGGATTTAATGGTTTCTTATTATCAAGGATTGCAGGATAACCAAGGGCGTTCTGAGGCTTTGCGAAGGATTCAGTTGCAAATGTTAGGGGGTGGAGATTATCACCATCCCTATTATTGGGCGAGTTTTATTCCTTCTGGGAATTGGGGTTCTATGGGTGGGGAGTAGGGAGTAGGGAGTAGGGAACAGGGGTAAGTATTCAGCCGTCAGCTGTCAGCCGTCAGCTTTATGAATGGCGTTGCTGAAGAATGGAATGATTTTAAGAGTGTTGTGGAACGGGCATCTTGCTGTGGAATGGGCATCTTGCCCGTTATCAATATTTTCGGGCGGGCAGGATGCCCATCCCACTCATATTCATCCGAAGATTCAGCAATACCAAAAACCCTGTCTACCTGATTACTAGGATAATGGCTAGAGATTATAGGTTAAAATCATCGGGATTTATCCCTTTCGCTCTTAATTGCTCTAGCAATGCCTTCATGCGAATTCGTTCAAGCTCTAAAGCTTGCTGTGCTTGCTCTGCTCGTTTTGATGCCTGTTGTTTTTCGAGCCTTTCAAGCTCTAAAGCTTCCTGTGTTTGTTCTAAAGCTTCTTCGGCTTGCTCTGCCCGTTGACGTTGTTGTTCTCTCTGCTCACTAATTTCCAAATAGCTAGCAAAAGGCTCACCATTGGGATAATAGAGCACCAATTGAGATGCTACTAACTCAAAGGTAATTCCTAAACGGGGACTAACCCAACCAAGCATCTGAGGGATTGGTTCTAGTTTTTCGGCTGAACGCAACCAGCCTTTTAGTTTGGCTCTATTTGGATCATAGAGATAGTACTCTTCTACTCCATGGGTCCGGTAAAACTTGAGTTTATCGTCTTCTAATTCTTTGATGGTGTTGGTTAATGATGCAATTTCAAAGGTGACTTGGGGATTAAGGTTATCTTCAACCCAGGTTTTATAAGAACGCCGATGCCCTTTGGGTCTACCGATAACTACCATCACATCCGGGGCTTGATTGATTTTGGGTTGTCCTTGTATTGGATACCACAACAAATCCCCAGCAACGAATACATTGGGGTCATCTTTGAAGTGGACTTCCAGGCCATACTTAATGGTGGTAATTAGTTCAAATTGAAGGGTATTGTCGGCCATTGGTTTGCCGTCACTTTCGGGATAGAAGATGTCATCGGTTGTGGGAGTAATTTGCTGAACCATAGGAAAAATTGTTTGGGTTGTAGGGAGTAGGGAGGATCCCCCCTAGCCCCCCTTAATAAGGGGGGAACCTTAATAAGGGGGGAATGGAGTAGGGAAGAGGGAAAAAATTATTTGTATCTCACTCGTGATCAGAATTGCTAGAGATTATAGGTTAAAATCCTCGGGATTTATCCCTTTGGCTTTTAATTGTTCCAGTAATGCTTTCATACGAGTTCGTTCAAGCTCTAAAGCTTGCTGTGCTTGCTCTGCTCGTTGTGATGCCTGTTGTTTTTCCAGCCTTTCAAGCTCTAAAGCTTGCTCCGTTTGCTCTAAAGCTTCCTGCGCTTGCTCTGCCCGTTGGCGTTCTTGTTCTTTTGCCAGCCTTTCGAGCTCTGCCTGTTGTTGAGCCATATCTCTTTGCTCACTAATTTCCAAATAGCTAGCAAAAGGCTCACCATTGGGATAATAGAGCACCAATTGAGATGCTACTAACTCAAAGGTAATTCCTAAAAGGGGACTAACCCAACCTCGCATCTGAGGGATGGGTTCTAGTTTTTTTCCTGAACGCAACCAGCCTTTCAGTTTTGTCCGATCTGGGTCATAGAGATAGTACTCTTCTACCCCATGGGTCTGATAAAACTTGAGTTTCTTTTCTTCTAATTCTTTGATGGTATTGGTTTCGGAGGCAATCTCAAAGGTGACTTGGGGATTAAGGTTATCTTCAACCCAAGTTTTATAAGAACGCCGATGCCCTTTCGGTCTACCGATAACTACCATTACATCGGGGGCTTGGTTGATTTTGGGTTGTCCTTGTATTGGATACCACAACAAATCCCCAGCAACGAATACATTGGGTTCATCTTTGAAGTGGACTTCCAGGCCATACTTAATGGTGGTAATTAGTTCAAATTGAAGGGTATTGTCGGCCATGGGTTTCCCGTCACTTTCGGGATAGAAGATATCATCGGTGGTGGGAGTAATTTGCTGAATCATAGGAAAAATTTTCACCAAATACTGGAAGCCTATTCTATCTTATCACACCCTATAAAAAACTACCATTTTAACAGATTTTTTGTAAAGCAAACGTGTTATTATTTAATTGGTGCTTGATCTTAGATTCAACAACTAAGGGATGTGTGATGTTTAATTATAGCAATCTCCCCAAGATTTTCTCTTCAATCTCTTGGAAACTATCTTTGGTACCGGTCTCTTCTGTTCTCTTGCTCCTTGGTGCTTGTCAGAATAGTCAAACGATCAACCAAACAGTCAACCGAGGTTTAGAAATTCGCTTTCTGGCAGGGAGTGACTTAAAAGATTTTTGCGATCGCGCTGCGACCAAACTCAATAACTCCCAGCCTAAACTAGAGGATGGTACTCCCTTTTATCTAACCTGCGATACTAAAGGAAGTGGGGATGTGGTCGATGAAGTTCTTAATCTTACGCAACAATTGCAATCCGGTGCGATCGCTCCTGAAGATTCCCAATTTCCTACTTTAATTTCTGTGGATGGGGAAATTTACCAGAGTCAGCTGATCTTCCAGATTAATAAAATTTTTCCAGGACAGAACTATATCCCAGATTTAACTGAATCACCTCTGCTTGCTTACAGTCCGATGGTTTTTATGACCCAAGCTGATTTAGCCGGAGGTTTAGCAGCAGTGGACGATCTCTATGTTTCCTTGGTAGAGGCGAAAAATCACCAGGATCTAGACTCCAAAGCGGCTCCTTTACCAATAACTTACGTTCACACTGCTCCAACCCGTTCCAATTCTGGCTTGCAAACCCTAGTGGCTCAATTTGCTTCGGTTTCCGGTAAGCGTCCTCAAGAACTCACCATAGCCGATGTTAAAAAATACCAAGATCGGGTTCAGAAAATCCAAAACAAAATCACCCGTTACGGCAAATCCACCGGATCTTTAGCGAAATCGATGGTAAAAAACGGTCCGTTTTGGGCTTCTGTGGGCTCTGTCTATGAATCTTTAGTGATTTCTGCCAACAGCCAAGGTAATAATACGGTTAACTATCAAGCGGTTTATCCTTCCGCTACCTTCAGTTCCAACATCCGCGCCATCCTCCCCAATGCCCCATGGGTGAGTGAAAAAGAGAAAGCAGCAGGGGAAAAAGTTATTGAATTCCTACGGCAACCAGAAACCCAAAAAATTGCGGTAGACTTGGGCTTACGTCCGGGGATTCCAGGGGTGCCCCTTGGCAGTAAGTTTTCCCCTCAATTTGGGGTACAAGCTAATCCTCAATACGATTCCTACCGTCCTCCTAAACCGGAAGTGGTAGAAGCGATGTTGCAAAGTTGGCAAAGCTACGCCAAAAAACCTTCCCAAGTTGCTTTAGTCGTAGATGTTTCCGGTTCTATGAGAGGTGAGAAACTCTCGGGTGTGCAGAATACGTTACTGAACTACGTGCAGAATCTCGGTTCAAGGGAAAAGATAGCAATTATTCCTTTCAGTAATGAGATTAAGCAGCCATTTATGGTGGAAGGAACACCCCAAGGAAAAGCTGAGGGGATAAAATTTATCGGTAGTCTGAAAGCTGGGGGAGGAACTCGATTATATGATAGTGCTATTTTTGCTCGGAACTGGTTAAAACAAAATTTTAAAACAGACGCGATTAATGCGGTGTTGATTTTGACCGATGGTCAGGATTCTGGCTCAGAAATCACTCTCGATAACCTCTCAAAACAATTACAAAGCAGTAACTTTGAAGCGGAGGAAAGTATTGCTTTTTTCACCGTCGGTTACGGCAAACAAGGAGAATTTAGTCCTAAAGTCCTGCAAACAATTGCTGAACTAAATGGGGGCTATTATCGTCAGGGCAATCCCGAAACAATTTCTAATTTAATCGCAGATTTACAAGTTGAGTTTTAAGTACAGCAGTTTTCAATTGGGTGAGGTACAGATTCTTGGGTTTTAGGGAACAGGGAACAGGGAACAGGGAACAGGGAAAAAAATTTAGATGTACCTCATTAAAATAGTTAACCATATATAGTTAAAGTAAATTATCAGTCGCTGATTACCGATTACTAAACCCATGTTAACCTTTGCAAATCCTCTTCATTATCCCCTAGCGGTCTTAGCAGGAGGTGTAGTCCTGGCGATCGCAGTACGAGTTGCTCGACTTCCGAGCCCCATTGCTATTCCCCTAGCAGGAGTGGTCACGGTGGCTAGTGCCACTGTTCTTAAGCAAAAGGAAAGTCAACCACGCCCGACCCTACAAAACCCTGCTTTGGAAAGGGAATTACAACAGGTACGACAACAGGCTCAACTGATTGCTCAAAAAGCAGAAAGCCTGCGCTCAGAATCGGAAAAACTTGCCCTTGCTACCACCGAAATGGAGCTACTTTCTACTATTCAATTCGCATGCGATCGCGCTTTGGAATTACCCAGCAAAATTGATCAATTCTCCCAACGTCTCCATGGTACAGACTCCCTGCTTTCAGTAACCGATTTACAGCAGCAGTTGCAAGAGGTAGAAGCCAAACAAAATAATAGTTCTGGAGTCGCTAGGCAACAATTACAACAATTAGCGACCAGCTTAAACCACAACATTACCCTTGCCCGACAAGGGGAAGATGCCAGACAAGCCCAGGTGATTGCTCTAGCTACTTTGATTACCGATACAGCAGGAGTTCTACAACAGTTGCAGAATAGCCTGCGGACAAGCAATTTACAAGATGCCCAAACAGTGGAAGAATTGCGCTCCCTCAGTACGGAATTGGCAGGTTTTCAAGACAATATGGCTCTTTTCCTATCTTAACTTGATAGTAAGCTATCAGCTATCAGCTATCAGCTATTAGCTATCAGCTATCAGCTATAGCGGTTTTCAATACCCAATTGCAAACTGCTTTAAATAACTTAAGTTTAATACCAACTGATCTATTCCCTGTTCCCTGTTCTCTGTTCCCTATTCCCTCTTCCCTCTTCTCTGTTCCCTATTCCCTGTTCCCTAAAAAACCAGAAATATGTACTCAATAAAGTCGCAAATCGTTATAAATCATGGATAATAAAACCACTAAAACAATTACCTCCCTGGGGATTATCGCTGTTTCCCTAGGCATTGCCTACGCTCCTTTACCAGGGGGAAATCAAACCCTTTATGTGGTAAGTGGAACAGAATTGCAAGAACCCCTGGCTGTTCTCGAACAACGTTTTGAAGAAACCCATTCTACTATTAACATCGAATTGAAATTCCAAGGCTCCCAGGAATTAGTCAATCGCTATCTCGATGAAAAGAATGATTTTAAACCCACAATTTTAATTCCCGCTAATGGGGTTTTGTTGAATGAGTTAAGCGTCCGCTGGCAAGCCCAAAACACTACTACCCCCTTTTATGATAACCCCCAACCCATTGCCAAAACCCTATTAGTAGGTATTGCTTGGCCAGAACGGGGACAAGTTCTGTTTCCCGATGGTCGTTTTCAATGGTTAAGACTGGAAAATGCCATGAAAAAGCGCAATTGGCAGGAGATTGGAGGCAATCCTAACTGGGGTAGTTTTGACTTTGTCACTACGGATCCTAATCGTTCCAATAGCGGACAACTGACCTTAAGTCTTTGGACACAGAGTAATTCTGGGGGCGCAACCTTATCCCCAAGTAATTTTAATGGCCCGGAAATTCAATCTCTGTTCGGTTTAGTAAAGCGGTCTATCTATCAACCGCCACGGTCAACGGACACTCTATTGCAAGAGTTTATTACCCGTGGCCCCAATGAGGCAGATGTTGCTACTGTCTATGAAAGCATTGCCCTGTACCGTTGGCAACAGGCAGCCCAGACTCAAAGCAAGCCCTATCAGATTTATTATTTTAATCCCACCATTGAAACGGTTTCCACCGCAGCCATTGTGCGCAGAGATGTAAACTCGCAACAGGTAAAAGCAGCACGGAAATTCATCCAATTCCTGACAGCTCCAGAACAACAAAAAACCTTTGTGCAATACGGTTTTCGTCCTGTGCTTGGGGGTATTGATTTGCAATCTGTCTCCGGCAGTCCTTGGACAAAAGGTATACCCGGTGCAAAAACTGACCCTAATTTAAAAACCTTAGCACCACCAAATTCTGAGGTGATTGGGGAAATTCAACGGATGTGGAATCGGGTGGAGTAGGGAGTCGGGAGTAGGGAGTCGGCAAGAGGCAAGAGGCAAGAGGCAAGAGGAACCCACCCCTAACCCCTCCCAGGAGGGGAAGGCAAAAGGCAAGAGGCAAGAGGAACCCACCCCTAACCCCTCCCAGGAGGGGAAGGCAAGAGGCAAGAGGCAAGAGGAACCCACCCCTAACCCCTCCCAGGAGGGGAAGGCAAGAGGCAAGAGGCAAGAGGAACCCACCCCTAACCCCTCCCAGGAGGGGAAGGCAAGAGGCAAGAGGCAAGAGGCAAGAGGGGTGTGGGAAACCCCCTGATGAAGGCGCTGCATCGCTATTCCCTATTCCCTGTTCCCTATTCCCTGTTCCCTGTTCCCTGTTCCCTGCTCCCTGCTCCCTGTTCCCTGTTCCCTATTCCCTGTTCCCTGTTCCCTTTCCTATATATCGATTAATCTTTCTTAACAAAAAAGGTACCCGCAAGGGTACTGTGAAACCTGTATCAGGTCCAATAGTATATAAAGACGCACCAGTACAGAGTTGGTATAAATGCTCTGAATAAGTAGAGGGAAATATGGCTAAACAATTACCAAGCTATGAACGGATTTTTGGAGAAATTGATTTCAAAAAAGGCGATGAAGCCCGTTCAGTTTATTCTCCTGCTGCTTATTTAGCTGATTTATTACAACTGTTGGATGATGAGTTTAAGGAACACGGGTTTGACCAGCGTCGCAGTGATATCAAGGAAATACTGCTGGATGCTAAAAATACCTTTGAGATGCTACCTTACCTGGATCGAGTCAATGAGATCCTAGCCTCTAAAATCAAGAACAATGGAAATGGTGAGGCTTTTGAACAGATCCGTAAAGCGATTTATCCCTTTAACCTGCCCCAAGATATTGACTACGCAACAGTCAAGGTCTATCTTCAGCATCTTGGTGTAAAAGCAGAGGAACTTTATAGATTACTTGATGAGATGCCACAGCAAGAGCTGTTGGCAAAAGCCTATTTAGGGATCTTAGAACAAGAGTGGGCGACTCTGATCGAAACCGCCCGAACAGGCAATGCGATCGCACTGTGTTACGGTGTTACTAATTTATCAGACCTCAAGGTAAAGTCAAAGGATGATCAAGGTAAAGAGGTAATCGAAAATCATCTTGTAAGTGTAGATAAGTTTCTTACAGCTACCGGCATCAGTGAACTAGAACTTCGAGAAGTTTTATTTCAAAATCTTAATAAAAGTCAAGAAATTAAGAACGATAATTTAGCTAAATTTTTCTGTAATAGCTCTCAAATAGGGGCTGCTGATCTAACTGAGGATGAACAAGCCATTGGGTGGAAAATTCAAGATTCTAGATCACAGGGTGAAGAAATTGATTTCTGGCTAGACCGTGCCAACCGCTTCATCCGTCTCGCTAAGAAAACCGGGTTCACGTTTACCGAACTGGATATTATCCTACGTACCTGCTGTAACAATCAGTTAAACGCAAAAGCTATTACCCGTATCGCAGTTGTTCACTGGCTAAAGGCTAAGCTGGAACTGGAAGTTGATGAGATTTGTGCCTTGTTTGCTCCGATGAATATCCTCGGGCAAGGTAATGAGGAGATGCCGATTGACCTGTTTAACCGCGTTTACAATAACCCCTGTGCGATCGCTGATAAACAGTATATCTGGAATCACGCCAATATTCCTGAACAATTTTCTGAGCTAGGACTTTCCAAGATTGAATTCAAACTAGATATTCTCGATACATCCAATGATGGTTATCGAAAAAGGGTTGCCCACTCTTTGGATTTACCTACCAAGCAACTGACCTACTTAATTAAAAAGTTTCGTAGCCACTTGGATAACGATGAGCTTTGGAGCAAGGCGGATGAAGAAAGGTCAATGCTTACCACTTTCTACCGTGTAAGTAAGCTAGCCAATATCTGTGAGATTTCCCTGGAAGAGCTATTTATTATTTTCGATATCTTAGAAAAAGACCCCGCTGTTCGGCAATTTCAAAATTGCAACGTTTTAATAGACTTTAAGATAGATGAGCGGGATTGTTACCAAATCATCTCCAAGGATAATGTTGAAAACTCCATGTGGTTGATTCAAGTCGTTTATGGATTGACCCAATGGATGCAAAAGAACGACTTTTCTGCCCATGACTTGTTAAAAATAACCAGTGGTGCTTATGTCGATAAAATCGAATTGAAGAAAATTGATGACACCATGCCGGTTAAGAAAGTCAAAACCCAAAAGGAGATTGACGAGGAAGAGCAACTGGCGTTATTCAATAGTTGGCATCAAGCTTTTAAACCCTTACATTTTAAAGAATCATTACTAAAAGAAGCTGGGCTGGACAGCCGGACATCACGGCTGGTTTACGAAACCTTAAGCGATCGCAACTATCATCTGACGAAGAAAGAGCCTAGGCTGATTTCCTTTGATGCGAATCTTGTCAAAAAAGCAGCCATCGACGCTGTTAATAAAATTGACACCATTACCGAGAAAGATTTCTTGGGCTTGGGGATTGGGGAAAAAATAGCCGATAAAATCTATGACAATTTGATTCATAAAGGTCACTTGACTACTCAAGGCAGGCTGATTGAAGACCAACTCACTACCGATGTCAATAAATTCCACATTGATACAGATTTTATCCCTATTCGGTCTGAGCTGTTCAATCAAATTAGCAAGCTCCATCAAGACCATGATGATGTTTCTATTTATCCTTCTGATCTCAAACCCTTGGGGTTACAAGAATTTGAATCTAGAGAGCTCTACCATAATCTAATTTTTAACGGTTATATCGATGATCAAGGTGCCCTAGTTGAAAAGTCATTCTTCGAAGATTCTGATAATGAAGATAATTTTGAAGTTAATGCCAATATCGGTACCCAGTCAAAAGATGTATTCGAGATTCTGTCTAAGCGTAGTCAGGAGATAAAACTACACAAGATTGCGGTTAACAAAGGGATATTTTCTGAGTTAGGACTAACCGAGCTCGAAGTGGATGATTTGATTGAAAATCTCAAGTTTAACGACTATATCGATGAAAACGGGCATTTTGTCCATAACCTTAAACTAACTCAGCTCCCACTAAACGATTTTTCCCTGGCGTTGCAATTCTATCCCCATAGAACAGCCATATTATCAGCGTTAAAGCAACATATTGAAAAAAATCTGTCTAGTTATCTTCAGTTTAGCCGAGAGCATTTTATTGAAGTTGCCGATAAAATTGTGGCCAGATGGTGTTTCCAGGCGGTAAACTACCACTTTCTAGAAGGGGGTAAAATAGCCGAAAAACATAAAGCATTTTTCAGAGAAGAAGAAAATTCCGATAACTTCGATATTTGGTGGTCATTCGAGCCCACTGATAACCGGGTTGTGTTTAATACTTTGCGCAACATCGTACTGCTATCAGACAAGCTACAGTTAGTAGACCATCCACTAGATCAGCTGGGCTTCAGTAGCAGCGAAAAAGAGGAATTATTTGACCTTCTGATCAGTTTAGAGCACATCACCGATGACCGGAAAATCCCAGAGGATAAGCTTGACTATTTCCTAAATATCGACAATGCCCTGGCCATATCCCTAGAAGCATTTGAAGATTACCATAAAGATGTATTCTTTTTATTGCATGCCATTGCTAAAGAGCAATCGGCGATGGTTAATAAGGTGGTTGGCCTGGTTAAAACCCTAGCTGAGAAACAAGAAACCTTTATCTATAAACAGTTAAAGCAGACGTTTAACCTGAATGTGGATAGTATGCGAGTGATCTCTGCTGAGATGTTTAAAGGCAGTGATCATATTGCATCTGAATGGTTGTTACCCTTATTAAAGGCTGAAGATATTCTGGGCAATATTACCAAACTGCCCAAAGAACAACGGTTCAATACTGCCTATCGCCGAACTCAACAGTTTGCCTTGCTGGCCAATAAACTCAAACTGACGAAAGAAGATATTGAGCTGGTCTTTCATGATCAGAGTTTAGTCGAGAAGTTTCCTGAAAAGCTGGAACTTCCCCAAAAATCTAAACAAGAATCTACACCCATTACCACATTTGATGCCCTCCTGGAGAGCACCGATGGCAAGATCTACTTGTTCGCAGGTGACCGATATTGGATTTATGATGGCGTAACCTATGAATTAGAAGAAGAAGACGGAAAGGAACTTAAAGAACTTTCAGTTCACTTTGCCGGTAAAACCATTGATGCGGCTTTTGTGGACAATGAAGGTCGAAACGTGATTATCGCAGGCGGAAAATACTATCAGCAAGCCAAAGATAGTAAAGTTTGGGAACTAAAAGAACGAGAATGGGGTAAGCTCCATAATAACTTCCAGAACCTTGATAAAATCGATGCCGCTTATACCGATAGTAGTGGATACACCTATCTCTTTTCAGGGGAAGAATATGTTCGCAAATCAAATGGCAGCGAATATATCGACGAAGGCTATCCTAAAACTATTGCCCAAGACTGGAAAAATGAACCAGGCAACGAACAACTACCAAAACCATTTCAAGAATCCATAGATGCTGCCTTTGTCGGACATGATGGTAAGACCTACTTATTTAAGCAAGATCAATTTGTTAGTTCAGAGGACCTGACTAAAGCCGAGAGTATTATGGCTAAGTGGGGGCGGACGCAAAATAATCTGAAAACTACTGGCAAAGTGGATGCAGCTTATATCGATGGTAGTCAGATCATGATCTTCTGCGGCGATCAGATATTTAGCTTTAAGGATTGCCTGGAAAATGATGGGGTGATGCCCACGGAAGGGTTCCCTAAACTCATTAAAGAACACTTTAACAATCTTCCTGCTGAGTTCCACCAAGATATTGATGCGGCTTTTAAAGATAACAATCAAGTAGTTTACCTATTTAAAGACAAAAAATATATAACTATTGATTCAAGCAATAGTCAGATTACCCCCCATGAAATTAAAGAGCATTGGGGTAAAACCTTAAACCCCCTGACCGATGGTTCCGTAGATGCCGCCTTTGTTGGTCTTGATGGCAAAACCTATCTCTTCAGCGGCAATCAGTATTTCCGTTATTCCAGTGATGACTATTCCGAAGTCGATGCAGGGTATCCGAGAACGATCGCATCTGACTGGGGGGGATTAGAACAAGTTAATGCAGCCTTTGTCTTGGATGGAAAGACTTATTTATTCGATAAGTCTACTTCAAAACCGAAGTATGTTCGCTATTCAACTAATGACTACAAAGAAGCAGATGAAGGGTATCGGGAGCCAAAACTTGTCAATGATAACTGGTGGAATCTGCCTCAGCATTTAATTAATGCTGGTTTTGCAGCAGTTGATGCGGTTTTCACAGATTATAATGGCAGCCACTATCTATTTTCTGGCAACCAATTTATCCACTCTGATGCTATGCACCGTTGGTGGTCAGAGCCGCAAACTATTTCCGAAAAATGGGACGACATCCCCTTTACTAAAATACATGCAGCCTTTACTGGCAAAGATGGAAAAACCTATTTCTTTTCTGGCAATGAGTATGTTCGTTTTTCAGACAAAGAGTTTTGTCATTTGGACAACGGCTATCCCAGAAAAACTGAGAAATTCTGGGGCAACATCAAAAATAATATTTTAGAAACTGGAAAAATTGATGCGGCGGTGCGACTGCATTCTGAATGGGAGGAGGAAGTTAAAGGTCAAACTGAGACTCAGAAGCAAAGCGCAATTCATACTTATCTATTTTCCGGTTCACAATTCTTCCGATACACAGATGACAATTACGAGAATGTTGAATCTGGTTATCCGAAGTCAATCAAAGATGCTTTAGCCGATGAGCCTCGCTTTAAACAGCTAAAGGAAGATAAAGAGAGTCTCGCCTTAGTCGAAAAATTGACTGCCGCGTTTGCTGATCAGCGTAATGTTTATCTTTTTGCTGATCAACAGCTTCGCGTCATTTCCAATAGCAGATCAAAAACCTACAAAGACTACACTAATGCAACCTATGTAATTCAATGTGCCTTTATTCAAGACGGCTCGGTTTACATTGAGAGCCAAAACAGAGGTTGGGAGCATAGTACTAGCTTAGAAGGCGTAAAGTGGGACCGACTTAACAAACAGCCTGAATGGTTCACTAAACTCCCTAATGATTTCAAATCGGGTATAGACGCTGTACTCAAAGGCACAGATGGCAATACCTATCTATTCAAAGACAAGCATGTTTACAACCTATTGTTAGATGAAACCAGGGATATAGAACAGGAATGGGGTCGCGTAGCCAACCGCATCTATGAATCTGGACAGCTTGATGCTGGACTCGTGGGCCGGGATGGAAAAACTTATCTGTTTTCACAGGATCAGTTTTTTACCTATGAAAATAATAAACCCATGGATAACCCAGCGTCGGAACTACCGGAAATGATCAAAGATCATTGGGGTGGGTTAACTCGTGTGGCTCATGCTTATGTTCTCGATGGTAAGACCTATCTACTAGAACCCCCTAATGAAGATGGCGAGTTCCGATATGTTTGTTACTCATCCAACGACTACACAAAACCTGATAACGAAAACCCGATGCAGGCCGACCAGAGTTTTTGGAAAATTCCCCAGGAACATCAAGAAGAGGGTTTTGACCAGGTTGATGCTGTATATGTTGATGGTGACAATCTGATCTTGATCCATGATGGTAAATTCCTGGAACATCATCCCGATCCCGATCCCGAAAAGGATTATTGGTCTTATCCGAAGTCCCTAGAGCAGTTGTGGAAGGGGATTGCTTGTGATAATCACGTCATTGAAGAGTTAACCACTGTCTTCGTTGATAAAACCGGTGCTATGCACTGTTTCAACCCTGAGTGTTTCTTAACCATTACCCCTGATTCAAGTAATCCAGGGTCGTTTAAGATCGGTGATATCCACAGAACACGCTATCATTGGGGACTGGTTAAGAATATTTTAACCGAAAAAGTAGATGCTGCGGTTGTTGATACTAAAGGGATAACGTATCTATTCTCAGGTGACCAATACGTCCGTTATTCCAGTGATGACTATCGACAGATTGATAAAGATTACCCCAAATCTATCGCTATCAACTTACGGAAAGAAGCCAGCTTTAAACATCTACCGGATGAATTTGAAGAGAAGATAGCCAAAGACAAAGCCAAGCTAGCAGCAGTGGTGATCAATCAACGGAATGTGTATCTCGTGATCGATACCACCTTGTTTGTTGCCTCCATGGAACTGGCGGCTAATTACGACCTGACTAAACTGGCTTGCGGTGAACAACCCTTTTTAGCCAACGGTAAAATTGATGCTGCGATCGCATTTATTGATTCATCGGACAAGAAGAGCTATACCTACTTGTTCTCCGGTAACCGTTTTATTCGCTATTCCGGTGACGAATACGAATATATCGACAGCGGCTATCCCAAAACCATTGCCTCGGGCTTACTGGATGAGCCGATATTACCTCAATCTACTTTCTCTACAGTTCCGGTTGAGTTAATTGATGGCATCGATGCTGCCCTAAAAGACAAAGATGGGAAAGTTCATCTGATTAAGGATAGACATCTTTGGGTTAACGATAGCAACACTCAACTTAAGGTAACAGAGACCTGGTTAAAGACCAATAACAATTTTGAGGAACCCGTTACATCAATCGATGCTGCCATTATTGACCAGGAAGGTGGTTTACTGGTCTTTAAAGGCAATCAATATATCCGCTATGGTGGCCCATTACAGAAATATGTTGACCCAGGTTATCCTAAGTCCATTGCCAATAACTGGGGTAATCTGCCCAATCACTTTGAAAGTGGTATTGATGCAGCATTCCAGTTTGAAGGTCATAGCTACTTTGTTAAGGCTGACCACTATGTTCGGTTCATCAATAACAGCCATGAATGTCCTAAGATTATGGGGCCTTATCAGTTTAAGCTGCGATGGGGAGACTGGGCTGATTACCTGATCTCCGATATTAAAGTAATCACCGAGTTTAAACAGCTTAACGATACCTATGCTAGCGGTGATTCCACCTTGACCGATATCCTTCATCCGAAACAAGGCTATACCAAATTGCCCTATTTTGATTTAGCAGAGCTATTTGATTGGGATATCAATCAGCTCAAGTGGCTCAAGAAAAATAATGGCTTTATCCAAAAGCATAATCAATTTGAGAATCGGTTTAATATTGAGCTTATCCTACGGATATTCGATTTCTTCCAGGTTGCTCATAAAATTTCCACAGAGCCTAAGACGCTTTATTCACAACTACTGGTTAAACTCTTTGTAACCAAGGCCCAGTTCAATAGCGGTCAGCAGTATCCCAGTCATAGTAATATCGTTGCTGCCAAAGAGGAGTTAAACAAACTGCTGACCACAACCCACTGTGGTGCAAAAGGGGTGGAGTTGCTACACAACGAAATCCGGGATGAATTGAATCTGATCAAGCGTGATGCACTCTTACCTTATGCTATTCATAAAGATCAAGAGGTAAATAATGCTCGTGAACTTTATCAGAAATTATTAATTGATGTGGAAATGGGCAGCGAGGCATCCACTTCTAAGATCAAAGAAGCGATCGCAGCAGTTCAACTGTTTATGCATCGTTACTTTATTAATCTCGAATCCGCCGAGCTAAAACCAGATCAGGCTCAACGCCGTCAAGACTTGCTGAACCGATGGGAATGGATGAAGAACTATCGGGTTTGGGAAGCCAACCGTAAAGTCTTCTTGTATCCAGAAAACTATATTCGAGCGGAACTCAGAGATACCAAAACCCCAGAATTTAAAGCCTTAGAGCAAGAACTCCTGCAAGGGGAACTGAATGAGGCCAATGTCACCCAAGCCTTTAATCGGTTTATCGACCAATATACCGAGCTATCACAGCTCAAGGTGGCTGGGGGCTATGTGTATGATCATCCCGACAATCCTGATGATAAAAACATAGTTCTGTTTGGTCATACCATCAGTGAGCCTCGACGCTATTATTATCGAAGCGCTACCTTTATCAATGGCGAAACCGACTCAGTTAATTGGCAACCCTGGGAAGAGGTTAATATTCAAATTAATTCCGAGCGGGTTTACCCAGTATATACCCTGAATCGGGTTTATGTTTTCTGGGCTGAAATCGAACAGAAAAGCAGTATAGGTTCAGATACAGGGGTCAATATCAGTTCAGAAAATAACAACACTAAGGTCGAGTCTAACGCTGTCACCGAATCTGTTTTGCAGATTTATTACTCCTATTATGATTTGAACAAAACTTGGGTTCCTGCCCAGAAACTAAATCATCAGATGACATCCAATTACACCATTACTAACTATTTTATAGATTTTAGTGGTTCAGAAAGGAGTAAGGCACTCAATCTGGATAGTATTCTAGTACACTGTCACTATGTGACCGAAAAACAGATTAAACCGAAATTGAATGCAGATGGGTTCGCAGAAAGGGAAGAACTTATTAAGGCGATTGAAAAAGCGTCTGTGGATGGTGACAGTAAAGTCTATCTGAAGGCAACCAACACTGATAGGCTTCATCTGGTCAATTATGAAAAGGATCTTCTAAGTTACGTTAAACGGATTCTTCCTGGAGATGCATTTGAAGCACCAGAAAACCAGTTTAAAATAGTTGAATCTACCCTCGATAAAAATCGCAATGATCTTATTTCTATCAAGTCCACTGCAACAGATAAGCCGGATTTCTATCTCAGGCATCAGGGAGATCGAATCAAGCTTCACGAACAAGCAGACGATAATTTATATAAAAATGATTCCAGTTTTCAAATCGTTAAAGGCTTAATTGGTGACGGTTACACCTTCGTATCAGTCAATTATTCCTACGATGTATTGTACTTTGATAATGATGGTGCGATGTGGAAGAAAGACTGGCGAACACTTACGTCTCAGCAAGAAAAACGCCATGCCACCTTCCAAATTATTGCTGATCGCAGAAACGAGGTTAGCAGTTTTAACTTCTATCCCGAAACCAGAGATGTAAAAATTAAGGCAAGTCAGTCTAATACTGCTGGTGTCAACCGTTCTGGTATTGATACCTTTAAAGAATTATTTCCTACTGAAAAAGTGAATAAACTTGAACCCCCTGTACTGTTGCATGTTCCAGAAAACAAAAACTCACTCACCTGGGCATGCTTCTATTACAAAGGGGCGAGCTTCCTGTGTAAACCAGCTTCGGGAGCAACGGATACTTATACGAACGGAGACGTTAAAACACTAGATACTACAAAAGTGTTTACTATGAACGCGGCCTTTGTTGCTAATAATCAGTTGTACGCATTTTCAAAGGAAGGCGAATATACGACAACTAGTATTCCATCAGAGTCAGAGAATAAGAAGATGGAGGATCTTGTTATTTCTTCTGTAGAAGCGACGAAAGATAAGTGGGGTAAGGTCAATAATAATATTCAACAAAATAACCATGTAGACGCTGCAATGGTTAAAGGAGGAAAGACCATATTGTTCAGCGGAGACCAGTACTTCGTCTATTCTACTTCCTTTGAACAGGTTGATGATGGTTATCCAATAAAACTAAGTGAAAATAAAGATAACCTACCCCAGTGGGAATCCATGGACGCTGCCTTTGAATATGGCAATAAGTCGTATTTTATCAAAGGAAATCAGTATGTCACATCCGATGATCTTAACAACCCATTAAAGATTTCGGATAAGCTCTGGCCACCGACTGATGACGCAAAAAGTATTAGAAACGCATTTGATTATGGACAAGATACTTATTTGCATGATACCAGCGGAACTCTCAAGAAGGCGTCAAGTAAAGAAGAGTTACTTAGTAAGCTTGATGGATTATATACTGCTAATATAGAACAACTGAACTTAAGTCAGGTTACCGAAGCGTTTGTGGTTAATGAGGATGCTTTCTTTATCGCCGACAATCAGTTCTACAAAAATAGCTCTACTAGTGATGCCTATCTACTACACTATATTGCTGAAATAAAAAGTTCACGGAGTAAATCCCTCGTCGGGTTATCCATATATGGGGAGCACTTTATTTTAGCGGTTAATGATCCTCAACCGAAACTATTTGTATTTCATAAGGACTTTGCCAGAAATGTTGATGGAAGAAATCAACCCACAAGGTCACCTATGAAAACTATTCATGTTAACGGAGTGCCTTCTAACCAGTTAACAGGAATGTATATTGACTCCCAGGGTCAACTAATGCTTCTTTCTGCGCAAAATTACATAATGGGTCCTAGCTTTAATAAGGTAATGAGTTCATTGCTTATTCCATGGTCTCAACCCAAGAATATTGCAAATTATACATCTAGGGCAGATACTGCCGTTTCATCCATTGACTATGCCTTAACCAAGAGGGATTCCACCGGTAGCCAAATCTTGTATTTGGTGTCTGGCAACCAATACATTAAGTTTGTTGGCGACCCATCATTGTCTCAGCCTGTTACGGGATATCCAAAGAAAATTTCCCAAGGCGGAGAAGATGGTATTCCCAACGAAAATGGAATTAATGCTGCTTTCTTTAGCTCTGATAATAAAATCCGATTTTTCCAAGGAAATATTTATTTCACATCTGATAATGCCTCGGATACAAAGACCATTAAGAAGGATTGGGGAAAAGTAAAAAATAACATCCAAGATGGTAAAGGTGTGGTTGATGCAGCTTTTACTCACAACGAAAAAACATACCTCTTTTCCGGGGACCAGTATTATCGTTACCAGGGTACTGAGTTCGATAATGTCGAACCGGGATATCCTCGACTATTGAGGAATAATACGGAAGGGTTGCCTCGATGGAATGGACCGGTTCGAGCGGTATTTGAATTGGATAATAAGGTTTATCTCTTCGACCATAGTCAATACGCAATTTTCGATCCCGAATCCAAAGCCACCAAAGAAATTAACAATATCCAAGGTAACTGGGTATGGCCCGAGGGATTCGATAAGTTCGACGCTGCCTTTCAACAGGGTAGTCATGCCTACCTAGTATCAGGAAAGGAATATGTGAGGGTGGAGGAATTTGTCACTAAGCAAAATGCTAAGTATGACATCATTCGTTTGTCCTCGATGACGGGAAGTAAATTGAGTCAAAAATTGTTTGCCCATGGCATCGATGACCTATTTAGCCTACAGAATCAGGAAATCGATGAACTCCCGATGTTTAAAAAAGTAGACTATGACCCTAATAAACCAGCAAAAGAAAGCCCTGATACTATTATTGAAGTGAATCCCAAGAGGGTCGAAACCCTTCCCTTGCATTCACACTTGGAATTTCGGGGTGCGAATGGCCTTCACTATTGGGAACTTTTCTTCCACGCGCCATTGCTGATTGCTCAATCTCTGAATACTCAACAGAAGTTTGAAGAGGCGAAGAAATGGTTTGAGTTCATCTTTGACCCGACCGATGAAGTGGAATATTGGAAATTCTTGCCGTTCTTATCAGTGGATATTGAGGCTTTGATTACTCGGATCACGTCTTATGCTAGGGCATTAAACCTGAATGCATCCGCAGTCATTGGCTTGCTTCAACCCGAAAAGGACAAGAAAAAGTTTGAAGAAGCGTTTGAAGGAAAACGCGAGCTTTCCAGTGCAGAAAGGACTCAGTTGGCAAACTTGCCTACAGAACCAGCAATTACCAATCTGAAAGATACAGTTGATGCTCTAGCGAAAGTTGACCCTAATGCCAAAGCTTTAGCGGAAACTTTAGAGATAGTTAAACGACTTCCGATCCGGTATGGATTTATGGTTCCCGATGAAACCAGCAGTATGCCGCAAATCCAAGCCTACCTGAAAGACCCCTTCGACCCTCATGCCATTGCCCGACTCAGACGCATTGCCTATCGACGCACCACAGTGATGGCCTATATCGATAATCTGATCGACTGGGGGGATCAACTGTTCCGTCAGTACACCAGGGAGAGTATCAACGAAGCCCGGATGCACTATATCTTAGCTTACGATCTCCTCGGACAAAAACCCGAAAATACGGGTACCAGACTATTGTCTGATTCAAAACCCTTTGGGCGTAATGGCAACAATGGGATTGAAGGCATTCATGATAAAGGCGCGGAGGCAGATAGTAGTCAATATGACTTTTTGTTTGATGTGAGTAGGAAAGACCCAGATGAAAAGAGTCTAACCTTCGCGGCTAATATTCATAGCTCGGTCACTCAACCCTACTTCTATATACCCGAAAATCAAAATTTAATTGACTATTGGGATCGGATTGAAGACCGGCTGTATAAAATTCGCCATAGCCTAAACATTATGGGGATTAAGCAACCCTTGCCCTTGTTCCAACCTCCCATTGACCCGATGGCTTTAGTTCGCGCAGTAGCAGGTGGCGGTGGCATCGGTGGCGCGATCGCAGGATTGTCAGTTGCTGTACCTCATTATCGATTCAACTTTATGTTGAATAAAGCGCGAGAGTTGGTAGGTAAACTCAATCAATTCGGTGGGGATTTGTTGGGAGCGATCGAAAAGAAAGATAGCGAAGCCCTGAGCTTGTTACAAAATCGTCATGAGAAGGAAATTCTCGAAGTTACGAGCCGGATTAAGGAAGCGCAATTAAATGATGCACTTGAAAACTTGAAATCCCTTGAAGAAAACAAGAGAAGTGCTGAAGGGCAACTTGAGCATTATAACGAGTTAATTAATTCAGGCTTATTATCATCAGAACAAGCCCAAATCGGTGCGATGGAAACAGCTAAAGATTTACATTTAGCATCGGCTATTCTGAAAACATCCGCCTCAGTTGCTAGCTTAATTCCAACATTCTATGTAGGCCCTCCATTTGCCTCGACAGTTGAGCCACCGGCATTCAATGACTTCTTGTCCTCTGCTGGTGATACTGTTTCTGGGTGGGCAGAAATGTTTAGTCTTGGCGGAGAAATTGCAGGTATATATGCCCAATTTGAACGAAGTTTGGAGGATTGGATACTACAACAAGCAATGGCTGAAAGTGAAATCAAGCAACTGGAAGCCCAAATAGAAGGGGCAAAATTTCAAATCAATGTCGCAAGGCTTGAGATACAGTCAACCGAAAAGGAGATCAAACAAAATGAATCAATGAAACGCTTTATGACCAGCAAATTCTCAAACGAACAGTTGTATCAATGGATGACCAGCAAGCTCTCAGGTTTGTTCTTCCAAACCTATAAGCTCGCCCATGATATGGCCAAATCAGCCGAAAAAGCTTATCAATTCGAGCGCGGTCTAAAAGAGAGTGAGGTCTCGTTCATTGGCGGTATGTATTGGGACAGCTTGCGGAAAGGTTTACTCAGTGGTGATTCCCTAGGGCATGACCTAGACCGCATGGAGAAGGCTTATATTGATACCAATAGCCGTTCTTTAGAAATCGGGAAACATATTTCCTTGGCGGAGCTGGACCCGATGGCCTTTATTCAATTGAAAACAAAAGGCACTTGTGAGTTCAACCTCTCGGAAGCCTTATTCGATTACGACTTCCAAGGGCATTACCGCCGTCAGGTTAAAACGATTGCCATAGAAATCGATGCGGGTGAAGGAAAAACCGTGAATGCCACCTTAACTCAACTCCGTCATAAAACAGTGATGGAACCAGACGTGAAAGCGGTGAAATACTTACTGAATCCCAAAGGTAAGGAACCGATGTCAATCCGCAGCGATTGGCGCACCACTCAGCAAATAGCCTTGGGTGACATAGGAGAATATGACGAACCGAACGGTTTATTTGAACTGCGATTAGATGATGAACGTTTCCTTCCCTTTGAAGGAACAGGTGCGGTATCAACCTGGCGATTAGAGTTAAGCGGTAAGCGTGGCAGCTACAACTTGAACGAACTGAATAAGGTGACTATCAAGTTGAAGTACACTGCCCTTAATGGCGGTAACTCATTCGCCAGTGCGGTGAAGGGGATGTTAAAGCCCTATCCCACAGCTGTTTATATAAATATGGCGGAAACATTTCCTCAAGAATGGCAGGCGTTTATTAGTGACGAAACTGAAGAACTCGACATTATGGTCAAGCGGGAGATGTTGCCAAATTTATCGGGAAGTAAAATTACTGGGTTGGTGCCTCATTATGAAATGCAAGGGGAAGGGCAGGTGAGTTTGATTATGAATGATGATGATGACCTGACATTGAAGCATGGCAAGTTTAATGAAGGGAATGGCTTGATGATCCGAAACTCAGGAGCGAGTTGGAACTTTAAAGCCAAAGGGGATAAGAAGAGTTTGAGTAATTTGGGGTTGGTTGTGATGTATAAGGCGGTTGTTTAGACAACCAATACATCCAAGATTTAGTTGAATAATAGTAAAGAGGAAATAGTGACATGGGTAAGTCAAGACGTAAAGAAGCTGAACTCGCAAGAAAAAAAGCAAGAGAAAGAAAATATGCTCATGTAGATGATAGCTCGGATATAGCTATCCGCCAGCAAGCAATGGAGAAATATGAAGCGGAGAAAAAACACGAATCAAAAAACAATAAATTATTCCAAAACGAGAATGTGAGAAGAGGAGCTATCCAAAAGGAAGAGGATGAAGCGATAGAAGCCCTAAAAAGACAGGAGTTAAATCAACAAGAACAAAGGCAACGCCAAGAAATTGAAAGGGAAGAGGATGAAGCGATAGAAGCCCTAAGAAGACAGGAGTTAAATCAACAAGAACAAAGGCAACGCCAAGAAATTGAAAGGGAAGAGGATGAAGCGATAAAAGCCCTAAGAAGACAGGAGTTAAATCAACAAGAACAAAGGCAACGCCAAGAAATTGAAAGGGAAGAGGATGAAGCGATAGAAGCCCTAAGAAGACAGGAGTTAAATCAACAAGAACAAAGGCAACGCCAAGAAATTGAAAGGGAATATGAGGAGGGGATAGAAGCCCTAAAAAGACAGGAGTTAAATCAACAAGAACAAAGGCAACGCCAAGAAATTGAAAGAGAATATGAGGAGGGGATAGAAGCTTTTAAAATACAGCAAACTCAAGAGCGCAATAGGAAAAAGATAACCCAATTAATTGAAAAGGAAATTGATACGTTGGTGAACAATCAGAGGGATAACTTACAAGTTCATCCAGATAATGGGGCTCAGGTAATGGAAGGTTTCGCCAAACTTGCAAAGCAGGATAAGCAATATCTTCTTGAAAAGGTTTCTGGTGACGTTATAGAATATCTCAACTCAGATTTAGCACGGGATAACAATTTGCAGGATGAGAACTTATCTAGCTTCATCAACGAAAGAATAGGAATTATAAAAAAAAATGCCTGGAAAATAGGGCTTGTTAGATTACGACAAAAAGGCACAAGAGATAATGGAACAGGAAACAGCCCCGGATTTCTACTAGGGGCCAACCTAGAGAAAGACAAGCAAAAATTTCCTAAAACCAAACATGATGCCAAGGAAGTAAGGAATGAAAATGGGCTCTATATTCCAGATAACAATGAGATATCAAACCCAACAGCCGCTGTCGTAAGAGGCCATCAAATTGCGGACAATTTTGGGGGTGCAGCACACCACATTAATGCAGTATCAAACACATATTGGCAAGAAGAAAAACAAACGGCTATCGAGAAAGCAATCAAACAATCTATCGCCAATAATATAATAGATAGTTCCAAAGTCGTCATCAAACACACAGCATACGCCTACCCCGGAACCACAACGGACAGTATTCAGGCGGCAAAATATATAAGTTATAAGGTGTTGATAAAAAACGGGGACAAAGTGGACACCGTGATTCGAGAGGTGATCGATGATCGCACCTACGTAGGGCAGGAAGTGGAAACAAGTCGAATAGAGATCAATAATTATCAGAAGCAAATGGAGACAAAGCTCAAGCAATATAGCGAAGATCGCGAGAAAAGACTCTCGGCCAAAAACGAAACAACAGGCATTTCCCAAAAGCTCACCATTTCAACTTTAACAGGATCGCAAAATCAGGTATTCCCCCGAACGGAACCTAGGCAAACGCCCCCGCACCAAAAGCAGTCTCAACATAAGATTGATTAGAGCGATCATTTTGATCGCTCTAGGTTGGGTGAAACGTTTTCCAACTGTTGACCGAAATCTATCTTGCCAAACCCAAAGTGGAACCTAACCTACTTTTCTATCATAAACAAAAGTAAAAGAGTAAAAGGAGGAAATATGAAGAAACAATCGCGTCAAATTCTATTACGAAAAGCCGACAACATTGCCGAACTGTTGCAAGGTGAAGCACGGGTAAAAAGCAATCTGAACACAAAAGAAGGTGGAGAGTCCCAAGTTGAAAAAACAGGTACAGGTAAGCAAAAGGGCGTGTTAGGGGATATGCCGGATACTGTTTCGTTCAAGGACTTAAACCAAGAAGCGCAGCCGCAGACGATGACCAAAATAGTCGTTCAGCTTAACAAAGATGAGAAAGACATGAGGGAAAATTTAGAAAAAAATTTGCGGGCAAAGCCGCAAGCCATGCTCACAAAGAGAGAAGAGCTTGTGCAGAAAATGCAAATAAAAGAAAACTTCAATGCGTTTAAAGAAGATGCACAAAGTTACGATCAGATGAGAAACTTTATCACAACAGCTAAATCCTTGGATCAATTAAACGAGAAAAGCGTGAAATCTAAAGGGTATAAAGGAATTATACATTTTGGAAACAATAATACGATCAAGAAACCAGGATCATTGGAGCCGGTCGTGGTAGCTGCAAAAGGGCAAGCGAAGTCGGTATATGGAGGTGCCGAACTAAATTGGCAGAACACACAAGCAGAGCTCAAAATCTTAAACAACACAAAGAATGAAATAACCAAAAAGGTGCAATACGCCAGGAAAGTCAATAATGCACAAATTTCGCTCGTGCGCCTAGAGAGGGCATTGGCTAATAACGAAGTAATCTATTTCCATCTTAATATGTTTAATAAAGACATAATCAAGGCGATATTGACCCAAAATGAGAATTACCAAGTCGATAAATTCAATCCGGTGAAAGAATCCGTAACTGCACAGGAGCTGTATCACATCTATAAGCACTGGGATCTTTTTCAAGGAAATGTGGTCTTCTTTCGCAACCTTGAGCCCGTTGTCCCCCCATGGTACATCATGGCAACATTTTGATTTCCGCTCTTCTAGGAAGCGTTAATAACGCACCAAAGCAACTGAGAAGGAAGGCGAGAGAGCATATAAACAGAACAATCTCTCACGTTCTTCTGATTCAATAATAATAAATAAGGAAAAAACTATATATGTCACTCTCAAGTAAAGTCAAAAAAATCCGCAAAAAGAAAAAAGATGCTAAGAAAGCGAAAGCAGCATCAAAAGCATATTCAGATTCTTCCAATTCCCAATCCCAAGGAAAAATCAATCCGATCACCGGTATGACCACCGAGGCGGAGATCAAGACATTGAGTGAAGCCCTTGCCGGTGCTTCTAACCTGTCCAAAGATGATGCTGCTTCTTTGTCTTGATGCAGTCGCTCATGGGGGAAACCACGGCAGTCGCTCATGGGGGGAACCCCCAAGACCGCGCTGCCTCCCCAAGACCGCGCTGCATCGCTTTTAAAGCAGGGGCAAGGTCTGAGAGACAAAAGGTCAAGTGGTCAGCCCATCTCAAAGTCTGAGATAGCCTCTTTCAAAGACTCTACGGGTGATATGTTTAATAAATTGGAGGATGTAAAAGGTTTCGATCAATTAAAAAATCCATTTACGATGACCGAGAGTGAGATCAATCAACAAGTTGAGCAACTCGCTCAGGCGATGGAGAAAGCGGTAAAAGTCCCTTCAGACAATACCAAAAAAATGCTCAAGGATACCTATGCCTTAATGGATCATTTAACCAATACCAAGGGTGACAGGGATTCTGCCGATGGTGAGGCAAGAGATGACTCAGATACCAATACCTCTAGCGCTGATTATCAAAACTTACTCAATAACTTCAAAGAATCTTATAGTCAGCATTATGATGCCTTAGAGTCAAGTGAAGCCGGTAAACCCATTGGTGGTCATTTGTTTAATATGACCAAAGATGAACTGGATGCTGAGATTAAGGATATCAATCAAAAAATAGCAGACGCGAAACAACTTCCACCAGAGCAAATTCATGAGTTCGTTCGTGATGCCTATGCCTTAAGAGAAAAGCTATTTGATTTTTCTAAATCCGCAGAAAATACTGCTAGCACCGATAGCTCTACTACAGAGGATAAAGAAGAGAACACAAAAGCGGATGAGACGATAGATCAAGAGGTGAGGGATAAAAATTCACCAGAGGATCAAGTTGCGAAAAATGAGGTATATCGAGAAATAGGTGAATTTAACCAAAAACATGCTGGCACGATGGAGGAGATAGTGCGGGCGTCACTCAAGTAGGGTGCGCCATTCAACAGTGCGATCGCCCGATATTGTAGGGTGCGTTAATGAAATGTAACGCACCAAATTCCTATTAATTTTAGAAGATAATTCCGGGTGTAATAATGAATCATCTAAATTTTTAAATTTCTTGCCATTCCCGAGCATTGACAAATAAAGATAGGTGCTTTGTATTATTGGTTGCCACAGTAACGTCATACCCAGAATTAGTAACTAAAATAGCTTGAGCGGCTAAAATAACATCTCCATCTAAAGCTTTAGGATCCGCTGTTGGTTTTCCTTTTTTTCTGACTTCCGCCCATAATTCGGCAGCTTTTAACATAACTTCTGTAGTAATCGGAAGATATATTATTTCGGCTTTAAGGCGATTGAGTTTCTTGATTCCCGATACCTTATTTGCTCGTAATAGTTCTCTTCTAATTTCATAATCGATAATTTCAGGTAAAACAACATCATATCCTCGGTCAAAAAGATTATAAAACCATTCTTGACATTTCAGTGACAACGCAGCGCCTTTTGGATTTGTAATTAAACCAACAGGGGCTGAATCTAAAACTATCACTTTGCTCATCTTAGTTTAAATCGAAACTCCTTTGATCGATTTAATGATTTCCCAAGTTTCTTTTTGGTCTTCTTCTTCGTCTAACTCATTCCAAGATTCAAATAACTCCTTTAACTTTTGTTGTTGCTGCTTTCGTTGAATTGGATCAGATTTTTCCAGCCGATCCATCGCTTTTTGCCAATGATATACAGATTCTTTATTCGTCATTTGGCTTTGACGAAATAAACGAAGGATTTGTAATAATTGTGGAATCTGTTCGTCGGGAATATTTTCAATTTCTAATAATAGATCGTCACGCAAATCAGTAAGGGTACGTGTTAGTTCAGAACTCGAATGATTCATGATTCATTTCCTCAAGATCGAGAGTATTAATTTGTTCTGGTTTTCCAATTTGTTGCACTTTTATATTATAGTGCGATCGCGATCTTGTCGGGTGGGTTGAGGAAATGCTAAAGTAACGCCCCCCCACACTTTGCTAGAATAAAGCGCAGAAGCAAAGGTTGGGAGGGAAGTAGCTCGATGACAATTGTTGTTACCCTTAGCTCAGAATTAGAAGCACTACTGCGTGAATATGCTGCTCAGCGAGGTCAAGATGTTAGCTTGGTTGCGTCCGAATTGCTGGCTAGTGTCTTAGAGTCGGAGGTGGAAGATTCACAGGAGGCTATCAAGGGCATTCAAAAAGGACTGAATGATTTCCAGGCAGGTCGATTTCGGTCTTTCGCTGAGTTTGCCCAAGAGCAGCGTCGCCAGTATAACCTGCCAGTCGATTCATGAAATACCCTATTGAAATTTCCAGTGTGGCCGAGGCGGAAGCCGACAGCGCCTTCCTACGTTTATCCCAAGTCACATCTACCACCCAGGCAAGCCAATGGTATGCTGGATTGCTACAAGCAATCGAATCTCTATCGCAATTTCCAAAACGTTGTCCTCTAGCAAGAGAGAATAAGTATTTCAGTCAAGAAATACGACAATTACTCTACGGTCGGGGACGTAATTCATATCGAATTCTTTTTACCATTTTGGAAGAGCAAGAACGAGCGACCGTTCGCATTCTACACATCCGGCACGCATCACAGCAAACCTTAGGTGAAGAACTAGGCTGATGCCAATATGGTCGTAGCGATCGTCGCTTTTGTAGCTTTTGTAGGTTGGGTTGAAGAATGAAACCCAACATAATTCCCCTCAACACAACGTCTTCTCCTCAAGAGCGAGGTTTTCTCTCTTGCAAAGAGAAACTAAAATTTAATTGGTGTGGCGGTCTGATGTTGTTGGGTTTCCGTTCCTATACCCAACCTACGATTGAATTGAGGTGGTGAGTGCGTACGCTTATCCTCTGTTGCGGATAACATACATTGAGCCATGCGATCGTGCTATACTAAGTAAAAAAATATAATCAAAAAAACGTAATTAATCATGACAGCAAATAGCACTATAGAAAATAGACTCATAGAAAAGCTTAAAAAACTCTCCCTTGAACAAATCCAACAAGTATAAAATTTGATTGATGCCCTTAGTCAAGATAATACAGAGCGAAAATTAACTGTTGTATCGACTAAACTTTCTGAATCTGTCTTTGCTAAAATTTGGGATAATCCTGAAGATGCCGAGTATGACAACCTATAATTTTGGGGATATTATTCTCGTCCCTTTTCCCTTTACTGACCAAACTACTATCAAAAAAAGACCAACCGTTATCATAAGCTCAAACACTTATAGCAATTCTACGACTTGTGAGGTACAAATTTCTGAGGTGCGACCCGTGGCGAATTTAATTCGCCTACGGAAAGCGCACCTAAGTTTTTAGGGAGCAGGGAGCAGGGAGCAGGGAGCAGGGAGCAGGGAGCAGCGGATATGGGAAAAGGTAAGAGGGAAGAGGTAAAAAATAATGTGTACCTCATAGCTAAGAGAAACGCTATATAATTTCAGGTTAAGGAGAAGGTTCAATTGGCACAAAATTAATTTCTACCTTATATCCAACAGCCTGAGCATAGTCTTCGATCGTCGAGAGCTTGGGAGAATAAGATGAATTAACATTCTCTAAACGGGAAATATTGCTCTTTTGTGTATTTAGAATTTTTGCCAACTCTTCTTGAGTTAAACCGGCTTTTTTCCTTAGGTCAATAAGTTTCTTTCTAAGATCGTAAGCTACGGCCAGAGCTTCATACTCTTTTTTAACTTCACTATTAACTAGAGCTTTTTCTTTAAACTTGGCAAAGGTTGGACGGCTCACTTTTTTATCTCCTTCATCCGTTTTTTGGCCAGATCTAATTCTTTTTTTGGTGTTTTTTGCGACTTTTTAATAAAGGAATGCAGAATAATTACTTCTCTTCCTTTGATCATACAGTAAAGAGAGCGACCAATACCTTCTTTACCTTTTGATCTTATTTCAAAAAGTCCGCCACCCATTGAAGCTGTGTATGGTATAGCAGTCGCCAGGGCAGTTAGGACATGACAAAAGTCTCACACCCTTTGTAAGCGCAAGAGTGTGACTTCTGACTTCTGACTTCTGACTTCTGCTATACTAAGAGCATCCGTTAGGATCGGAAGGTAAATTAACCGACAATGCAGACCTTACCTTAAAGATGGCATCCTACTCCCTTAACTTGCCGCTTTAACTTCAGCCAAGTTGTAGAACAATGTGCTTTGCGTCAAGGCATTCCCCTCAACGACTTTATTTTATGGGCAGTGGCTGAAAAAGTTGCCGAAATCAAGCATCAATTCCATGACCCAAGCTTTCCCCACATTACTTATCGTCAAGGAGCCAGTGGTCACCCCGTCTCAGTCATTCGTGGGACAGGGATTCGAGTCCAGACAATTGCGATCGCCACCCACCAATGGGGAATGTCTCCCAACCAGCTGGCCGAGGAATATGGGTTAACTGAAACTCAAATTAACGACGCACTAGGGTTTTACACCGCACATCAAACCGAAATTGACAGCGCGATCGTAGCTGAACAAGAGAGCGAAGTAGCCAATGTCTAAACTGCGGCAACACCAAAGATGCGGACACGTCTATCAAAGCCTTACAATCAGCCCTAACCGTTCGTGGTCATGATGTTACTCGGACTCCCAATGAATGGATAGCCAAAGATGCAAGTGATGAAACCCAACTTTTGAAGGCAACGGCTCAAGGGCGATGTATTTTTACATTCAACATCAAAGATTTCTCCGCTTTAGCCATACAATACCCAGAACATCATGGCATTATTCTGGCGGCTCAAAGCAGATGGAACTTATCCGACCTTATTAAGGCACTCGAGCGTTTTCTTTTAGAGACTCAATCAGAAGATTGCTTAGGGCAAGTTCGTTGGTTGAATCAATATCGCCCTATTAGCCGTGATGATTAATGGTGAGTACATTAAGGGGAATATATATGGTTAATCACTTATTGGAAAAGCACGAAAAGGGAGAGAGAAATTTATGAACAATATTTCTATTGAAGAAATTGAACAAAAAATTGAAGTAGGAGAAGAAGTTATAGACCGCTATTTTGACTCCACAACAACAAGAGTCGGAACACGCCGTCAGATGACTTCAAGAAGAAGACAGGATATAGAAACCAAAAAGGTGGAAATTCCTAGCCCTATGCTTACTGAACTTGATACAATGGCAAAAGAACTCAACATTAGCAGATCTGCTGTGATTAAAATGATGCTAAGACGCGCCCTTGATGAACATTATCTTGCTCAGAAGCAGATGAAATCAGAAATTTAGTGCGATCGCCGCTCTTGTAGTACGATAGTGTTTGGAAGGCGCGAGCTATAGCGTTTCGGAGCATTTTGGTTATGCACAAAATAGAAATTATCCACCGATTACTCTTTGTTGGGTCTTTCAACGATAGAATAGACAGCCAAAAAAATATCTAGATAAAAACAACAATGAAATCCATAAACGACTATAAAATTATTTTACGTCCCGATGACAATGGAACTTTTGTCGCTTATATTCCAGCGATTAAAGGATGTCATGCCTGGGGAGAAACTCCTGAAGCAGCCCTATCCGAATTAAATCCTGTTTTTGAGATGATTCAAGAAGAATACCTCGAAGAAGGCAAAAATTTACCTGATGATGTCGAGGTAACTGTTTCTCATGCCAGCTAAAGCTAAAACCGTGAGAAAAAGTTGCTAAACAATTAGGCTTTCATAAAGTTCGTCAAAAAGGAACTCATGCCCGTTGGAAGCATCCGGATGGACGGTCAACCACTATTCCTGTTCATGGTAATGCTGAGATGGGAGGTTGGTTATTTCGAGAAATACTCAAGCAGTTAGGAATTAGTGATCAGGAATTTTATCAACTCAAATAAGTGCGATCGCCCGTAGATTTTATTGACAAATAAAATAGGTAAATTTCGGTTACCTTTATAGTGTATAAAACTCTGACTATCTCAAAATGAAAGCAATTACGAGCAATCAAGCAAAACACCAATTAGATGAACTTATTGATCGGGTCATTCTTGACGTAGAACCGACTATATTATGTAATGATCAAGGAAAACAAGCTGTTTTAATGTCTTTAGATGAATTTAACTCTTGGCGAGAAACACTATATTTATTATCCCACCCTGCCAATGCCGAACATCTATTAGAATCTATTGGACAAGCTAAATCAGGAAAAAAATCAATTAAACAATTAATTGATGAATGAAAATCACTTTTACCGAAGCATCATGGTCTGACTATATTTGGCTACAAGAGAATGATAAAAGGCTATTAAAAAGAGTTAATTTACTGGTTTACGAGGACCTCAATTCATCAGGTTGACTCAAAGGGGGGATAATGTTGAGGCACGAAACCCAACAATCACGGGCTTTTGCTTACCTAACTGACGCTGCACTGGACGGACTGGCGATCGCTTAGTTCGTAACCGTTAGATACCTGCCGCCAGTGAGCTTGAACGTTAGAGTGCCTCACCTCGATTAACTCATAAATTTCTGGAGGATGGGGCTGGCGCACCACGCAGCATCCCTTCTGTACTCAAATCCTCGTCTATGTCGCTCCAGTGGATCCCATAACCACCACCGCAAACTTCCCAATTTGAACGTTGATCGGGTGTGGCGTTAAGTAGCCTTGGGTACCAAACTAGAGGTACGGTAATTTTCCGCCCATCCATTAAATCAACACTAATGGTTTCTTCAGTAAAGTAGACATTCTTAACTCTCTCATCCGCTCGAATTGCCAAAATACCCATACCAAGCCTCTAATAGATTTTTCTGATTTTCCTGGACTATCCCTTGCAATTTCCGAATTTCCTTAGCACTGAAACCAACATTGCTAGCTAGACTGACTGGTTCCAGCTAGAATTTAGCAGATGAAGCATCACGGTCAATATGGATGTGCGGCGGTTCATTCGGCTCATGACTATAAAAGTAGAAACGATTTGGACCGATCCGTAAAATTGTTGGCATAATGGAATAATTCTAACACTATGCTGGTTACCATGTCTTGAACTTTGGCTTGCAGCACGATCAAGTCGTCTGGTAGTGCGTTCGCGTAGCGTGACCTACGGTCAATCGCTTTTAGCGGAAGCTGAGGCCTTTCGGCCACGCTTTGCGAACGCTTCATCGCGTAGCGTGGCCTACGGCCAATCGCTCTTGTAGGGTGCGTTCGATTACACAAGAGCTATCAAGACATTTATTGACAAAATATCACAGAACGCACCATCCCTTACTGGGCTTCATTCAAAGTTAAATTTTCATTTTTAACTTTGAATTAATCCCTGAATCTTGCTAATAATTCCTCACGGGATAGCTGAGATAACTGTAAAATTAAAGCGGAAAATTCTTGATTAGATAAGGACAGCATTGGTTCAATAATACCTCTAAGTTGGTCATCAATAGAATTAAACCGAACTCTCAACAAGTTTTCGATAATCGCAGTGCGCTCCATCCTCAGACCCTGCTGCATACCTTGTTGTATACCCTGCTCTATACCTGACTGAGTAGCAGCTTCTAATTTTTCTAATAAAAGTGGTGATAACCGCATAATTAACTCCCTGTCTTGCTGTTCTAATTCTGTACTTACTTCCAAGTTACTACGCAGAGAAGATAACAACAATAAAGTATTTTCCCGAAATTGATTTGTTTCTGGCAGTGCTTCTAATTCATCAATGGCCTGTTGTTGGACCCTGCCTCTGCCTAACATTCTCAACCATAGTGTGTCTAAGGTCTTTGGTAATTTATGTATTACGACTAATCCAGTCCTTAGGAAAGAGGGTAACAAATAAATCCCCTCACCCCAATGGTCCGGATCACTCTTAGCACCAAAGCCTTCTAATATTGCAGATGATGCTGTCGGGGTCAAAATCCATAATTTTGGGTAATTCTCTTCATTGAGGCGAGTATTCTCTCGATTCCCTTGACGAATAAAATCTGTGTGTACCTCTAATAATTTCAGGAGGCAAGTCCGAATTTCGTTAATAGTAACCGGATTTCTAAAGGGTTCAAACAAACAAGGCGTTGTAGCTAATTTCCCTAATAATCCTAAGGCTTCTGGGGAAGTTTGTGCTTGATTGGCCGGGGCAAAAAATACATCGACTTGTCGGATTTCGCTGCGGATTTCTAGGGGAGCCTGACATTCTCCAAATTGTGATAACAATTCTTCTAAATAATCTTTGGCAAATTGGTCGTGGATAAATCGGGTCATTAGATAAATATGTAGGGTGGGCACTTGTGCGATCATCTGTGATAAAATCTTAGATTTACAAACACAAGTGCCCACCATTATAGGTTTGAATTGGTAAGCATTGTTGTTGGCCAATATCGGTCGATCGCGATCAATATTTCCATCAATGCTCAATCTGAAACCTACTCATTAGGTGGATGCGGTGCCTACTTCAATCCAAATTGCTCTTGCTTCAACCAGATTCTCATTGTTCAAGCGCAGCGCTTGAATAATGAGGTACACAAGATTTTTTCCCTCTTGCCTCTTGCCTCTTGCCTCTTGCCTCTTCTCTGTTCCCTGTTCCCAGATCCGCTGTTCCCTAAAACCCAAAAACTTGTACCTCACCTAATTGAAAAACGCTATACTGTTGCTCGGCCCACTGGTGTTATTCCAGCAATATGAGTTCCACCATTGTTCCAAATGAAATGGTCGTTCCCAAAATTGATTTCGTGGATTATAGAGTGCAACATACTGCCCTGTCTGTGGATCAACTGCGTAGATTTTGCTCCCTTTGAATTCATTACAGCGATAACAGGAAGCAGCTAAATTTTCTCGATTGTCTGTTCCACGTTGTGAGCGAGGCCAGATGTGCTCCATGACTAGTGGTGTACCAGTCAACTGGGAAGAGGTTTTACAATATTCACAGCGAAAATTGGCTTCTTGAATTACGCGCCGTCGTAATTCAACAGATATGGTCATAGAATCACAGGTAAATCAATAAGTGCAGGAATCCGATGCCCTTTCCAACGTAGAACAGACCAGGCATAAGCTTTCCGCAGCATGAGACGATCGGCTGCTTGTCGCAACTCGGCGAGTTCGAGCCGTTCCTCCGGTGTCAGTTTCTCATCCTGATGTTTGTCTAGCAACTCAACACAGCGATGATGCTGATCAGGGTCTATTTCTGCTTGAGCAATGGTGAGTAGCTGTTCAGTATCTAGTATCTGAAGCTGTAATAACTCTGCTTGCATTTCTAAAGGTGCATTATCAACCGAAGGTGGCAAATTGCTAACTACACAATGCAGCTGCAAGTGTCTCTACACTTTGCTGCGTAGCTTTGGCAATTCGTGCCAGTTGGTGGAAGATGGGACGGCAGCAGATCGATCGTGATTTGTTGAGTTGTCATGTTCAATGGCTACTGGCTAGATACTGCGGTTATTGTAGCGAGTTTTTTCATCGTGCATCAAACACTTCAGGAAGCTAGGTGTGATCGCTGATGTAGGTTGGGTTGAAGAATGAAACCCAACATAATTCCCCTCAACACAACGTCTTCTCCTCCAGAGCCGGGTATCTGCTCTAACAAAATAGAACCTACAATTTAATTGGTGTGGCGGTCTGATGTTGTTGGGTTTCCGTTCCTATACCCAACCTACGATTGAATTGAGGTGGTGAGTGCGATCGCATCATCGATGGCGTACGGGTGGGGATTGCGTACACTGATGGGGATTGGTTAAAATTAAGAGGTTACTTATTGTCGGTGAGTAAAACCGTTTGCGCGTCTGACAAAGAAAAGAAAATAATTTCTCTTGGTGCGCATTCACGCTTGTCGGGAAACCCGACCGGGGTCGCACCGCTGAGAGTATCGGAGGGCGAAAATAGGGTTTCCATGATGAAAATTACATATACATATTGGAAAGAAGCGGATGGGATGTTCTTGGGCTATTTGAATGAATTTCCAGATCATTGGACACAAGGGGTTGATCTAGAAGAATTAAAAGATAATTTAGCTGTACTCTATAGAACATTTACTAGTGAAGAAATTCCCGGAATTAAGAGAGTCGCAGAACTTGAGGTTGCATGAAAAGACGCGATTTAATTGCCTACTTATAAAAATCCGGTTGCTATTTGATTCGACATGGTGGGAAACACGATATTTACCATAACCCAAATAATGGACAAACGGAACCAATTCCAAGGCATCGAGAAATTAATGAGCGATTGGCTAAAAAGATTATCAAAAGCAAAACTCCAAGAAAATTAAATGCGAATAAAATAGCGCGAGCGGGTGGGAAGGGTGATCTCTGTTGTCGGTTGGGTTGAGTGCGTACGCTCTTGTAGGGTGCGTTCGATTACACTAGATCTATCAAGACATTGTTACTATCGCTTTGGTAGAGCTAATCTAATAAAAACGACAGTGGACGACTCATATTCTGAGCAAAGCCAAGGAGACCGCCATCGCGGTATTCGTAGAGTAATTTCCCCTGTGAATCGAATAAGAAGGTTCCCCCTCGCTGGGTCAGATAAGCCCCATTGGGTACATAAGTATTCCAGTGGCTTAAAACCTCTGTCATATTCCGCAGCCGCAGGGTTGCCAATTCAAAGGGTCTTTGAAAACCTTTGCCACCAGCCAGCCTGAAGAATGACCCCTTGATAGGGGGAAGTGGTATACCTCGCACAACCTCCTCATCATCGAGCAACTGCGGAGCCTGACTATCGCCCCAATAGCCTCGAAATACTTCAGCTAGAGTGCCAGGACTACCAATACCCGCACACATCAGCAGCAGATTCAAGTAGGCATTTAGGGTTATTGAGAGCCCTGGTAGCTTGAGCGATAGTCCTGGATAAAGATTAAGCTGGTGGTGCAGCTGTGCATTGGGACAGACAAACAGCCAATCCCCAGAAAACCCCGTATAGTTGCAGAATCGCTTACCAAAAATTTTGGGTTTAAAGCCCCGTCCTTATAGGACGGCTTTCTTTTTAAGTTAAAACTTGACAGTTTTCGCACTGCGTGTTATTATAAAAGCATAAACAAAAAATAAAAAACTAGATAAATACTATCTAATGATAAGTAGACAACGTAAAAAATATGTATCAGATACATATTGCGTAATTTGGTCTAACGACTTAAACGTCTATGAAAAAAATTAGATTAAAAAAGTATCTATCTATATATAAAAAAAAGGTACGGTGGGGCACACCGAAACCTAGGTTATAAACCAAATACGCTTGTGGAGAGGCGACCTCTATTTTTCCTGGCTCCGGCCTGGTTAAACAAGTAACCCCATTGAAGCAAGAATCCCCGTCCTTCCAGGGCGGGGAGTGTCAACAGAATCGCGATTGCCAATACCAACAGCTCGTATTACTATACCCTCGCCCTGTAACCTTTTTGCTTCCCGTTGCAGCCACCAAGCGTATTCGAGACTGTCGAAATCTCCAAGTTGGGGCCAGACAAGTACCAGCTGGCGGGTGGCTGACTCACAACCGCTCAGAAGTGGCAGGATGACTCCATCACTTACCCGCTGGCACTGGGTCTGATTTAAGATTGTGTAAGGATTCATGTTCAACCGGTTGTTTTAAGGGGAATGTGGTATTAAAAGTAAAGCACGCTTCGACATTGGTTTGAGCTTTGCGATGAAGCGTTCGCGTAGCGTGGCCTACGGCCTCAGCTTCCGCGCTTATGCGATCGCTTCTTCTATAATTTGTTGAATTGCTGCTAAATCAGGAGGCTGTTGGTGGCTCTCCATTCCCAGCCAAAGCAGATACTCAATATTACCACCAGGTCTACTCAAATTGCTGCCTCAATTAAAGGTATTTATCTGCCTTGATCGTAAATTCGGGACTTACTTCAAAGTACCATCGAGTTGAGCCTGGTACGATCGCCGATCAACTGAATGAGTGAGCGAACCATAACGGATCTTATTTCGTGCTTAAAGGGTATATGTGAGCGAACGGGCTTTGAATATAATGGACATTGGGTATCAAGGGAATAGATAGCTATCCACCAGGGATAGGAGGTTTAATATGGTGTCAGCACCTACTGAAGAACCAGCAATCATTCGGACAGAGCGGGGATTGACAATCGCAGGTACACGCATCACTCTTTACGACGTGATGGATTACCTGAAGGCTCAGTATCCACAACAGTTGATCTGTGAAAAACTAAGTCTTAATAATCATCAGATTCGTTCAGCGCTAGCCTACATTGAAACTCATCATGTTGAGTTTGAAGCGGAATACCAAGAATGTCTCCAAACAGCAAAGGAAATTCGGCAATATTGGGAAGAGCGAAATCGAGAACGATTTGCCAAGATCGCAGCAATGCCTCCGAAGCCAGGTCAGGAAGCCCTCCGTGCAAAACTCCAAGCATGGAAAGCGCGAATTGAAGCCCAGGCATAGCCATGAACTTTCTGATTGACTACAATTTAACTGGCGATGCTGTTCTATTTTGGGGAACACTATCGGCTGAAGGATGGCTGGAACTATTACCTATTCGCTTCTTTACATTTCAGGACGCTGACTTGCCAATGGATAGTAGCGATCGCGCTGTTTGGCACTTTGCTCAGAGCAACCAAATGATCCTGATTACCGCTAACCGAAATATGATAGGAGTTGACTCTCTAGAGCAAACAATTCGTGAGGACAATACACCAACTTCGTTACCAATTCTGACAATTGGTAACCCAGATCGACTTGACGAAAGTAGTTATCGGCAAAAATGCGCTACCCGATTGATTGAAGGCAACCCAACACCTCAGAACTTTGACCCATGATGTCCTGGAAGGCAAAAATTTACCTGATGATGTCGAAGTAACAGTTTCTCATGCCAGCATTAGCTAAAACCTTAGTGACTAAACTTTCTGAATCGGTCTTTGCTAAAATTTGGGATAATCCTGAAGATGCCGAGTATGATAACCTATAATTATCACTTATAATTTTGGTGATATTATTCAGTTATACGTGCTGTTTTACTTAACCGGAAAGAAGCGATTGATTAGTACAACAAAATTTGGTAATAACGGAGAAGTTAACTCATCCTGATCAAATAAGGTAGCAACTAGAGTTAATTTTACCTTGTCTCGGCGATATACCTCTACTTGCTTACGAAAACGATCGACAATCCAATATTCTTTTACTCCTTGAATTGAATATAATTTGACTTTCACTTCCCGGTCGCGTTTTTCATTTTCTTTACCAAAAGAAATTACTTCCACCACTAATTCTGGTGCTGCGGTAAGATGTCCAGCTTCATCTTCTATTTGAGCTAATCTTTCTTGGCTTACCCACACTACATCAGGAATCACATTATCGGCATCTGAGAAGATAATTCCGGGAGTAATAATAGTTTCACCATTACCTGTTGATTCTGACCAATTATTCAAATAACTAAAAATTCTGCCACAAACTTGTTGATGTCGTCGGTGAGGCGTTCGAGTCACAAATAATTCTCCTTCAATTATTTCGTATATTGTCCCTTCAGAGTGAGGCAATAGTTCTAAATCATCGATTATCCAACTGACTCGATCAATCGTTTCAGTCATACCAATTCTCCTAATTTAATATGTATTAATTTTATCAAAATGCAGATAAGCTAATATCATGTCGGGATAATTACCCTTAATAAAAATCTCCGCCATCTCCCCATCTCCCCACACTTCCCACCCTCCCCACACTTCCCACCCTCCCCACACTTCCCACCCTCCCTCTAATTATGGGTATTCAACCTGACTTGATATAATCCCTCATCCTGAGGGGGAGGGTGTTGCGCCACCCTTAAGTCATTCATCACCTCATTCACCCCCTTAATCGCCTTCCGCACTTGACAACGTGTCGGTATGGTGGGGTTCATAGCTCGAACTGTTCTGGATCTATGCCCTTTGCTTTTAATTGCGATCGCAAGGCTTGCAACGAAGCTTCTGCCTGTTCTGCCCGTTGTGATGCCTGTTGTTTTTCCAGCCTTTCGAGCTCTAAAGCTTCCTCCGCTTGCTCTAAAGCTTCTTCCGCTTGCTCTGCCCGTTGGCGTTCCTGTTCTTTTGCCAGCCTTTCGAGCTCTGCTTGTTGTTGAGCGAGATCTTTGAGCTCAATAATTTCCAAATAAGTAGCAAAACGTTCACCATTGGGATAATACAGCACCAATTGAGATGCTACTAACTCAAACCTAATTCCTAAACGGGGACTAACCCAACCTGGCATCTGGGGGATGGGTTCTAGTTTTTCGGCTGAACGCAACCAGCCTTTTAGTTTTGTCCGATTTGGATCATACAGATAGTACTCTTCTACTCCATGGGTCTGGTAAAACTTGAGTTTATCCTCTTCTAATTCCTTGATGGTGTTCGTTTCTGATGCTATTTCAAAGGTCACCTGGGGATTAAGGTTATCTTCAACCCAGGTTTTGTAGGAACGCCGATGCCCTTTGGGTCTACCTACAACCACCATCACATCGGGGGCTTGGTTGATTTTAGGTTGTCCTTGTTCTGGATACCACAACAAATCCCCAGCGACGAACACATTCGGGTCATCCTTGAATAGGGCTTCCAGGCCATACTTAATCGTGGTAATTAGTTCAAATTGAAGGGTATTGTCCGCCAAGGGTTTGCCATCACTTTCGGGATAGAAGATGTTATCGGTAGTGGGCGGTCGCTGCTGAACCATAAGGAAAAACCATTACCAGAGCTGATCAGCCTATTTTATCTTATACTCAGATCTTGAACCAAGTTTAAAATTTATCTGTAAAGGTAGGGAACTTCGGATCAGTAAACAGGTAAAAAAACCTGTATACCTCATTACTATGAGAAATGCTATATTAACCCGAAATGACGTTATTTATTGAGAGCATTAATTGCCAATATAGCTGTTGCAAAAGCCATTTTTAGCCTAGGTAATCTGCGGGATTCAGACCACTTTTGCAAAACGTCTAATCAGGGCATCTTCATTCAGGACTGGATGTTATTGCGTGCTTTCTGCTTAATATCAGGAAAAGTGCTGGGGGAGAATTCACCCCATTCAGCCGCTTCTATTCTCGGCTTGAGAAAGGCAGACAGTTGAGCGAGGGCTTCTTCGGAGCTTAGTTCTGGGTTGATGGGCACATCAGGCAGAGAGCGTTCAAGCACATATTCCTTAATCGTTTTGCCGCTCAGGGCTGCGTTCGCGAAGCGGTTCTAAAGGAACATCGCTTTGAGCTTCTGATGCTGTTCTGGGGTAACCAATCCCCACGGCGCTTATGCCGGGGGCTTTTAGTAGCCCTGTACAATATCTGTTAGAGAACAGGATAAGTACGAACCTCCGGGCAGGGTTACACTCTGCCCCAGCATTTTAATCATCATAGAACCATTGAAATCAGCATCTCCAATCCATCCACAAGCACTACACTTGTAGCGTTTTCGGGACCTATAAGACTTGCCTTTTACTGGATGGATATGCAGGCACTTGTGGCACGTTTGAGAGGTATAGCGAGGATTGACGAAGATGACTTCTACCCCAGCTTCTAAAGCCTTGTACCGTATAAATTCTCTAAGCTGATAAAAAGCCCAACTGTTAGACCTTCTTTTTTCGGTCTTAGACCTTGGCTGTAGGTTCGTCCTCTCTCTGATACCTGTCAAATCCTCCAGAGCGATAACTGCTCCTTGAGACTTTGCTGATTCAACAATAGCCTTGCTTACATTATGGTTAACCCAAGTCTGAAAACGTCTTTCTTTGCCTGATAGCCGTTTCTGAAGTTGGCGACATCTGCGTCTACTACTTCTTGTGCCCTTCGAGGCTTTCTGTTGAATTTGTCTTCTTACTCTGGCAAATTTGTCTCTAGTTTCCGTTACTTGCTTGCCAGAAAAACTCAGGTTTTCACTAGTAACAGCGATCTCCGTGCGCCCTAAGTCTACTCCAATAACCTTTTCTCTTTTTTGAGGTAATGGAGCTTTTTCCTTAACTTGGATATGAACATAATACTGACCATCACGATGCTTGCATAGTTGAGCGGAGGTAGGTTGCTTGCCTTTGAGTTTGCCAATTTGGTAGTTACCAATCTGCAAGGTAAATCTCTCTCTGCCACCTACTAAAGTTAAGCTAACAGTTTGATCTTTTTCTCTGTAACTGAAAATTCTGGCATCATAATCAGCACTAGTAGGACTGAAATTTGATACAGGCTTGTTTTTATGTTTAGCTGTTTTTCTGTTTGCAGCCACACGTCCACAAACTCTTACCGCTAAATTAGCGCTTAAGTTATAGGTTTCCCTGATGTATTTGTAAACCTGAGCCTGTATCGTGTTTTTGCTGGTTATGGAGGATTTTACGACAGCATTGGTATAGTTGCAAGCATCCGCAAACCCCTTAAGTGTGGCCTCAATCTTGTCGGCTTGCTGGGGTGTCGGTTGAATCTTGCAAACTATTGTTAATACTGTGGTTTCCATCTCCATAAATTCACATGTGAGTATCTATTGCTATTATACATCAAGATTTTGGATATTCCGGAAGATTTCGCCGCCAACCTCGGGCTTTGTCCGACGCTACGCGAACAAGGGTATTGAACCCATTGACCTGCTTGTCACGCTGCGCGAACGGCTGGCTGCGGGGGATTATCCCCCAGACCCCCTATTTTTGGTGATCTCAATCGAAAGCCTAGGCATGGGAAATCCCTATGTTGTTCTTGAACAACATTTCTGGAATAACAACTTTTGTTGCTTTTACGCAGTCGGGAACAGCGGATCTCGGAACAGGGGATCTCGGAACAGGGCAAAGTGGACAAGAATTGACCCAAAGCCATACAGCGTGGTCTTGGGGGTTCCCCCCACGGGAGTTTAGTTTATCCGAAGACCTTGCTGCATCACTACTCTGTTCTCCCTACTCCCTACTCCATGCTGCCCTCAAGGTAATCCCGGTAAGAGTAGTTATCGACACTAAGAGCCTAACACTAACTAATCTCAGCTCATCCCCCTAGTGGGCAAAGCCTATCCAGAGAGATTCACTTTTTGACTTCCATTAATGGACACAATTGCTCTGAAGCTTATCTGATGGTGGTCTTGAGAGGATTACACCTAGAGTTTTAGAGGAATGCGATCGCTTTTAGCGTGGCCTACGGCCAATCGCGTAGCGTGACCTGCATGTCAATCGCAAAAATAAACCCAAATTACACATGGGTACAGTTTCCCGGAAGCAATTGCTGTAACCCGAATTTAAAAAGGGTTTTATGGGTTGTTAACCCCATTAGTATGGAGGAATTTAAGTTAAATGCGATCGCTTTTAGCGGAAGCTTCGCTTCATCGCATAGACTTTTGCTCAAAACTCAGCTGCGAACCTAGGGCTGGTAGCCCACTGAAAAGTGGAAACCATTCTCTTGTAGTGAATTTCCCCGGTTGTTGACCTCAATCAAGGGGATACCATAGTCTAGGCGCAAATCTAAACCAGAGATAATCTGCGATCGCAAACCTACTCCCAAGCTAGCAATGGTGGCGGGGTCAGGGTCAGGATCTAGATTATTCCAAGCTGTACCGATTTCAAAAAAAGGGGCTAGTTGTAGCCTGGTGGGGTCTGAGGTGAGAGGGATGCGGAGTTGTACGGAACCCAAGATACCGTTATCAGCAACCAGTTGGTTTTGTCGATAGCCTTTGATAGTATCCACGCCACCGATACTGAAACGTTCTAGGGAGAGCAAAGAATCTGGGGTTAACTGAGCATTAATTTGTGTGATCAGCGTCGTTCTCGGTGACAACTGTTGTACCAATTGGAATTGTCCCAACCAGCTAAAGAATCCCCCGTCAGTCCCACTATTGTTGATAGTTGCATCAAAGGCACCTAACCCAAAACTAAACTGAGAGCGAGCAGCTAATATCCGACTAGGGCTACTACGGTCTATCCAATCTTGAGAAAATCGCAATACCGTTACCTTGGATTCGCCGTCTTCTGGACCAACTGAGAAAGAAAAGGGTTCCCCGAGTAAAAAGGTTTGACTGCGACGCAAGTCTAGGGCTAAACTCAGAGCAAATTCAGTTTCTGGGGAGCGGAATATCGGTTGGCGAAAACTAACAGAAAAGGTGCGAGTTTCGCTTTCGATATCAAACTCCTCAAATTCATCTTCGATAATGCCGCTGTCGCTGTTGTTGTAGCGTACACTGAGGGTGCCATTGTAGGGATTGACGGGGATAGAATAGTTGATATCGTAGAGGTCTAGCCCTTCGGTAAAGCTGTATTGAGTGCTGAAGCGATCGCCAAAACCCAAAAGATTATCATGGGCAACAAACAGCCTGGTTTGTAGTGAACCAATGCTGGGAGATTGGTTGTTGGCGGTAGAAATACCAGCGTGAAAGGCAGACGCTTCTTTGAGTTTGACTTGCAAAATATTGCTACCAGAGCCGCTTCCTGCAGTTAACTCGGCATCCACTTGATTGAGTAAGGGGTCAAGTTGCAGCAGTTTCAGGGCTTCTTCTAAGCGGCTTCGGTTTAATGGTGGGTGAGTGGCTAGTTCAAGGCGACTGCGCACATATCCTTCCCGCAGACGGTTTAATCCCTCCAGTTCAATCCGTTCTAAGTCACCCTCAACCACCTGGATTTTCACAACACCTTTGCTAAAGTCTTGGACGGGCAAAAATGCGCCAGAGGTGATGTAACCATTTTTAATGTAGAGCTCAGTAATGGCAGAACGCAGTTGAAGCAACTCCTCAAACCTTACTTCACGGTTCTCATATGGTTTTTTTTTATCTGCAATTTCGTCTTGCAAAACCGTATTTCCCAACACCTCTACTTCTGTGACGAAGAATGGCACACTGGGTGGAATTGTAACTTCAGGGAGTTGGGGAGAGGAAGGAATTCCCAGGTTTGGCTGAGGTTGTGATGCTGGAGATTCTTCACGAACAGGAGGAGGTAAATCGGATGGCTTGGGAATGGTTTCCTCAATCCTCTCAGGGGTGGTGGGGGGAAGGTTCACTCCTGGGGGTGGAGTAGACTGAGCCACTGCTCCCATAGTTAGGCTCACGATGGGAATAATACTAGAGCCTGAAATTAGAATAATCGATTTCAGTATAAGATACATACTTTCAGCTTTGTTAGCATTGCTGAATCTTCGGATGAATAGGAGTGGGGTGGGCATCCTGCTTGCTCGGGAATGAAACAGGCAAGATGCCTGCTCGCAAATGAAACAGGCAAGATGCCTGCCTGGTCGCAAATGAAACAGGCAAGATGCCTGTTCTACAGCCAAATGCCTATTCCACAACACTATTAAAATCATCCCGTATTTATAGCACTACGCATTAAGGTGTTTGAAATTGATACAAGCTAAAAAGCGGTTGTAGTCAACTTTTGTATGCATGGCTCTTGCCTTGGGCGTAGCGCTATATCTAACCAAATGCTTCCCCCAACCCCCAGAGGCTGAGGGTGTTTTTGGAAAGAGTCTTAAACAAAGTTAAAGTCCGCAGAGGTCACGACATTAGTGGTGTCTTCTACCACACCGATAAGATCGTTCTTATAGTAAATCAAGGTATCCTTTGCACTGCTGCCAGACCAGTTTTGGAAGCTCAGTGAGTAGTCACTGGCACTACCATAAACCTCGAACTTATCTCCCTCAGACCAGTAGAAGTCGGTAATTGTGGCATAGCCCGAGCCTAGATAGAATGCCCCAAAGGCATTCCCCAAAACAAATGTATCTGCTCCATCATAAGAACCTTGAACACCAGGCTGGGATGAACTGTAGTCTCCGCTTAGGATATCGTATTCTCCGATAGTGCCACCATAACCATTGAGGATGTCATTACCGGAACCCCCGACTAATGTATCGGTGCCCGTTCCTCCAAGTAATGTATCATGGCCAGATTCACCCTTAAGGCTGTCATGGCCGGAACTGCCACTTAAGTAATCGTTCCCAGAGTAACCTAGAAGGGTGTCGTTACCTGAGCCACCATACATATTGTCATTGCCAGTCCAGCCATCCAGATAGTCGTTACCACTCTCACCGTAGAGCTTATCGTTGCCGCTATTACCATATAAATTATCGTGTCCAGAGTAACCTAGAAGGGTGTCGTTACCTGAGCCACCATACATATTGTCATTGCCAGTCCAGCCATCCAGATAGTCGTTACCACCCTCACCGTAGAGCTTATCGTTGCCGCTATTACCATACAAAGTGTCGTTCTTCGGACCGCCAATCAGGGTATCATCGCCCCCATTACCCGTCATTGTCCAAGACTTCCATTTCTTGAATATCCACCAACCTTCCTTGTGTGCTTGAAAGTAATTGTTAGCATTGTTACCGATGTAATTTCCCATGGTTTTTACTCCTGAGAGCATTGAATTGTGTAACTTCAAAGGGTTATCTTCAGTCAATTAATTCTAGATAACCCCAATGTCTAAGCTTTGATTTTTGCGACGACAATTTGGTCGTTTATTCGGCAAAAAAAACAAATTATTTAGAGATAATTTGTTCAGCAACTACCTTAGCTTGTTGCTTAATTTTCATAATAAAGTTAAGACTTTTAGAATTCATTCACCGTATCTACCAATGTGATGACTTGGATAACCAAGACTCATGGCAAGATTTAGTCAGTGGGATTGCTGAAAACTACATATTGGTAATCAAAAAGAGAGGCTCTAATCCAGTGAGCCTCTCTTTTTTGGTTTACGGTAGTTGTGCTAAAAGCTAAAGCTTGAAGCTAAGGAAGTATAGGATCAAGCTTCTGTTCAAAATTCCTAACCCCCAGCCTCAAGAACATTCCCGCCCCATCACTAGGCGTCCATTGGGCAGTTGATACACCCCGGTTGCTTCAACAATTGGGTCACCCTTTTGCCAAGGACGAGAGGCACTCTGACTCGGTACCGTGCGTACCTCTCCAGTGGGATAACGTGAAACTGAAGCATCCCCAGGGCGGGTGGGTAAGTTACCACCACCGGTAATGATGAATTTTCCTTCTTGTTCACTGGTTCGGACAATGCAGCTATTGGCTAGCAGATTGTCGGTGTCAATCAGATTGTCCGGTAACTCTGTCAGGCTGTTTGTGATATGAGCGAGGTTGGGTAAACCCTGAATATCCCCAGGGATAGCAGCACTAGCGTTGATATCGACTCGGTTATTATTATCTAAAGTGGCTGGGTCAGTGCCTGGTGGTGCTGGACGGAAAGCAAAGCCGAAGAAGATGGGGGTTGTGAAGGTAATATTACCTCCTCGGCCATCACGGGCAAAGGCTAGGATATCACTGTCAGCGAAGGCAATGAGGGAGTCAGTGGTGATGGTAATATTGCCCCCGTTGTCAGCACCGCTGAAGACACTGGTGGTAATGTCACTGTCACCGCGTAGCCTAATATCTTTGGCTGTGATTTTGATCTCACCTCCGGCAGATTGAGTGGTAGCAGTAATAATATTGCCGTCAGTAGCTGTTAACCTGTCTGAGACATTGATATCGATGTTGCCAGCGTCGCCTTCTCCCTGACTTTGGGCAGATATCTCTGCACCATCCTCAAGGGTTAGTTTTCCAGTGGTAATCTCTAAGTCTCCAGCCTTTTTAGTTGAGCCTGGAAGTGCTGCTGTAAAGACACCACTGGGGACTGTGCCATCCGCTGAGGTGCCAATCACTTCTACTGATTCTGAGGCATTGATGGTTATATTTCCTCCTTTACCTGCATTTGCGGTTGCTGCGCCAATGCGTGAACCACTGCGGACCATCAGTTGGTTGGTTTCAATAGTTATATCCCCGGCATTTCCGAAAGCATTAATAGAAGTAGCAACAGAATCAGTAGAAGTAGCAACAGGACCAATAATTGTATCTGCCGAAATTGTAGCTCCCTCCTCAAGAGTTATTCTGCCAGATTTTAAAAATAACTTTCCTGCATCACCATTTCCGAGAGTAGCAGTTGCTATGCCTGCCTGACCTTGAATCTCGATAGACTCGGTAGCAGTTATACTTAACTCTCCGCCTTTTCCGCCAGACAAGGTAACTTGCCCATTATTTCTTTCAGTTAAAAGAGGTGCTGAGGTAATTCCAGCTCCATTCTGAATGACTAAACTACTAGTACTAAGGCTTAACTTACCAGCATTACCAGTCCCAAAAGTTGCTGTTGTCAAACCTGTAGTAGTTTGACCTGCCTGGCGAATTGAGTTTGGGTCTAGAGGATTAGGATTAAATACTATTGATTGATTGCCCCTTAGTATAACAGACTCGGAAGCATTGATGGTTAAGTTCCCTCCATTGCCACTGCTGAATGTTTCTGTTCCTATTCCAGTCAAGCTATTCAATTCAGGTCGGTCATTTTGTACAACCAATTGCTTAGTATTAATGGTTGCGTTGCCAGCATTGCCATTCCCAAATGTCTGGACAAGTAATCGACTACCATTGATGATATTGATGGAATCAGAGGCATTAATGTTGAGATTTCCTCCCGAGCCATCCCCACGAGTCCTCGTCGATACTTTCGTCCCAGTAAAGGAAACGGATTGAGCCTTGATATTAATATCACCAGCCTTACCGGAGCCATCAGTGTCGGTAGTAATAAGCTGATTTTTTGCTATGATTGCACCGTTGCTATTTAACGTAATATCACCCCCTGCAACATCGCGACCACCAGAATCAAGAGAACCAAGGTTAAGGTCACCGTCAGCAGACAAGGTTATCGGTCCGCCACTGCCAGAGGAATATGTACTGAGAAGACCTGCCGTAGTATCGATACTACCATTGGTGCTGTTGAGGGTAATCGAGCCACTGGGACTAATAATATCCTGAGTATTAATGTCTCCGATGGCGTTGAGGATCAAGCTTATTTCTTGATTGGAAGATTCTCCAATACTAAGGCTACCGCTTTGTGCGATCGCACCACCAGAAGTAATGTTTAAATTACCAGAATAAGTTGAGTTGAGTAAGTTGGTAGAGTCACTTTCGTTGATTGAGATGTTACCCCCTGTAAAGGAAAGATTCCCAAACTGATTGTCTGAGTTGTTGAGAGTAATATTGCCATTCTCAGCATTAAAGCTAGCAGTACCGCTAACATTTAGAGCACCATTTTGGATAATTTCGGGAGTACCTGTATCGAGGCGACTTAGGGGTGCTTCAGTATTTATTCTCAATACGCCACCAAAGGAGTTTCCAGATTGAGCTAATTCAATCGCTGTACTTTCGTTAAAGGCTTCATTGTTGTTGAAAGTCAGTCTTCTATCTAAGCTGTTCACCGTTAGATTGCCAGAGATAGTTTCGGCACTTAGAGTGATCTGTCCCACGTCAGTGATAATTACATCCCCATTGGGCAAGGTTATTCGAGGCAAAATATTGTTGCCAGTAGGCTCTAAATTGTCACTAGGAGCGTTTGGAATAGTGTTCCCTGCTACTTGTAAGATTTCCCCAGGGGCTTGGAAAATTGGTCCAGTAGAGTTAATCGTAAAATCCCCACCAATCAGGGAATTACCGATGATGGTGGCATTACTGTTAGTAATTGTGACATTGCCAGCGTTGGGGAGGGTAGTGGTGAGGCTGGTATCTCCTACAACAGTTAATGATGCTCCTATATCTTGAGTAATCATGCCTCCAGAGGTTAAGTTCAAGTTACCAGTGGCAGAGGAACTGATCAGATTTGTCTGGTCACTCTCACGGATAGAGACATCATTACCGGTGAAGGCTAGATTACCAAACTGATTAGCTGGTTCGTTGAGACTAATATTGCCAGTGTTGGCGTTGAAAGTAGCGGTACCACTGACAGTTTGAGTGCCAGTTTGAATAATCCCGGGGGTACCTTCCAACAAGATGGCATCGGTGGTGGTGTTAAACCGGAGGGTACCGCCAAAGGAATTGTCTTGATTAAGAGTGATGGCAGGGTTATCCAGAACTTGGTTAAAACTGACAACGGCTGCTGGTAAGCTATTTACTGTCAGGTTACCTGTGACGGTGTGGGCCTCTAGGTTAACTGTTCCCAGCTGAGTAATAATCAAATCCCCATTGGGTAGGAGAGTCTCTTGAGAAAAGTCACCGATAGTGTTAATTAGGGGTTGGCTACCTCCCCCATTGACTGAGATCTCTCCAGCGACTTGCAAGGGTTCGCCGGGAACTTGAGTAATTGGTAGAGCAGAGTTGAGAGTGAAGTTGCCCCCAATAATGGAGTAACCAACAGTGGTAGGTTTAGTGTTGGTAAAACTAACATTGCCTGCATTGGCTAGAGTGCTGGTGAAGAAGGCATCCCCATTCACAAATAGACTGCCGCTAGTTTGGGTAATGGTACTCCCTAAAACACTAAGATTACCACTACCAGTATTGATGTCATTGTTAAAGGTAACGTCGCTACCGGCAATGAAGGTCAGGGGGTTATTGTTAGTGTTAATGGTTCCAGTTGTTGTAATTGTCCCGCCTGTAACTGGAGTTTGAATCGTAGTAGGACTATTGAAGGCAGCAGGCAAAATAGCGATCGCACCGCTGCTGTTGTCTCGCCCAATCAGAATCTGGGCAAACCCGTTTTGTAACCTGTTGAGTTCGCTGCTGTCTAAATTTAAGCGGGCATCAGTAGTAGTCCCACCGATAGTGATGCCCAAAGTAGGTTCAAGGGGCTGTAGCTGAAGGCGGCTTGTGCCTGTAATTTCAGCCAGATTACTAGGGATAGTAATTTCATCAGCGGTGAGGGTGATGTTTCCAGTGCCAATAGCTTCAATTGCACCTCCATTACCAAAGAAAATCCCCTCACTGTTATTGCCAATGCCCCTAATAATGCCCTCTAGGGTAATGTTTCCAGTTCCGGTAGTTCGCACTACGCCACCGCCAACTGCACCTAACCAAATACCGTAATTTTCAGTTCCGGTTCCTCTGCTAATTCCTTTCAAGAGGATATCGCCATCTACCGATGTCACTCTAGTGTTGGAACCTAAAACAACGATTCCTTGATCCCCGTCCGACCCGATTCCACCATTCCCCCCATTTCCTGTCATGGTAATCATTCCTGTTCCGGTGGATTCTACCCCACCGTCAGCTACAATCGAAATGCCCTCGTTGCCAAACCCAACATTACTGCTTGCGTTAGCAGTACCTGTTATTTCGATAGAGCCTGCTCCAGTCGATTGTACCAAGCCTTGATTGTAAATATAAATGCCGTGGTTAAAATCTCCATTACTTGGAGCTGCTGTACCTCTGAGGGTGATATTTCCATCTTTTCCACTCACTCTGGAACCATTACCATCAATTAATATGCCTTGATTCTCAGAAGTTCCAGCAGCACTTGTACCCTCCAAAGTTATAGCTCCAGTACCCGTTGATTGAATTACACCACCACTGGTAGGATTTGCACCCAGATTGGAATCGCTCAGAAGAATACCGTTGTTGTTGCTCCCAGTTCCGCTACCAGTTCCCTGAAGAGTAATACTTCCTACCCCAGTTGTTTCCAGCAAGCCGTTCTGAAATATGAAAATACCAGAATTATTTTTCCCAGTTCCGTTACTGTTGCCTAACAACCTAATATTTCCATCTACTGAGCTTACTTTAGCGTTGCTTCCAACAGCTATTCCTTGATGATCGTCACTGCCAGCACCGGCAGTACCCGTCAAGGTAATATTCCCAGTTTTAGTTGCTTCCACAATGCTGCGAGTTTGAATCGAAATGCCATCACCGTCCACACCATTTGCATTAGTCGTACCTGTCAAGGTAATATTCCCGCTGGATTGCACTACACCGTCTAATCCAATAAAAATGCCGTGATTTGTTGTTCCAGTAGATATTTGAGCAGTATTACTAGCGCCAGTCAGAGTTATATCTCCATTAATCGAACTAATTCTAGACTTTTCATCTTGAAGTAGTATTCCGTGATTAAAATTCGCTCCACTCCCGCTGAAACCGTCTAGGTTAATGGTGCCATTGGTTGTTTCTACCACGCCGCCAGAGTTAATTAAAATGCCTGTATTGGATCCAGTGCCGTTTCCAGTACCTGTCAAGGTAATATTTCCAGTTTTTGCAGAAACCCTACCACTCGCCTGAATTAGTATTCCGCGATTCTGCTTCCTTCCGTTACTACCAGTACCTTCTAGAGTTATGCTGCCTGTCCCAGTTGCTTCCACTACACCGGGACTACCAATGAACTTCTGCTCTCGAATTATGATGCCGTAGTTGTTACCTGCGCTAGTGCCGTTGCTAGTACCCCTCAGGCTAATATTCCCTGTCCCAGTGGAGCGCACTACACTCCCATCACGAACCTGAATACCCCATCCATGGTTAACCCCACTGCCAGTGCCTATCAACCGAATATCACCATTTTCAGAACTAACAGTAGTGTTTTCGATTACGTTAATGCCTATACTAAAATTCCCCTCTGTTCCACCATTGCCAATTAGAGTAATATTCCCTAACCCACTGGTTTCTAATCGACTCTGGCCCAGAGTAATGCCATGATTTTTAGTGTTGTTACTACCATCCCTTCCCCTACCTACCAAGTTAATACTGCCATCTTCAGCGTTAATGCGGCTAGAACCAATAAAAATGCCCACTTTACGAGCTTGACTTCCCTTGCCTGAACCTATGAAATCACCACCATTAGTATCAATCGTGGCATTAAAAATACCAATAGCGCCTGCTCCACTATTGTCACTATCAGCCAACAGCTCTACATTCAACTGACCGCTATTGGAAGTAATATCAGCGTTCAGAAAAATATCGTTTTCTGCCTGCAAGGTAAGAGTTGCGTCTCCACCTGCTGTCTTGCGAATTGGTGCATCATTGTTCTGAGTAATGTTACCTTGATCAGTGCCACCGATAGTTGTTGAAATTGTGACGTTGGTGCCCCTATTCAGGGCAGCATTAATATTAGCAACATCAACTGTATTGGTCCCAATCCCACCGCCACCGTTTGCGAGTGTGATATCAGTGGGATCGATTAACCAAGTGCCACCACTACCATTAGGAGCACTAGCATCGGGAGTAGTGGTGAGATTAAGAAACTGTTTGCCAGAGGTTTCAATAAATCCCCCATCACCGGAAACAGTTCCTCCCCTTGCTGTAAGGGTTCCGTTAACGCTTGCTGTCTGATCCGCCCAAACAATCACCTTGCCCCCATCCCCATTGATCAAGGCATCGGCATTAATCCTTACATCGGAGCCAACAAAGGTACGTGCTGCATTGGGAACGGTGCCATTACCCTGAAAGTCTCCCCCAATCAATACTGTACCGCCACCGGTGTCAGACGAGACATCAATTCGGGCATTCTCCAACAAGCTAACCTGATTTCCGAGAACCTCAACCAGGCCACCAGCTGCTGTCAGGGAGCCAGTGCTAGTTACCGTACCACCGGATAAGCTGAGCGTTTGTCCGGAACCAACTGCTAAATTCCCAGCATTAGCGATCGCACCAGCTTGATTCGTGCCATATTGCAAGCCCAAAGGCACACTCACCGTTAACAACGAGGAATTGTCGGGATTGGCACTAAAGGATGACCCATCCCCAAAGGTGATCGAATTCGCTGTACTCGCCACAAAGGAACCCTGAATATCCAGTTGAGCATTGGCTCCAAAGATAATCCCATGGGGATTCAGTAAAAATAGATTAGCAGCACCATCGACTCCCAAGGTCCCCAAAATACTTGAAGCATTAGTTCCAGTCACCCGTGAGATAATATTATCAATCCCTGCTGGATTAGCAAAATAAACCCGTTGTAACTCCTCAACATTAAAATCAGTAAAACTGTGGAACAGATTTGCCCCTCGTTCTGCTCCACCTTCTATCAAATCCGCTAGCCCTCCCCTAACCTGAGCATCAGGCGTAACCCGAGAACTTTCAGCCCCTAAAGTCGTATCTGGTGTAACCTCAGCCAAGGCTTGATGTTTATCAAAGGGAAAAAACACACCAATCGTTAAGCAACTGGCTACCTTCAATAAGCCACAGCAACGACCCCAAGATTGATTAACCATGGAATTATTCTCCTTGCTCTAAGCATTCAGCGGTCAGCGGTCAGCGGTCAGCGGTCAGTGGTCAGTGGTCAGTAGTCAGTGGTCAGTGGTCAGTGGTCAGTGGTCAGCCGTCAGTGGTCGCTGAAAGCTGAAAGCTTTTCGCGTAGCGTGCGCTAATCGCTGATAGCTGATAGCTGATAGCTGATAGCTGATAGCTGATCGCTGATAGCTGATAGCTGATAGCTGAAAGCTGAAAGCTGATAGCTGATAGCTGATAGCTGATAGCTGATAGCTGATCGCTGATAGCTGATAGCTGATAGCTGATAGCTGAATGCTTACTTTACTTTTTTGCTACCTCAGAAAGAATTATAAGGTATTCGGTTAACCTATCAGCTAACTATTTCTACAAACTTGATTGCGAATATAAGCAAGGGGAATTGCGGAATTCAGCAATTATTATTGTCAGCAAGTATATAAGCTTAGTTGCAGCTTTAGAGTGATAATTAATCTAAGAGGTTGTCTGAGAAGTCTCATTTGCTACATCCAAGCCCCCGTGGGTCCCCATCTGTCAAAAAGCGAAGCATCCGCTAATTCCCCCCAGAATTGGGGGGTTAGGGGGGCGGGGGACTTTTAGAAGCAAATTGACTCTTCCCCCAAGCGAGCAATCCCTCGCTTGGGGGGCTAGGGCGTGTCTTCAAACTCCGAGTACCCCCGTTTCCCTTAAAAAAGGGGGACTTTGAGTATGGCTCCCCCCTTAATAAGGGGGGCTGGGGGGGATCTAATATCTTGCGGAAAACTTTGAAAACACGCCCTAGGGGGGCAAAATTCAGTATAAAAAAACTTGGGAGATATCCTCTAAGTTTTCCAGAGCAGTTACAGAGCAGTCCTATTAATGTCGAGTAAACCTAAATCCAGGAGCGATCGCTTTTTAGGAATACTATTCCTGTTTAGCCTTACCATTTGTATAGGGCTAGGTCATCTTCCCTCAATCGCTCAACCAGCTGAACCGGGAAATATGGCAACCACCCAGGCTGCCAACCCCAGTCAACTCGTGGAACAAGGGGTTGAGTACTACCAAGCCGGAAATTATCAAGCTGCCATAGAGCCCTGGCAAAATGCCTTGACGCTCTACCAACAGACCAACAACTATACCAATAGCGCAATTGTCCGGGAAAATCTGGCCAGAGCCTATCAAAAGATTGGTCACATCCAGGAGGCAATCAGTAACTGGGAGCAAGCCATCCTTGACTATCAACAGCTAAGGAACTGGCAACAAATGGGGCGAATGAAAACGGAATTGGCTCAAGCCTACAATAGCTTTGGACAACCGAGAAAAGCGATCGCGCTTCTATGTGGAGCCCCTGATGCCGATGAAAATTCTAAAAACAAACCCAGTTGTGTCAAAAACAGTGCCTTAAAGGTTGCTCGCGCTGATCAGGATTGGAAGGGAGAAGCTGCTGCTTTGGGAAGTCTGGGAAATGCCTATCTTCTCAGAGGGGATTATGACCAAGGGATTGAATGTTTACAAACTGGTTTAGGCATTGATAAAAACGTTGAATTTGATATCAGCCCCCAACGCACAAAAGACTGTATAATAGATATATCTGGCAAAAAATACACAGCCAATATTTCTGCCGATAGTCCCTATGGCAGCTCATTTATTAACGACCTAGGTAATGCTTACTTTAGCAAAGCTCAGCGTTGGGAGCGCTGGGCTAGCTCTGCCAAAGAGCGGTCAGCGAAAGAAACAGAAGATAAATTTACAGAAAATGCCAACCATAATTACAATCAAGCTCAGAACTGTTTTCAGCAAAGTCTCAAAGTAGCTCGCACTCAAAATGACCAACCTGCTCAAATGCGAGCATTGCGCAATTTGATTCAACTGTCCTACCGCCCTCAAGAATCAATATCAATAGAGGCAGCAGAGGCGCGGAACCAATGGGTTCAAGACGCTCAGGAATTGTTCAACGAACTACCGGATTCTCAGGATAAAGTCTACGCAGCCATCGATTTAGCTAAACTGGAGCAACCGATGACTGTGGTTAATGACACGTCCCAACACAATTCCTGTGGCAAACGTCAGCTACAAGCAGAGACTGAAACACTCCTCAATCAAGCCATCTTAATTGCTCAACGCCTTAAGGACTACCGTTCCCAGTCTTTTGCCCTCGGTGAATTGGGTCATCTCTATTACTGCCGCCAAGACTATCAAAACGCCCTAGACTTCACTCAAAAGGCATGGTGGATGGCTGACCAAAATCTATCCGCAAAAGATAGCCTGTATTTGTGGCAGTGGCAGCTGGGTCAAATTTTCCAAGCCCAAGGTAACGAAGTTAAGGCGGTCAATGCTTATAAAGAAGCGATCGCTACACTCAACGATATCAGAAAAGAGCTTCTGATTGCAGAGCGAGACTTACAGTTTGACTTTCGGGATGCCATTAATCCTCTCCACCGTGAATTGGCTAAGTTAAGGTTGGAACGTGCTGAGCTACTCCCCAAAGATAGTAAGGAGTACCCAGATGAGCTAAAGTCTGCCCTCGAAACCATTGATTCCCTAAAACTAGCAGAACTGCAAAATTACTTCGGCAATGATTGTGCGTTAATACTCATCAGTCAGAAACGAGTTGACGAACTGGTTGGGGAAAAAACCGCTGTCTTTAGCTCGATTATTTTAAGCGATCGCACCGGTATTCTAGTCAGTCTTCCCAAGGGCGAAAAGCGACTGGAGTGGATCAATGTTGATAGTCAAACTCTTAGAGAAGAAATCAACCAATTTCGCCGGGGACTGGAACGCAGACGTGATATTAACTATAACCTCAAACCAGCCCAAGAGCTGTATAAAAAGATTATTGCTCCTTTTACCAAGTATTTAAAGTCAGCACAGATAGAAACCCTTGTTTTCATCCAGGATGGCATCTTACGCAGCATCCCAATGGCTGCCCTCCACGACGGTGAAAAATTCTTAGTTGAAACCTATGCTATTGCCACAACCCCCAGTCTTAAGCTGACCAATCCCCAAGCCTTGAACCGTCAAAAACTTCGCGTCTTAGCCTTAGGGTTAACTCAAGAAAGTGAAGTCAACGGACAAGGGTTTTCAGCTTTGACCAATGTTGAAAGCGAACTCAAGGCAGTCGAGACTCAATTTCCAGGTAGCAAAACGCTTTTGAATCAGGATTTTACCCAAGAGCGCTTAGAAGAAGAACTGGCTCAAACCGTTTACCCCATTCTTCACATTGCCACCCACGGTCAATTTAGTGCGATTCGAGAAGACACCTTTCTCGTCACTGGAAATAATGACAAGCTCACCCTCGATGATCTGGAAAACACCATCAGCGGCGTTAGTCGTAAACCCGACTCAGGGGAATTGCTTGCCCTCACAGCTTGCCAAACGGCAGTGGGAGATGACCGTGCTGCTCTGGGTTTGGCTGGCATTGCCGTGCGAGCCGGTGTCAGCAGTGCTTTAGCCTCTCTTTGGTCTGTCAATGATGCCTCTACGGCTCAGTTAGTGACAGAGTTTTATGCCAACTTGCGCCGTCCTGGAGTAAGCAAAGCCGAGGCTTTACGTGCAGCTCAGCGAAAACTGATTGAGGCTGAGGACACAGAGGAGATTAACGACCAATATGCCCACCCCGCCTACTGGGCACCGTTTATCCTGATCGGTAACTGGCTTTAATCCTATGATTGACGGCGGGGTGGACTCAATCACCGCAGGCTACTGGCTATTTGCCTTAAGTTCTCAATCCGTTCATACTCCTCGTCAGTCAGTGCAGCTGCCTCTAATTCAGCCAGGTTTTCTAGTAGGGTTGAACCCACCTCTCCCAACCTAGATTCGTTAGCCAACTTCAGAGCTTCAGCTAAGGCATCGTACCATAAACTTGCCTTGGCATAGAAATCGGATTTGTTTGAGCCATCGACAAAAGTGCTTTCCAAAGTAGAAGGCATCTCTAGAACCTGAATATCTGCCCTAGCAATTAAATCACTTGATGCGTTATCTGGGTCACATAAGATGGTGACTTGCCAAAGATAAGTGCGACCTACTCTAAGTTCTGGTCTGTCCTCTGGTAGGGTTAATGTCATAACTCCTGGCCAACTCTTCAATGGAATTGCCTCACCCATTAATTTGGGTTTACCGTTTGAGTCATATTCATAGAGCGTGAATTCCATCTTTTTGGTGGTCGAGTCAGGAACAAACCAAGCAAAAGTCGGGCGAGTCGAAGCCGTTTGTCCAACATGACTTAGAGGAACTAGGGCTGTTAGGGGTATCCCTTCACCTTCGCACCCATCTCTGGAGCCTGCTTGTCCTGTATAGTCACTTGGAGGTTTCTGATCGGAAGGGAATTCGTACTCAGCTAGAGCAGCCGGAGTTATGACCAGGGATAACCCTAAAATACAGCTAGTTACTAGTTTAGCTTTGATGCATTTATTAAGGAACCAAAAAATTTGAATCATCATAATGTTGGCTCAGTAGATATTTACTTATCTCAGACCATACTAGGAAAAATAGTGAGTTCACATCGCCTATTCTCACTAACTTGATGACTAGCTCAAGTCATTCTTATTGCTGAAAACTACAAACCCGTTGCTCAAACTACCAAATTCACCACTAAAATTTGCTAAAACTACTTCCATTTAACTTTTAGTAATTCTTTTATTTTTCTCAGAGTAGTAGGGTGCGTTAGGGGCGGAAAGCCTCTGATTTTTCGCCTCGTAGCCAGGGTTGGGATAGTCCGCCCCGTAACGCACCAGCAATTAGCGTTTCTGTAGCGTATATTTCAGAATATAGCACTACGCATTCAGGTTAGGACATTGTCTTGATGCAATAGCGAGTGGGGAGGGGCTGTGTGCGGAACCTGCGTCCGCACCGCTGTTTGCCCCGTGGAAACCCCCGCATGAAGGCGCTGCATCGCTCCTACACTCCGAAACGTAAGTAATTGCTTACTTTTGACTTCTGACTTCTAACTTATGACTTGCGCGTAGCGCTATATCGCTAATTTTTTATTAATCCTAAAACTCCCAAAAAAAAAATTCTAAAAACCCTTGACAAATTTATTTATAATCATTACAATAATCATCAAATGACCACAATAACTTCACTTTTTTATCCATGTCACGAAAATTTCGCCAAAACTTCAAAAAACAACCTGCTCAGCACACCTTGAAAGGGTCTCGTCAAGCAGTAATCTATAGTATGCAAATGCTTTATTCACTAGGCTATGCGGAGATAGCGGAATGGACCCCTCTGGAGCCGACCGACGTTCCCGGGGAAGTGATAACTACAATAACCAAGTATTGGTTGTTGCCGTAACACCTTGTCTTGATGCAGTCGCTCATGGGGGAAACCACGGCAGTCGCTCATGGGGGGAACCCCCAAGACCGCGCTGCCTCCCCAAGACCGCGCTGCATCGCTAAATTTCTGGGGGGGTTTCCCCCCCTAGCAAAGGTCAATCAGATCGAATCACATCAAGTTCCGTTTGGGAACTCAGTGACATAGCGATTTAAAGGAACTTATTGTGGAGTTGAAATAGCCGTGGATATTATTTCTACGGCTATTTTTTTTATTTTTAAGACTTATCGGGAATTTAGAATTTAGAATTTAGAATGTAGGGTGCGTTAGGGGCGGGCTTGCCCTCATTTTTAACTTCGAGCGCCAGTATTGGAATAGCCCGCACCGTAACGCACCACCAAGTAGAAGTTAGAAGTTAGAAGTTAGAAGTTAGAAGTTAGAAGTTAGAAGTTAGAAGTTAGAAGTTAGAAGTTAGAAGTTAGAATTTAGAATTTAGAATTTAGAATTTAGAATGTAGGGTGCGTTAGGGGCGGGCTTGCCCTCATTTTTAACTTCGAGCGCCAGTATTGGAATAGCCCGCACCGTAACGCACCACCAAGTAGAAGTTATAATTTAAAAGTTATAATTTAGAAGTTAGAAGTTAGAATTAGGAATCGGGAATTGGGCTCTCCATGAGCGACTGCATCAAGACATGAGAAAAGTTCCTCTGGTCAGGAAAATTTGCAGAGACTTTAGATTTATTTAGTTTGAGCCGGTGGTGCGTTACGGGGTGGGCTATTTCAACGCTGGCAAAGAGGCGGAAAATCAGGGCAATCCCACCCCTAACGCACCCTACGCAACTATTTTAGAATTTTTTGGTATATTTAAAAACTTTCAAAAAAAGAGTTTTCAAGCGATAGCTAACTTTGGCAAGACTCCAGTTACGACCTGCTAAAGGCCAGGTTAACTCACACAGAGTTCCTTGGGGAGAAAGAGGCTCTCGCTTAAATGTTCCTCCTAGTTGTTTCGCCAGAGCTTTAGCTTGCTGTGTTCCTCGGTTTTCAGAAGATGAACAGATGCCAGAGCCATTATCTTTAACACTCAGAGTGTACCGGTTCTCATGTAGCTTACCAGTCGCACTAAGACGAGTTACTCCTTTAGCATGTTTCCCGACATTGTACAAAGCTTCTTCGAGAAACTGACAGAGTTCTCGATTTTGCTCAATAGTTAAATATTGTTCCGGGATCTCCTCAAATTTAAGGGCTTTAACCTTAAGGGTATTAAAATGAGGAAGATGCCGTTCCAGCGTATCTCTACAGACTTCATAGAACAGCTTACTTATTGGATGCTTCAATGACAGTTTTAGGTTACTTCCTAGACGGATAGTTTCTTCTTGAGTCAGAGTTTCTTGTTTGAGGTAGTCTGCAATTTCCCATATGTCATCCTTGATAGTTTTAAGTTTCAACAGTAATTCATCTTCTGGCAAATCCTGGTTTTGAATGCGCGTAATAATGTACGCTAGTGTTTGCATTGGGCCATTATGAATGATATTAAATGTTTCATCAATAGTCCGTTGGCGCACATTGATCTGAGACCTCAAAGCCTGGTCATAGTGATAGAAAGCAGGAAATAGTAAACTATTTATGACTAAAATTAACAACGCTGGTGCTACTGGAATCCACCAGCCCCAAACTAGGAACACATAACCAACTCCAACTAGTCCAAAGCTGGCAACCCCAACACCAAACAGATTTTTGAATGGGGATTGAGTCAGCCGACCAAGACCAATGGCCAGAAAACCCCAACCTAAAATCCATAGATATTCCCAAGGATCTGACCAAGTTCTTAAAAGCGATCGCTGATCCAGAACAGCACTGAGAATTTGACTAGTAGCATGGGCATGAAATTCTACACCATAGATTTCGCCAGGAGGGTTCAAACCCTTGATGGCAGTGGTATTGACAGTGTCTTTGATGCTGGGAGTAGTGACTCCAACAATCACAATGCGATCGCGAATCCAACTGGGATTAAAATTCTCGGTTTTGATATCCTTAAGTAATAGAATACGAAAGCGTTCTCGACCACTCCGAAAATTGAGCAGCACCTGAACTCCACCCGCATCAGTTCCCACATAGCCACCAGAATTGGGCAAAAAACGAGGTAGCTCCGTTGAACCAAACATCATCCCATCAGGATTTTTAATGCCATTTTCGAGAGAAATGCCTTCAACCGTTAAATAAGTTTTTGCCAGACGGAGAGATAAAGAGAACTTGCCCCCTTCAGGAGTAGGAGTCCCTAGAAGACTGCGCCGGACGTTGCCATCCCCATCGAAAAGAACATCTGAGAAACCAACCCGTTCCGGGGGAAATCCCGGTGGTGGCTTAATTTTAGTTGGTAATACTTTTTCAATGGCAATCAGATTCTTGATATCCTCAAAGGTTTCAACCAGTTGCTCGTGACCTGGCTCAACTGGTAGATCCCGAACAATATCAAGACCAATTGCTCTAGGTTTGTAGGTTTGCAATCTCCGCAGCAGCCTTGCAATGTCTTGATCCGGTATGGGATAGGTTCCTACATCCTGGATATCCTCTTCATCAATTCCAACAATAACAACCCGTTCATCCATAGGTTCATAAGGACGCAAACGCAGAAAAGTATCGAGGGTTATCCACTCACTAAATTGAAGGTATCCATTGAGACGGGCTAACATTACCAGTCCAATCACTGCAATTCCTGGCAATTCTCCTCCACGCCAGGTGCCAATTTTGTTTCTTATTTTTGGCCAAATACTTCCCAACAACAGGTTTTTTCCTTGCTTAATTTATCAATCAATAAACCCTTCTTCTCTGGCTCGCATCTCGGTTTGAATTCGGAGATTCTTCCCACCTTCAGGATAAACACCCAGAACGTCTCGAATTTTCGTCCAGTAGTGAACCACAGTTCGTTCACTTTTATGCATACGCCCAGCAATTGCCTTATCTTGCAATTCCTCATGAAATGCTAGGGTGAGTAACTCCAGCCACTCTGGCTTAACTTCTCCTTTGAGCATATTTAGATCTTTTGTATGGGTTAATCCCTGCAATGCCCAGTCAACTCTGGTTAACATAACCTGACCGGAGAAACCTTTATCTACCACAGTGAAACCCCCTTTGTGCTCGTCAATCTCATCCTTAATCCGCACCAGAGCTTTGAGGTAAGTGCTTAACACCACAAGATTGAGGTTGGGGTATTGCTTCATCACTGTCTGCAAGAGTTTAATACCCGTATCGATTTTAGCTGTATTCTCAGAATCTTCTGGAATGGAAAGATCGACAATAACGAGGTCAAGCTGAAATCTTTCCAGTTGTTCCAGAGCGCTCTGGAACGTTTGAGCTGTTAGGATTTCCGCTTCTGGATACTTCCGTCGTAGGGTGTCGATTATTCCACCCAGCATCAATTCGTGGTCATCAACCACAAGCAGCTTCCGTTTCCTTGACTTTGGTAAATCTTGGGTCATCATCAATTCCCTCTATGTTTGCTATTCACTATTGGAACCTATCGTTGCAATTTAGCCAACGAGGTTTTAAGACAGCCAAGTTTTTCCTGTCATGGGTCTTACAGCCGTTTTCATATGAATTGACCTCACTAGCTTTAGCTGCAAGCCCCCTAAATCCCCCAATTCTGGGGGACTTTAACTCAATTTCCCCCCTCCGGTGCGCTTTCCGTTGGCGAATTAAATTCGCCACGGGTCGCACCGCAAAGTTGGGGGGCTAGGGGGGCGAAACTTGCTGTAAGTATAACCACCGCTCGCTGAACTTTTAGCTTAAAAAGACACAGATAGATAAAGCAATGCCCTTGTCTACCAAGTTGATTGCTGGTTTAAGACAAGAACTGGGTAGAATTCGGTCAGTAGGATTGCTGAAAACTACATACTGCTGCTCAAAGCTTCGCCAACTATTTCTAAACCTCTAGTCACCAAAGCTGCTGTGATGCTGATCTGATGGTGGTCTTGAGAGGATTACATATAGATGGTTAGAGGAATGCGATCGCGTAGCGTGACCTGCATGTCAATCGCTTTTAGCGTGGCCTACGGCCAATCGCGTAGCGTGACCTGCATGTCAATCGCAAAAACCAATCCCTAATACACATGGGATAATCATTCAGCTATCAGCATTGAGCTAATGCCCTACGCCCACGGCTGACGGCTGACGGCTGACATATCAATCAACGCCAAATTTTAATCTTACCCTTTCCGCCTCCACTTACTAGGATTTGTCCATCAGGGCTAAAAGTAACGGGATAACAACCATTCAGATTGCGCAGTAGCTCACCAGTCCGTAGGCTCCAAAGTTTAATCTCGTTTATACTGGCACTGACTACTGTTTCTCCATCAGGGCTAATAGCAATAGAAAGCACCGCTGTTGAATGTCCAGTTAGAGAAAAGATTAGTTTTTCAGTGTGGAGATTCCACAGTCTGACGGTTTTGTCAGTGCTCGCGCTAGCGATAGTCTGACCATCAGGACTGATCGCAATGGAAGTTACCCAGCCTGTATGTCCCGTAAGAATAGAGCGCTGTTGATACCTGCGTCTGTTCCACAGTCTGATGGTTTTGTCATTACTAGCACTAGCGATAGTCTGACCATCGGGAGTAATAGCAACACAATTAACCATGTTTGAATGATCAGTTATTGTGTGGATTAGTTTTCTTTTGACACTCCCCACGGCTAGAAGCCGGGGGATTCTTGGTTCACAGACCCGTCTTGCTCAACCAGGTCGGAACCAGGAAGAGTAGAGGACAGGTCTCCCCAAGCGTTGATTAAAGTTCCCGTGTGCCCCACGGTACTCAAGGCTCTAGTTAAAATGTTTCTGGCGGCGTTGTGGTCTCGATCTAATTGACATCCACATTCGCAGACATGGGTTCTAGTCGATAGCGACTTCTTAACCACTTCACCACAGTTAGAACAATTCTGGCTTGTATAAGCTGGATTTACTGCAACAGTTATCCGCCCAAACTTTTGACCAAAATATTCCAGCCATTCCCGGAACTGATACCAACCTGCGTCGTTAATAGACTTGGCAAGACAATGGTTTTTAACCAGATTTTTAATCCTCAAATCTTCATAGGCGACCAGATCGTTAGACCGGATTACGCAACGTGCCAGTCTCTTGGCATGTTCTTCACGTTGTCTACTTATTTTGAGGTGTGTCCTACCTAGTTTATTAATCGCTTTCTTTCTGTTAGTTGAGCCTTTATTTTTCCGAGAAACTCGACGCTGATAAAACTTTAAGCGCTTCTCGCCTTTTCTGTAGAATCTAGGGTTGGGTTCAGAGTATCCATCAGAGTCGGTATAAAACTCTTTTAGCCCTACATCTAACCCGACGGTAAAGCCAGTGGCCTCTAGTTGCTCTGAGTTATCTAGTTTTACACAAAACTGAACATAATAACCATCAGATCTCTGAACAATGCGAACCCGTTTAATCAGCTTCTGGTCGAAACGCCATAAGTCCCAGGTGCCCTTAAGCTTGACCTTACCGATCCCTTTTTTGTCTGTGAAATTGATAGATTTTTTATCTGGCGACAACTTCCACCCAGATTGCTTGTACTCAACAGACCGGGAATGCTTTTTGAATTTGGGATAGCCTTTCTTGCCGGTAACCTTTTTTTTACAATTATCAAAAAATCTTTTGATAGCCCGCTCTACGTTTTCAACCGATGCTTGACAGGCGTGACTATTAAGCTCTTTGACAAACTTGAATTCGTCCCTTAACTGGGTGTTGTAACGGTATAGTTCTTTTTTGCAAATTCCGCGATTGTCCATCCAAAAACGCAGCACTTTGTTTCGGACAAACTTAGCTGTCCTTATAGCTTCATTTATAGCCACTTTTTGGGGTTCTTTTAGAATAGCTTTGAACTCCATTACTAACACCTTTGATCACCTCCTTAGTTTGTTGGATTTACTTATTATTATAGTCGATGTCTATTGATCAGGGAATAAATTCCCTCAAAAGACGAAACCTTAGAATAGTGGAGCCTTAATCAATAAGTTTTAACTTTTCTATGCATAGCCTGTCGCCTATAAAGGCTCCACTATTCTTACGGTAACTTTAAAAGGCTAACCCCATGAATAGAATTCAGGGGCTTGCGCCCTTAGATTTTTTCGGTCAAGCTATCCCAAACTGCGATGGTCTCATCACCACTAGCACTGATCAGGATTTTACCATTTTGGCTAAAAGCAAGATCCGAAACCACGGCTCCATGACTGAAAGGAGAATTTGGTTTATTGAAGATGCCAGATAACGTTTTTGTCCGTAATTTCCAACTGGTAATCACGTTATCAAAGCCACCAGCAATCAGCATCTGTCCGTTCGGGCTAATGTTTACTGCTTGAACTTCTCCTCCTTGTCCGAAGAACGTGTAAATGCATTTTACCGTTGTTAAATCCCATAGTTTTACAGTTCTATCATCACCACCACTGGCAATAATATCACTATTACGACTGAGAGCAACGGAATTAACGTTTGCTATATGTCCTTTGAGAATAGTATTACATTTCCAATGTTGATGTGATTTAACAGTTATTAACTTATTAAGTTTGGCTTTAACCGCTTGTAATTCTTTATCAACGTCTAGATTCTTAAACCTTTGTTTCGATGAAAGCTCAGCATTGCTTACTTTTTCTGTTGGTTTAGACTGATTTTCCCCCAAAAGGTTTGCTTTAAGCGCTTGTAATTCGTCCTCAACTTCTAGATCACTAAACTTTTGTTTCAAGGCTATGTCAGCTAAGATTGGATCTAGCTCCATCATTGCCTGGTTATAGGCTTCCTGGTAAGAGATTGCTGCTTCCATTCGGTCAAAAGTTTCAGTAACAGGTTCTTTGCTCTCATGCTCAGAGAACATTTTTGCTAAGCCATAAACACCGAGTCCAACGACTCCACCAGCAGCAGCCATCGAAGACATATTAACCCCGATAGTTTTCCCCCCAAAACTCAATCCCATACCACCTACTGTGGCAGAGATACCAGCCCCTGTAACCGCTCCCAGTGCCACTGCCCCAATGGCAATAAGATCCCCTTCCCGTATCGCCCTAACAGCGCCATAAGCAGCAACCCCAGTTATTGCTCCTAGACCTGTCATCGTGGTCGGACCAATGCCCACGCCACCAAACCCCCCGACTAATCCCACACCGCCAATTGTCGAGGATAGATTAGCTCCCGCTGCTGCGACCGCTAGGGTGAACAATACACTCTGTTGCTTGGTCATGACTACTTCGTAAATAGGCTTACAGTTATAGAGTTCCCAAAAAGGCGATTGACCGTAGGCCACGCTAGGCGATTGACCGTAGGTCACGCTATGCTCCGGAAGCGAAGCTTCCGCGCTTATGCGATCGCACTAAGTTCTGGATAGGGTGCATCTCCTAAAAGCTGTTTGACCTGATGGTGCGTTACGGTGCGGGCTGTTTCAACCAGGGGCGAAGAGGCGAAAAATCAGGGCTCGCCCGCCCCTAACGCACCCTACACCTTCAACCTTCAACCTTCTGATGGTGCGTTACGGTGCGGGCTGTTTCAACCAGGGGCGAAGAGGCGAAAAATCATGGCTCGCCCGCCCCTAACGCACCCTACCCCTTCAACCAAATAACCTTCAACCTAATAAACCTTCAACCTTCAACCAAATAAACCTTCAACCTAATAAACCTGATAAACCTTCAACCTAAACACTTCACCCAAGCCTCCCTGACCTCAGGTGAACCATACCAAATCCCCTTCCTCCTAGGAGAATGTAGCACTTCATCAATAGTAATATTAGTCGCTCCAGCCAAATGAGCAGCAGGAATCGGAGTAATCCCATCTCCCCAGCAATTCCCTTCTCCACACGTGAGCTTGTAACTGTTGTAAGCCAACCAGCTGCCTAAACGTCGCTTACCATAAATTGCCTTACCAGCGACACAAATATAATTGACATCTTGGTGAAACGCCCCTGGATAGTTATCATTCACAAAATCAAGATTGCGTTTAGTCCAACGTTCCTGACTCATATGAGGTGTACCAAGAGTCACCAAGGTAGAGATATAGGAATGAGCATTCCATAACCCTACCGAGTCATCACTAACATCTCCATGAATAGTGTAAGGCTTTTCTCCTAGATATATCCTGGCAATCCAGCCACCAGCAGAGTGACCGATTAAATTAATCTGTGACGTGTTATGCTTCTCCAACTGCTGTTTAACAGCTTGGTCGATTTTTCGCAAAATTGGCACCACAGAGCGACCACCGAGGGTAGGAAACCAATCCTGTTGGCGTATTGGTACAGTAGTTGCGGCAATCCCTAGCTGTTGTAGTGATTGTTCTAAATCACGGTATTCACTAGCGCTAGCAAAATAGCCCGGTAAAATAACAGTTGGTAATGGCATCGGTGGTAATTTTAAATTTTATAGATAATTTTAAACTTTTGTGAAACTAGGTACACTTTATGGTATAAGTGTCGGACCTGGGGATCCTGACCTGATCACCCTCAAAGCACTACGTATATTGAAACAGGCACCAGTAGTAGCCTTTCCTACTGGAGTCCGTGGAAAACCAGGAATGGCTCAACAGATTGTCGCTCAATGGTTGGAGAATCATCAGGTGCAGTTACCCTTGACATTTCCATATGTGCAGGATACCGCTATCTTGACCCAAGCATGGCAACTTGCTGCTGAGCAAGTCTGGAATTATCTAGGATTAGGGCAAGACGTAGCATTTGTGTGCGAAGGAGATGTAAGTTTTTACAGCACATTTACCTATTTGGCACAGAGGCTACAGCAGTTACATCCTCAAAGCCTGATTCAAACTGTACCAGGGGTATCTTCCCCCATGGCTACAGCATCTGTTTTGGGATTACCCTTGACCATTCGTGATCAGCGCCTGGTGGTGCTACCAGCTCTCTATAATGTGGAGGAACTGGAAAAGGTTTTGGCTTGGGCAGATGTAGTAGTCCTGCTCAAAGTCAGTTCAGTTTATCAGCAGGTGTGGCAAGTGCTGCATCGACATCAGTTGTTGGAAAATGCCTATGTGGTAGAACGAGCAACTCTACCGGAGCAGGTGATTTATCGTAATTTATGCGATCGCCCTAATCTGGCATTACCCTATTTTTCTCTGCTAATTGTTAAGGTGAACCAATAGATAGCAAACCAAGAGATAACAATGTTTCAGCCATCGATGTAGTTGTCAAAATAGTTGTTATAGCTAGCCCGAGCACGATCACTCACTCTTATTTGCCAAGACTGAATTGAATAAGCATCTCCTCAGCCGAGAGCTTATTAGCAACCATGGAAATACGTCAACAATAACTGCCATGTCCGATGCTTCTTTAATTAAAAACATCCCAGAAATGCTGAGTCACCCCCTAGTGATTTCTGTTACCGCCTCTCTGGGGGTTCATATGCTAATCGTACCGATCTTAGGTGATTTGTTGAAGAATCAAAAGCCTAAGGAAGACTCAATGGTGCAAGTGTTGGAGTTAAGCCCTCAACAACTGAGCCGTGTTCCCAAGTCTGCTGCACCACCACTGACCCTGCCAGCTCTACCGAATGCCAAAACTCCGACCAAGCCCTCCATCCCTTCGTTATTTAATCCTTTCCCACCCCCTCCACCACCGCTACCTTCAATACCTGCTCTAAAGCCCCTGAAAATTCCCAAATCCCCACCTCTGAGATCCCTACCGATAAAACCCTTACCCTCAATTGGTAAGTATCCTTTACCACTGCTAAACCGCAAAAGACCGATTATCACCAGAGGGTCTTTCCCGATCCAGCAGCTACCACCAAAACCCAGGACACCACTACCAGCCCCACCACCGCGACCTAACTTCACATTCGATACAGAGTCTTTGAATCCAGGTTCCTTCCAGACAGGTTCCTTGCCAGTATTTGGGAATTCTACCAACCAGATTCCTGACCGATCAGAGTTTCCTAACCAACAGCCACCAGTATCCGTTACTCCACCTCCTCCGCCACCACAATTTTCGATCACCCCTCCTCCTTCTGAGCCTACTAAACCAGCACCCCCTAGTGCTGTTGCGATCGCACGACAACGTCAGAACAATTTAGTAGCTCAAGTGCGGATGCGGCGGAAGCAACTGAAAAAAGATGTAAGCAATACCAGTGATGAGGAAGCTAGGAAAAACCTGGTAGAATGGATGGCTTTGGTAAAGGATACCTTACCCAAAAAGGAAGTCATACCAGCAGCAATTACAGTGAGTGGTACTTATCCCAAAGACGCTTGTATTAAGAAACTAGAAGGCACAACAGTCTTCGGAATTTTAGTAGGTGCTAATGGTGAAGTGACTAATGCACAGCTGATTCAGAGTGCAGGGTACGGCATTTTAAATCAGCAGGCACTGGAAGATATTCAGTTCCGAAAGTTTAACAACAAAACTGGTGCAACAAAACCCTACCAGGTCAAGGTAGCCTTTGACTATGATCAAGGCAACTGTCCTAGTCTATCGGTTTTCCAAGAAACTGCTAACCAGCCAGTTCCAGCAAAGCCAAATACTGTTAGTGGGGAAAACGCTGCTGTCAACAATCCAGTAATAGTAGTTCCTAAGCCAGAAACCCCTAGCAATAACTCTGCTAATAATAACTCTACCGATAACAATACCGATAACAATAGGACAGTATCAGTTCCAGTAAAACCGAATACTGCTACAAATACTGCTAGGGAAAATTCGAGCACTAAACCCAGAACAATATCAGTGCCAGTGCGGGACAATACCTCTAGTCAAGACTCGACTCCTAAACCCAGGAGAGTTTCAGTACCAGTGCGGGACAATACCTCTACTCAGGAAAATACTCCTAAACCCAGGAGAGTGTCAGTACCAGTGCGGGACAATACCTCTACTCAGGAAAATACTCCTAAACCCAGAAGAGTGTCAGTACCAGTACGGGACAATACCTCTACTCAGGAAAATACTCCTAAACCTAGAGCAGTGCCTGTACAGCAAAATACTCCTAGTCAGGAAAATACTCCTAAACCCAGGAGGGTGTTAGTACCAGTGCGGGACAATACTCCTAGTCAGGAAAATACTGCTCAGGAAAATACTACCAACACTACAGCTGTGCCAGTGAAGCCAGCTCAAGCTACTAATGAAAACTCAGGGAAAGAATCCGTTCCAGCAGCAGCCACTGAAGAGCAAAACTCACAAGAGGATAAAGCGTGCAAGTTCAAATCTAGATCAGCTCGCAGGCGCAACAGAATAGACTCCTTTACAACACCATCGTCCAGGTCATGTAAATAAGACGTTCTGTTAGTGAAACCCTTGGTTGTTGGTCAATGGAGCATTAACATTATTCTAGAATTTAGAATTAAGAATTAAGAATTTAGAATTAAGAATTAAGAATTAAGAATTAAGAATTTAGAATTTGGAATTTTACATTCTGCATTCTACATTCTACATTCTACATTCTGCATTCTACATTCTGCATTCTGCATTCTTCATTCTGCATTCTACATTCTACATTCTGCATTCTTCATTCTACATTCTGCATTCTGCATTCTGCATTCTGCATTCTGCATTCTGCATTCTGCATTCACCATTCTGCATTCTTCATTCTGCATTCTACATTCTTCATTCTGCATTCTGACAGACACCGATGAAGTGGACATCACTAAAGGTTTCAATCCATAGACGAGCGCCACAAGGCAGTGGGTTATCCGGCTGATAGGTAATTCGACATGGACCGAGGATTTCTACCTGGTTGCCATATAAATTGTTGCCACTTCGTTTTACTGAAATCACTGGCTTGCGCTCTTCCGGGCGTTTGTGGATATTCGAGCCAATGTGATTGCGGTTGACATTAATCTTGGCTAGAGCCGGAGGACGACTGGTACGCCATTTTCCTTTTGGTCCTCTAGTGCCTTTAATGATTTGAGGCATATTGTTGAACAGAGGAATAATCCAGAATTTCCCACTTTTATAAGCACCCCGGACGCGACCCTTCTCTAGGAGTTGTCGCAATCGTCTCGAAGAGATTCCTAGGAGAGATGCTGCTTCGGTAGTACAAACGCACTTGTTCATAAGTTTCTTTTCCACTAACTATTCCGATAGTTGTATTATAAAGCAAAAGCAAGCATTAAGACAACCCCTGATTAAGGAAAAGAGAAGGTTATAGAAAATTTTGTAAATTAAGCTGAAGTGTTCTATCGGTCGGAGTTGAGGCAAGTTTGATATAGCGTTCGCGCAGCGTGGCCTTTTGGCCAAATGCGATCGCATACCCTGTGCCTTCCAAACACCCATTCTGCTGACTCAGTCATCGGGAAACTGCCAGCAAGAGATACGTTCTACATCATTACTACTACACTGGCGACAAGTTTTATCAACAGAGGAATCTACCCATTGATAGCCACAAGTCCGACAGTGGCAAAAAATGTTGTTGTGGTTAGCGATTTCAATTTTTCTGCGCCACTCGTTAATTTGAGAGGTGTCTGGCTTGGGGGTAGGTTCTGACATAAATTTACGATGATTTAGAATTCGATACCAGTAAATCATCTAAGGTAAGCATTCAGCATTCAGCTATCAGCATTCAGCTATCAGCTATCAGCTATCAGCTATCAGCTATCAGCTATCAGCTATCAGCTATCAGCATTCAGCTATCAGCTATCAGCTATCAGCTATCAGCTATCAGCTATCAGCTATCAGCTATCAGCTATCAGCTATCAGCGATTAGCGCTATGGGCACGCTACTTTACGAACAGCTTTTGAATACAATAAGCTGACCACTAACGGCTGACCACTAACGGCTGACCACTGACGGCTGACGGCTGAATGCTTACGGGTTTAGCTACTAACCCAGTGAAGTATTTTGCTGGATCGGAAAGTGATAAGTTATAGCACTACGCATTAAGAGGTTTGACATTCCTAAACTCCGAAACGTAAGTCTAAGCTTACTTTTAGGTGCGACCCGTGGCGAATTTAATTCGCCGAACGCGCCCCGCGTCTCCTACGGAGAACGGAAAGCGCACCTTTGACTTCTGACGCAAGAACCTTGCTGACTTGCGCGTAGCGCTATATATGATCATTTTACTCATATTAATAAGGTGACGCCCCTATTTTTTACTTTTTCCCTGTTCCCTGTTCCCTGCTCCGAAGTCCCTGCTCCCTAAAACCCAAGAATTTGTACCTGACTGAATTGCAAACCGCCGTAGTCATCATCACTATGAATGAATTTAGTCATTTTACCACTGACCTACTGACGTACTGACGCACTGACCACTCAGCCTTTTGCCTTGCTATTGAATTAAGTTATTTGAGGGTTATAATATTTAAGTTATGTAGATGAATTTTTCTATATTGAAATAATATTAATTAAACCAATTAATTATATATTATTTTTATCAAATTTTCAGAAATTTTGAGGAATTTTGAGGTGATTTTCACCAAATTTACGTCTTAAGGCTGATCTATCAGACTTTGGCTTGACAATGTAAAAAATTAGTAAATATACTGTTAAGAGGAAAAAAGATTTGGTGTATCTCGTCATCATCAGGGAGCAATTAGGCTGTCAAACGACTTCAGAATTGTGATTCCAGGCTGGTTAATTACCTGATCAGTTCCGACTGATGAATTCCTAAGTCATAAGTTATAGTTTCTTGATAGTTCTGAAATCGCACAGGAAGACGAGTTGGCTATCCCTGGATAAATCATGGTTTTGAATTCCGTGCTTTCAGCAATTCTGAATAATTTCAATAAAAGCGTGATGGAGCGCGCTCTTGGGGGTTCCCATGGGGCTTTCAAGGTGCGGACGCAGGTGACCCACGCAGCGCCAAAACCACTCGCTATTGCATCAAGACAGGGTAGCATTTTAAAAAGATTCAACGACACAGAGAAATCCTAAAGGTTTGGCAAATAAACTAAAAATCCTGCAGTCCTGGTGCATACTGTATCCTAAATCAGCTGCTGTAATCCCTTTTTGACCCACAGTTACTATACTAGGGCTATCTATTAGAGTGGGAATTAGATAGTCAAAAGCTGATAGTGAGTTCGGTTGACTACTTATCAGTATTGGGTGTTCATTAATTGAAAATAAAAATTGAAAATTGCCAATTAACAATTTTCAATTAACTCAAGCTAATCAAGCCTAGTATAAGTGTTCAAATTAACGTGATAGGACAGATCAGCTAAGCAAGCTGAGACAAGTCAAGGTGCTATATTGCTCAAGTTCAAAAATAAACTCTACCGTCATCGACACATTATGGAATCTTTGTCTCAACAAAATCAGCCACTTTTTATTTTTGGGATGGGACGTTCTGGAACAACGCTTTTGCGGTTAATGCTGACCGCTCATCCTCATTTTTGTATTCCTCCTGAAAGTCGGTTTTTTGTTAATCTGGATCCAAAATACGGTTCATCGAAAGACTTAAGCAATCAAATCGATAACTTCTTGACAGATATCTACGGTGATCCAAGGTTTCGGGAGTGGAACATTGACCGACAGCAGTTGCGAGAAAATTTGACAGCTCAGAAACCACTGAATTATTCAACAGCAGTCGCCACAGTTTATCAAACCTATATACAGCAGTTTGATGGTCAAGCAGGTTGTTGGGGAGATAAAAATCCTTGTAATATCTATAATATTAAGACCATTCTCAAGTATTTCCCTAATGCCAGATTAATTCTAATTATCCGAGACCTCAGAGCAATCTATGCTTCCCTAAAAAGAAATGAGCAAAAATTTGCCAAAACTTGGAAGGGCTCCTGTATCGCCAATGTGGTAGCGACAACCAAACAATGGCAAAATTTATTCCAGGTCATTAAACACTATCAAAATGACGAGCGGTTTCATATCCTCTTCTACGAAGACTTAGTGACAAATCCAGAAGAAGAACTCCAGGGAATTTGTAATTGGCTCGGGGTATCCTTTAGCCAATCAATGCTGGAGTTTAACAAAAAAAATGCTCAAAAAAAATTGGTACCGACCCGTGAGCTAGGATGGCACGCCAAGACCTTTAAACCCGTTAGTAGCGATCGCATTGAGGCTTGGAAACACGAACTTAGCGATTCAGAACTAGCAGTCTTAGAGATTCTGAATTATAAAACCATGCTCCATCTAGGCTATGACTGTATTCCTAAAACGTGGCAATTTGACAGGTTACTCAAGTTCTACGCAGATTATTCTCAGTACATCTATTGGAGACTGTCTAAAGCTAATCTTCAACCAGTGATAGGGAAAATCCGTGAAGCTTTAGTAACTCTCAAGACATTGCAATTATCCATGACCAGAAATTTATCCCAAAACTCGATCCAATGAGGTTCCAATGAGTAGAAAAGCCTGACCGTAAAGTCAGGCTAACTCACTCAAGCTAAAATCTCTTGTTCGCGCCCTATCCTAAAGGAAGGGGCGCTTGGGGTCGGGTGCATCTCAATCCATGCAATTAGGAAAAAATTCGGGCGAAAATTCCCACACTTCCCACACTTCCCACACTTCCCACACTCCCCACACTTCCCTTCTTTTTTACAAATATGAGATGCACCCCTTGGGGTATATGGCTCTGAGGGCCTCAATTATCAGCACTCATGAATGAAACCTGATGCCCTTGAGACAGCTCAGCACTAATCACGGCCTGTTGCAGTATGGGGGTATTAACAACAGAATCATTGGCCAAAGAAAACAGCGGATTGGACAAAATGCCTGCCAGAGAGGTCGCAATTAACGACATCACTAAACCGACCTGTAACGGACGCATACCGGGTAAACTCCAGCGAATTTCGGGATAATTCTTGACCACATCCGACATCTCTTGAGGTTCCTTCACTACCATCATCTTGACCACACGGATGTAGTAGTAAATCGAAACCACACTAGTTAACAAGCCTAGTAAGACTAAAGTATACAATCCTGCTTGCCAACCAGCCCAGAATAAATAGATTTTACCAAAGAATCCAGCAAAGGGTGGAATACCACCTAAAGATAGCAAACAAACACTTAAAACCAAAGTCAGCAGTGGATCCTTGTGATAAAGACCAGCATACTCACTAATTTGGTCGGTACCAGTGCGTAGGGTAAACAGAATGACACAAGCGAAAGCCCCTAAGTTCATAAACAAGTAAACCAGCATGTAGAAAATCATGCTAGCGTAACCGGCTTGGGTCCCAGCAATTAGACCAATCATCACAAACCCAGCCTGACCAATAGAGGAATAGGCTAGCATCCGTTTCATGCTGGATTGAGTTAGGGCAACCACGTTACCCAAAATCATACTTAGGATAGTCAAAGCAGTGAACACAAAATGCCACTGATCGCTTAACAATGGGAAAGCAGTGATCAGTAGACGAATTGCTAGAGCAAAGCCAGCGGCTTTAGAACCAACTGAGAGAAACGCTACCACTGGGGTGGGAGAACCCTCGTAAACATCAGGAGTCCATTGGTGGAAAGGAACTGCTGAGATTTTAAAAGCAATACCAGCGATCGCAAACACCAACGCAATCAGAAGACCTAGGGATTGACCGGATTCTAGGTCAGCAACTCCAAGAGCGATCGCACTCAACTGCGTTTGTCCCCCAGACAACCCATATAATAGGGAGACACCATACAAAAATACGGCTGAACTGGCTGCTCCAATCAGCAAATATTTCAAAGCGGCCTCATTGGAACGGGGGTCACGCTTCATGTAACCCGTCATCAGGTAGGAGGAAATACTGAGGGTTTCGAGGGATATAAAAATCGTAACCAGCTCCGTCGCCCCGGACAGGAACATCCCTCCTAAAGTAGCCGTGAGCAAAATGCCAATAAATTCTGCCAAGGATGTACCCGACTGCTGCACATAACGAATTGACATCAAAATCGTTGACACAGTCGATAGGGCAATGATGCCACGAAATGCCACACTCAGGGTGTCACCATTAAATTCCCCAAAGAAGGCAATGGGATTTGCAGCATCCCATTGGAAATACAGGGCAACTATGGCAGCAAGTAGACCCCCAATGGCTACATAGGAAATAGTTTGAGCCGACTTTTTCCCAGCAATCAGGTCAATGATTAACACTAGCAAGAGGGTAATAACTACAATTCCCTCTGGCAAAATTACCCCAGCATTCAACTGGGCGGCAAGATTGGCAAAATCCATAGGCTTTAATGATATGATCTATGGTTATTTGAGTATCCAGATTAACTTTCTTATCATATCGGTGATTGTAGCTAGTTGGGAAAATGGCTTGTATGCCTTGGAGATTGGACAAAGTACAATTCCGTATTTATGCCCTTTCACTGCCCTCTGTGCCACGGTAAGGTGAGACTAGCTATGTCGTACACCGGATCAATGTTACCTTTGAAGGCAACGAACGAATTGTTTACAAATCTTTGAGCAGCAGTGAGAGGAATTGGGATAGGGGTGTACTTACGGTGTTAACGGTGCTCTATTGGATGGCGAATACTACATGAGCTATTCGTGGTTTACCTCTAGGTAAAGATTATTTCTGGCACAATCCGAAAAAGTAGGGAGTACTGCTGAAGCGCATATATATATATAAGTATAAGTAGCCCTCAAATCCCCGTACCTATGGTCGAGTTGCCTGACTTCCTTTCCCACACAGTTGCTCCTTGTTCGTGTTAGCCTGCAACACAAGTAGCGTACTGTAGAAATTAAGAGGCAAGCTTATACTGCCATCAGGGGGTTCTACTTAATGTTGGAAAACTATGCTGGAAAACTATGCTGGAAAACCATACCCAGACTCAGTAGGGAGCAAGTATACTGGCTTACTCCCTCGACCTTTGAGAAATAGTATTTAAATTAGACTATTCAACACCGCCGCTATTGTTGAAACTCCGATGACAACCCTTGTAATTGTCGAATCTCCTACTAAAGCTCGCACCATTCGGAACTACTTACCTCCTGGTTACCAGGTCGAAGCCTCCATGGGTCATGTCCGTGATTTACCTCAATCAGCTAGTGAAATCCCCGAAAAATACAAGGGGGAAAAGTGGGCTAAGTTTGGGGTAAATGTGGAAGCTGACTTTGAACCGCTTTACCTGGTGCCTAAAGACAAGAAACAGGTTGTCCAACAGCTCAAAGCAGCTCTGAAGGATTCTGATGAACTGATTTTGGCTACGGATGAAGACCGAGAAGGGGAGAGTATTAGTTGGCATTTGTTACAAATCTTAAATCCGAAAGTGCCAACTAAGCGGATGGTATTTCACGAAATCACTAAGGATGCTATTCAAAATGCCCTACAAAACTGCCGTGAGATCGATGATCAGGTGGTAAGAGCTCAGGAAACAAGGCGGATTCTTGACCGACTCGTGGGCTACACCCTCTCACCGCTGCTGTGGAAAAAAGTGGCTTGGGGCTTATCAGCTGGTCGGGTACAGTCTGTAGCAGTGCGGCTGTTGGTGAATCGAGAACGCCGACGCCGTGCCTTCCGCAAGGGCACCTATTGGGATTTGAAAGGGATTCTAGAAGCAGGAAGTTCCTTTGATGCTAAGCTAGTAACCCTGGACATGGTGAAAATTGCTACCGGTAGTGATTTCGATGCCAATACAGGTGACATTATCGAAGGTAGGCAGGTCAAATTGTTGAGTGAAGTGGAGGCTAAAGCACTCAAAGACAACCTGTATGATCAAGTCTGGACGGTTACTAATTTACAAGAACGACCTGTTACTCGGAAACCCTCACCCCCCTTTACTACCTCGACCCTGCAACAGGAGGCCAACCGGAAACTGGGACTATCGGCTCGTGATACGATGCGGACTGCCCAGAGTCTGTATGAAAAGGGTTTCATTACCTATATGCGTACAGACTCAGTACATTTGTCTGAACAAGCGATCACAGCAGCCCGTAGCTGCGTTGAACAAAAATACGGGGTAGAGTACCTTAGCCCCAAACCGAGAAAGTATACCACTAAGAGCAAAGGAGCTCAAGAAGCTCACGAAGCCATTCGTCCAGCAGGGAGTACATTCAAAACTTCTCAAGAAACGGGATTAAGCGATCGCGAATTTAAAGTCTATGACCTGATTTGGAAGCGTACCGTTGCTTGTCAAATGGCGGATGCTCGACAAACTCAAATTGTGGTTGATTTGCAAGTGGAAAATGCCGGATTTCGGGCTACCGGTAAGCGCATTGACTTCCCAGGTTATCTAAGGGCTTATGTGGAAGGGTCTGATGACCCCAACGCTGCTCTAGAAAACCAGGAAGTGATTCTGCCAGCTTTGAAAGTGGGAGATCATCCTAACTGTAGAGAACTAGAAGCTATCGGTCACGAAACCCAACCCCCAGCCCGTTACACGGAAGCGACCTTGGTCAAAACCTTGGAACAAGAGGGGATTGGTCGTCCCAGTACCTACGCTAGTATTATTGGTACTATCATTGACCGAGGCTATGCTCAGAAACTGAAAAATGCCCTTGCTCCAACGTTTACGGCGTTTGCAGTTACTAATTTGCTCGAACAAAACTTTCCCGACTTGGTGGACACGAGCTTCACGGCCAAAATGGAGCGCACCTTAGATGACATTGCCAATGGAGCAGCGCCATGGCTTCCTTACCTGCAGAACTTTTATTTGGGAGAAAAGGGTCTCGATAACCAAGTCAAGGAACGGATTAATGAGATTGACCCCATTGTTGCCCGTACTGTTGAACTCGAAGACCTCGATGCTAGAGTCCGGATCGGCAAATTTGGTCCCTATGTCGAGGTGAACAATGGCAATGGTGTACTTACTGCTTCGATTCCCCAAGACCTCACCCCAGCTGAACTAAACATTGAGCAGGTTCAGGTACTGATTCAGCAGAAAATGGAGGGGCCAGAGAAATTGGGAATACACCCAGAAACGGGTGAAGCAATTTATATCCTCAATGGAAATTATGGTCCCTATCTACAGCTAGGTGACGCAACAGAGGATAAGAAGAAAAAACCCAAACGTGTCTCTTTGCCTAAGGGGGTAAATAAGGAAGATGTACACCTAGAAATGGCAGTGGGTCTCCTAGCACTCCCCCGCCTTCTCGGTCCTCATCCGGAAACAGGCAAACCGGTCAAAACCGCAATCGGACGCTTTGGTCCTTATGTTGTCCATGACCAAGGGAAGGAGGGCAAAGATTACCGCTCCCTAAAAGCTGAGGATAACGTCTTGACAATTACCCTAGACCGTGCATTAGAGCTGCTGGCACAACCTAAGAGGACAAGGGGCGGTTCTCGCAGCAAGACTAAAAAACCCTTACGGGAACTAGGGGTTCATCCTAAAGATAGCGAGCCAGTCAATATCTATCAGGGTCCCTATGGCATATATGTGAACCATGGCAAAGTTAATGCCTCTCTGCCAGAGGGAACATCAATGGAGGAGTTAACCTTAGAAACCGCCTTGGAACTCATAGCAGCTAAGGCGTCATCGGGTAAATCTGGTAGCAAGTCCAGTAAATCAAAGACTTCCACCAAAAATAAAACCTCTGGGAAATCCACCAAGAAGACTACTAAGAAAACAAAAGATGATAACCAAGAGGCTCAGTTAGAGAGTGAATAAGTAATTGTACTTGCTGACCAACTGATTAAACTCAGGATATATATAATAAGGTGTGACAACACCATTGTCAAGTGGAAACTAGGAAGTTTGAATTGAAGCAAAAACTCTTATCCTTTATTCATGTTCCTTCATCCTTCCTGCTGACCACTGCCTCTTTACTCATTTCTCTGACATTCCCCCTTTCGCCTATTCTGGCTCAAGACCAAACTAGCCAAGACCAAACTAGTCTTGACCAAACTAGTCTTGACCAAACTAGTCTTGACCAAACTAGCCAAGACCAAGTCACTCCACCCCAGCAGCTCTATGTTAAAGGTCGCCAACAGTTAAGTACAGGTCAATTACAAGAGGCTTTAGAGAGCTTCCAGAAGTACCTAGAACTTAAACGAAACATTGGCGATCGCTATCAAGAAGGAGTAGCGCTATATTTTATTGGGTGGGTTCATGATGAACTTGGTCAATATCAATTAGCCAGGTCGTTCTTTGAGCAATCCTTAGCAATTGATCGAGAATTAGGCGATCGCACCGGGGAAGGGAGTACTCTTAATAATCTGGGGTTAACGTATTCCAACCTAGGGGACGATCAAAAGTCCCTAGAATTCTATCAACAAGCCTTAGCCATCTACCGAGAAGTGAGCAATCGTGGCTACGAAGGCAGGACTCTCCATAATTTGGGGAATATATACTATAAGCTGGGTCAAGACCACCAGTCCCTGGATTCCTACCAGCAAGCTCTCGATATCTATCGAGAAATACTGGATAAATCGGAAAACAATTCTCTAGTGTCACAGGCAGACGAAGGAACACTGCTCAATAGCCTAGGGTTAGTTTACCACCGTCTAGGCAAGCACGAACAGGAACAGTTGTCCTATCAGCAAGCCTTGACTATTGCCAAAGAAGTAAGCGATCGCATTTCAGAGGGAATGCTTCTGAATAATTTAGGTATCGCTTACCATCGCCTAGGAAAGTACCAACAAGCATTAGAGTCTCACCAACAAGCCCTAGTGATTCATCGGGAAGTGGGTTCATTAGCTGGGGAAGCATTTACCTTTAGGACTATTGGTGCTGTCCTGGCGGCACAAAACCAGCCAGAACTCGCCATTATTTTTCATAAGCAAGCAGTCAATGTATATCAGTCCCTGGGGCAAGATGTAACTAAACTGTCTCAAGAGAAATTGTCTCAGGAGCAAAAGCAGTCCTATAAACTCAACTTGGATAATGCCTACCTGAGTTTATCTGAGTTGCTGCAGCAACAAAAACGGGTGCAGTCGGCGCAACTGGTGCTAAATTTCTTCCCAGTGCCAGAGCAAAAAGACGATTTGTCTAATCAAGACAAGACTCAAACTAGGGTTCACGAAAAAATACCATACTTACCTGAAGAGGAGCAAATCAAAGCAGGCTATGAGGCTATTTTGCAGCAGCAGCTTTCCCTGAGGAAACAACTCAATCAACTGATTACTATTCCGATAGCAGAAAGAACTCCTATTCAGCAAGACCGTATTCTTGAGTTTAGGCAAAAGGAGCAGCAGCTGACCCAGGAATTTCTGCAATTCCTCAACAGTTCTAAGGTTAAGAAGCTAGTAACACAGTTGAGGGAATGGTGAAAATGGTAATTGGTGATTGCTAATTGCCAGTTTTTAAGAGGGAACAGGGAACAGGGAACAGGGAATAGGTAGTTTTGGATTAATTTGGTATCTTTAAATACTTTTTTTATCATGGTCTTGATGAATTCCCTCATCTGACTCCCCATCTACCCATCTCCCCAAACTTCCCACACTTCCCTCCCTTTCCCGATTCCCTCGGTGCGCTTTCCGCATTAAGAATTAAATTCGCCACGGGTCGCACCGCTCCCGACTCCCGACTCCCTAAAACCGAAATCGACCTAAGATTCTCCGCCAGTCATACTTTAATGGCAAGACGAACTGGATTCGATCCCAGAGACTGCGGTTATCAAAGCTAACTGGTCCTGGTCCAAAGGTTGCTACCATCAATAATCCACCGATTAGTCCTAGATTTTTCAGAAATTGAATTTCTTGCATTTGATTAGAGAAATCTGTGTGAAAAATCAAGGTGGTGGGAATTAAAAATCCAATTAGCGCTAATGCTCCCCAACGAGCTTTATAGCCTAGTAATACGGATAATCCACCCGCCAACAGTATAATGATGGTGGGAATAATCAGTATACCGGGAACCCCTTTGGATTCCATCAATTGTTGAGTATAGGTTGGGTTAAATAGTTTATCGATACCAGCTTTAAGAAAAATAGCACAAAGGAATATCCGCCCTAGGAGTGGAATGTATTTTTTCATAATTTCCAGGTTTTTTGATAAGCGCTATAACCCCTTATTATAGAAAATGGCATCAAGGATGTTATAGTTGAATCGCCGTATAGTCCACAAATAACCAGATTTTATGACTGCCCTCCTCCCTACTCCCTACTCCCGCGCAACCCAGAAGTAAGTACCTCATCCAATTAATAACTGCAATAGCATTGATGGTTGGGTCTAACACTTAAACCCAACCTAGCTACTCGATTACCAGTTAGAAATCAGCGACTGGATAAAAATTAGTTGAAGGGAAATGGTTTAGTCTCAACTCTTGGATTACCATTATTGTTATCGAAAAAACAAATATGTTGAAAAGGAACCATTGACCAACCAGTCACATCTTCAGTCAGTGGTTCGGAAGAAATAATAACAGAGCGTACATCTTCATCTGCTGCAGATTGCATCTTAAAACCATCATAATCTCCAAAATTTTTGCCCTTCAATGACCAAACAGGACTCTTGAGGAGGTACAATGCATCTTTTTCTCTATCGCTTTTCAGCTCTTGTAATTCTTCATTTGTTAATTTTTGCCAGTCACCTGGTACATCTAGCTGTCGGTTATAGCCAATCCCGAGATTGGCAACTAATAAATCATTACTATCTGCCAGGAACAATTTTAGAACACTGATTCCTTCACAATTGTACTCAGTTTGAACATCAAGAATAATTTTAACTGTCTTGTTGATAGCATCTAGAATTTCATCAACAGACAAATCCTTGGTCGGATCATCGACCTGTGACATAATTAGAGCATAGATTACCTCAGTATCGGTACTTCCCTCTAGATTCTGGATAATTTCTGGTCTGCACTTATTTAATAAAGGGAAGCGAATCTCTTGAAACCCGTATATCCAGCCATTGTGTGCTAAAGCTAAACGGAATCCTGGAAAAATAAACGGGTGGCAATTATGCTCATGGACAACCGCTTCATAAGTGTAGTATGCTGCTCGGATGTGGGATAAAAGTAAATTAGTCTCATGACTCTCACACAAAGACTGTAAATTTCTGTCATAAAAAGGTGGTTTAGTTCCTTTATAGATGAAAGGATAATTGGCGCTGAGAGTGTCTTTTTTCCAAGTAGCAAGTCCAAACCCTGCTAACTGTACCATATGATGGTAATCTGAATCGTAACTTTGATTAACCAAAGAATTATCAGGTTCGAGGATTAACTTGGAAATTGCTAAAGGTTCTCCAATATAGCCCAGTACTCTGCACATAGATACTATCCTTGATGTCATTATTTGTAGAGTTCAGGGAAAGTATATCTTATAGGTGACACTTGGTGGTGAGCAATGTTGTAGTGATATCTCGCACCATTGTGATGAATCCTATGATGGACAGTGAGTAGGTAAGCTATCAGCTATCAGCTATCAGCTATCAGCTATCAGCTATCAGCTATCAGCTATCAGCTATCAGCTATCAGCTATCAGCTATCAGCTATCAGCTATCAGCTATCAGCTATCAGCTATCAGCTATCA